>CABSKV010000157.1 GCA_902478425.1 uncultured Coriobacteriia bacterium | reverse complement strand
GCGCTATTGCGTAACGAGCGACGACCGCCTCATCCTGTCAAGCGAGGCCGGCGCACTCGACATCGACCCGGCAAAGATTCTCGTCTCGGGCAGCCTCGGGCCGGGCCAGATGCTCATGGTCGACCCCGAGCAGGGGCGCGTACTCTACGATGACGAGATCAAGAACAAGCTCGCCAACGAGAAGCCGTATCGCGAGTGGATCAAGGCCGAGACGCTCGCACTCGATTCACTCATCAAGGGCGCCGAGGATCCGGCTCCGCTTTCCGAAGACGCGGAGCTGTCCCTCACGGAGCGCCAGGCCGTCCACGGCTTTTGCTTCGAGGACATCGAGGAGGCCATCATCCCCATGGCCGATGCCGGCGCCGTGCCGCTCGCGTCCATGGGCGAGGATACGCCGCTCGCTTGTCTGTCCGAGCGTCCCCGCCGCTTCTACCATTACTTCAACCAGCTGTTCTCGCAGGTGACCAACCCGCCCATCGATGCGCTGCGCGAGTCCTACATCACCTCGACGCTGCTGTACCTCGGCAACCACGGTAACCTGCTCGAGGACGCGCGTTCCAATTGCCGGCTCGTCAGGCTCGATACGCCGCTTCTGAGCGAGGACGAGTTCGCCGCGCTTGCCGCGATCGAGCAAAAGGGCTTCAAGGCCGCGAAGCTCGTGGCGGCCTACGCGCCCGATGATGGGCCCCATGCGCTTGCCGCGGCAGTCGAGGATTTGGGTAAGCGTGCCGAGGAGCTCGTGCGCGGCGGCGTGAACATCCTGGCGCTCTCCGATCGCGCGGGGCGCGGTCTCGTGCCGCTGCCGTCGCTTCTGAGCGTCGCGAGCGTACATAACCATCTGTTGCGCTGCGGTATCCGCACGCAGGTCGACCTCATCGTCGAGTGTGGCGATGCGGTGACCCCGCACGACTTCGCGACGCTCGTCGGCTACTCGGCCTCGGGCATATATCCCTACCTCGCGCACGACACGATCCGCGCCCTCTGCGGTCGCGGGGTCATCGCCGATGACGTCGATGCCGCCATCGCCCGCTACAACAAGGCCGTCGTTTCGGGCATCGTGTCGATCATGTCCAAGATGGGCATCTCGACCATGCAGGGCTACCACGCCGCCCAGGTGTTCGAGGCGGTGGGCCTTTCCTCCGAGCTTGTCGACCGGCACTTCACGGGCACGGTGAGTCGCATCGGTGGCCTCACGCTCGACGACTTGCAACGCGAATGCGATGAGCGCTATACGCTGGCGCTTGCCCAGGCAAGCTCGCCTTCTCCCGGCCAGCTCCCGAGCTCGGGCATGACCTCATGGCGTCCGCAAGGCGAGGAGCACCTCATCACACCGCAGGTCATCAGGCTTTTGCAGCGCGCGGTGCGCGAGGACGACCCGGAGCTCTTCGAGCGCTACAGCCAGGCCGTGCATCAGGAGGGCCGCGCCGTCGTGTTGCGCGACCTGCTCGACTTCGACGCGCAGCGTCCCGCCATCCCCCTCGAGGATGTCGAGCCCGCGAGCGAAATCGTCAAGCGCTTCAACACCGGCGCCATGAGCTACGGCTCCATCTCGGCCGAGGCGCACGAGTGCCTTGCCATCGCCATGAACCGGCTCGGCGGACGCTCCAACTC
>CABSKV010000156.1 GCA_902478425.1 uncultured Coriobacteriia bacterium | reverse complement strand
GAGATCTAGTACGGTCTCGTGGGCTCGGAGATGTGTATAAGAGACAGATATTACCGCCATCAATGGCAAGGTCGCCGAGGGCAATTCCGGCTGGATCTACACCGTCAACGACGAAGAGGTCATGGAATCCGTCGACGTCTGCCAAGTCGGGGACGGCGACACGGTGGCGTTCTCCTATATCACGATGTAGCGTGCGTCCATGCGTCCCGACGCCTTCTCGACGCATCATCCTGCGGTGACGCTCACCTTCTTCGTGGGCGTCATCGTGCTGTGCGTGCTCGTGCAGCAACCGGTCCTGCAAGCCATCGGCCTTGCCGGCGCGGCGCTCTACTATATATGCGTGCGCGGACGCGACGCATGGCGCCTGCTCGCGGGTCTCGCGCTTGCCTTCGTCGTGCTCGCCACGATCAACCCGCTCTTCGACACCTTGGGCGACACCATGCTCTTCACCTGGCTGAACGGCCGTCCCTTCACGCTCGAGGCGCTCGCCTACGGCGCGTCGACGGCCTGCATGTTCGTGAGCATCATGCTATGGTTCGCCTGCTACGCGCGCGTGATGAGCTCCGACAAGTTCGGCTATCTCTTCGGCAACCGCGCCCCGGCGCTCACGCTCGTGCTGACGATGACGTTGCGCCTCGTGCCGAGCTACGCGCGCAAGGCCCGCCAGATCGCAACGGCGCGGCGCTGCGCCGGCCTTTCGATGACGAAGGGCAGCCTGCGCCAGCGCGCAGGCGATGGGGCCTCGCTGCTCTCGGCGCTCACGACCTGGGCGCTCGAGGGCTCGGTGACCACGGCCGATTCGATGCGCTCGCGCGGTTACGGCACGAACGACGGCGCACCCGCACGCTACGCGCACTACCGCTTCGGCGCACGTGATGCGGCGCTGTTCGCGCTCATCATCGTCTGCATCACCATCACCTGCACGGCGCTCGCGACAGGCGCGTTGGCCGTCGCCTACATCCCCGCCATCGACATCCCGCCGATGCCGCCGCTTGGCATCGCGGCGCTCATCGCCTTCGCCATCCTCGTCCTCCTCCCCTCCCTCGTCGACGCGAAGGAGGCGATCACATGGCGCTTTTCGCTGTCGAGAATCTGAGCTTTTCCTACCCCGACGCTCCCGTACGCGCGCTTGACGAGGTAAACGTCGAGGTCGAACGCGGCGAATACCTCTGCGTCTGCGGCAAGAGCGGTTGCGGGAAGACGACGCTGCTGCGCCAGCTCAAGACCATCCTCGCCCCCAGCGGGCAGCGCTCGGGTGCGGTGCTGCTCGACGGCACGCCGCTTGACGAGGTGCCGCTTGCCACGCAGGCGCGTCGCATCGGATTCGTCATGCAAGACCCGGATGCGCAGATCGTCACCGACAAGGTGTGGCACGAGCTCGCCTTCGGGCTCGAGAGCATCGGATGCGACGAGCGGGTGCTGCGCCTGCGCGTCGCCGAGATGGCAAGTTACTTCGGCATCGAGGACTGGTTCCATCGCGAGGTCAGCGAGCTTTCGGGCGGGCAAAGGCAACTCCTCAACCTCGCGAGCATCATGGCGATGCAGCCCGACGTGCTCGTCCTCGACGAGCCGACGAGCCAGCTCGATCCCATCGCCACCGCCGACTTCCTCAACACGGTGCGCCAGATTAACCTCGAGCTCGGCACGACCGTCATCATCACCGAGCACCGCCTCGAGGATATCTTCGCCCACGCCGACCTGTCTCTTA
>CABSKV010000155.1 GCA_902478425.1 uncultured Coriobacteriia bacterium | reverse complement strand
GGCTTGTCCACGCGGCGGATGCTGACACGCATGTGCGGCATGCCGGCGGGGCAGAAGATGATGCTCGTCTTGGTCAAAAGGTGCTCCTCGCCATCGAGCGTGACCATGATCTCGCCGTTGAGGTCGTAGGGGTCATCCGGGTCGCTTCCGATGAAGCCGATGAGCTCGTCGGAGTCATGCGCGTGCTCCTCGAAGACCGGGTCCTTCTCGGGGACGGCAAAGTACCAGGCGGTGTTCATCTGGAACGCGCCGGGGCAGACCTCGTCATCGACCCAGAGTATGCGCTTCGAGAAGCGCTTGTACATCTCGCGAAACTCCGGCGTGCCAATCTGCGGGTCATGCAGCTCCTGGATGATGTACTTTCCGTATTCGCCCTCGTTGTTGAGATACATGGCTGCTCCTCACCCTGAGATTGATTTTCGTTTGCCCATGCACCCAATATAGCGCAAAGTGGCAGTGTATGAGCTCAGGGCAGATGGAGGCGTTGCGACAAGTGCACGCTCGATGTGCTTGTCGAACAAAGCGATTACAATTATCAGCAAGCAGAAGGAGGACACCGTTCGTGAGCAAGGTCCTGACTGATATGTCCCTCGAGGAGCTGTGGCAGCTCTTTCCCATCGTGCTGGCGGAGCATCGGGATTGCTGGGCCGATTGGTACCGGGAGGAGGCAGCGGAGCTCGACGTCATCTTGCCCCCATTTCGGCCGCATGCGATTCACCACATCGGCAGCACCGCAATCGATGACATCTGGGCCAAGCCCATCGTCGACATACTCGTCGAGCTGCCTGATGATGTTGCCATCGAGTCCGCAAAGGCGGCGCTCGAGGCGCAGGGCTATCTCGCCATGTCGGAGCGCGACCTCAACAAGGGCTACACCCCGCAGGGCTTCGCCGAGCGCGTCTTCCACATCCACCTGCGCGTCGCCGGCGACACCGACGAGCTCTACTTCCGCGATTACCTTAACGCGTATCCCGAGGTTGCGAAGGAGTATGAGAGTCTCAAGCTCTCGCTCTGGAAGGAATACGAACACGATCGCGACGGCTATACGGCTGCGAAGACCGTCTTCGTCAACAAGTACACGGAGCTCGCGAAGGCCGAGCTTACGCAGGGATCCGCAGCCTAGCGCAGCGTGCGCAGATGCTCCTTCATCGCATCGGAGATGCGTCGACTCTCGATGGCCTTCTGGATGGCCTTGCGGCGGGTCCATTCGTCAAGCAGCGCCTCGTCACCTTGGCGCTCCAGATAGGGAAGGGCCGTGGCCTCCTGCTTGGCGAGCGCCTCGGCAAAGTACCACGCGCGCATCATGTCCACGTAGTAGATATCGTCTTCGGACGCGGGGCTTTCCGGCGTGCCGGGCATGCGCGTGCTCGCGACCATGGTGAGGAAGCGCTCGTCGAATAGCTCGTCGAGGTAGAGGCGCATAAGCACGCCCATGGCAAAGCGAATCGTGTAGCAGCGCTCCGAGGCAAGCCAGCGCTCCACGTGGGCAAGCGTCTCGTCGGGCCGTTTGGCGAGCACCTTGACGGGTAGCTGATCGCAGGTCGCCCAATTGTCCACGAAGGGCAAGAAGCGCTCGTAGAGCTCGAGGGCGGTGTCGTAGTCACGCTCGAGGCCGATGGCAAAGGCGTGTACCTGGTTCTCGTCGAAGAGGCGATGGGGGAGCGCGCGTAAGAACGTGTCGGCATCCTCGCGTCGCGCGAGCTCCTTGGCGATTATGCGAAGCGCTGGGG
>CABSKV010000154.1 GCA_902478425.1 uncultured Coriobacteriia bacterium | reverse complement strand
GCCCAGGAGGGAAGTGACGAGCTCGACGTGGCAAAGCTACGCGATGACCGTGCCTCGCTTGCCAAGCGCGATGAGTCGCTGGCAGATGACCTTGCCGCGACGCAAACGCTCGTGGCAAAGCACGCGGAATGCCTGGAGGCCATCAAGAGCCATGCCAAGTTCCTCGAAAAGCTCGAGGAGCGCTTCACCTCCATCGACTATCTCTCGCGTCTGGGGAGCGGCAAACTCGCGGGCAACCTGGGCAAAGTCGCCTTCGAGACCTACGTGCAAGGTGCCTACTTCGACCAGGTGCTGAGCGCGGCAAACGAGCGGTTGCACGTCATGTCCGCGAGCCGGTACAGCCTCGTGCATCGTGATGTCGGCCGCGACAGGCGCGCGAGCGCCGGCCTCGAGATCGACGTGCTCGATCGCTATACGGGCATGCTGCGCCCGTCCGAGACGCTCTCGGGTGGCGAGACCTTCCTCGCCTCGCTTGCGCTGGCGCTCGGGCTATCCGACGTCATCATGGCGCAGGCAGGCGGCATGTACATCGACGCGATGTTCGTGGACGAGGGCTTCGGCACGCTCGACGAGGAGACATGCCAGCTCGCCGTCGAAGTGCTCGGCAAGCTCAGCTCCGATGACCGCATGATCGGCATCGTGAGCCACGTACCCGACCTCAAGGAGCGTATCACGCGCCAGATCCAAGTCACGAAGACCCGCTCGGGTTCGACGCTCGAGCTCGTTCTCTAGGGGAGTTCCCATGCTCAACGTCGTCCTCTACCAACCCGAGATACCCGCTAATACCGGAACAATCGGCCGATCATGCGTGCTCACGAACACGCGCCTGCATCTCATCGGTCCGCTCGGCTTCTCGCTCGACGACCGCATGGTGCGCCGCAGCGGCATGGGCTATTGGCATGACATCGACCTCGTCGTATACGAGGACTACGCCGACTTCCTCGTGCGCAATCCCGATGCACGCCCGTGGATGTTCACGAAACGCGCCGATGCGTACTATCACGAGGTCTCGTATGCAGATGGCGACTACCTCATGTTCGGTCGCGAATCCGTCGGCATCGACCCCGATGTGCTTGCGGCGCATCCCGGGCGCTGCCTGCGCATCCCGATGCTCGAGCGCGAGGGACTCTCGCCGGCAACGACGCAAGGCCCGCTCAGCGACCCGGCTGATCCGGATGCCGTGTCGTTCAACCTCTCCAATGCCGCCAACATCGTGCTCTTCGAGGCGCTGCGCCAGCTGGGTTTTCCCGGTATCATCTAGCTGCGCAGGCATTGGGGGAGGTCATTGGGTGCACTCGCCGACTTTCTCCCCGCAAGCACTCTCCACTGAACTAAAGTAGTCAAATTACTATGCGTAAGCGGATTGCCGTTGGTAAATCCGGAAGGGAGAAGTTTCGATGGAAATCGGGATCGCAACCATTGCGTTTCTCATCCTGTTTCCCGTGCTTGTCGCCCTCATCCTGATGTTCGTGCGCGACGATAGGGCGCGCAGCTACATCACCGTGATAGGGGCGCTCGTCATCGCATGCGGAAGCATCTTTTGCGCGGTGCAGTTCCTGTCACCCGAGACGCACCTGTTCGTCATCGATGACGGCATGGCGACCATCATCGGCTACGTCGCTCTCGTAGTCGAGGTCGCGCTGTGCCTCTACATCATCGTCAAGGGCATCTACTACAAGAAGCCGCTCGCCGTGGTGCTGGCCATCGTCCAGCTCGGCCTCGCGTTCTACCTTGACCTGGCCGTTGCCGAGGGC
>CABSKV010000153.1 GCA_902478425.1 uncultured Coriobacteriia bacterium | reverse complement strand
CTGTCCGGCTTGTTCCTCGTGGCAAAGACCGTCCCCGAAGAGCTCGTTGGGGACGCAAGTCAGTTGTTTACGGGCACGAAATATGCCCCCTTGGTCTATCCTGTACGTTTATATGTCAAGAACCCCTGGGAATAATCGAGTCGAGAGAGGAGCTTACACATGGCGAAAATGATCGTTGACGATGCATTTTGCAAGGGCTGCGGCCTCTGCGTCGATGCATGTCCGCTGCACATTGTCGAGCTCGACCAGGACAAGATAACGGATAAGGGCTACCACCCGGCGCATTGCATCGACATGGATGCCTGCACGGGCTGCTGCTCATGTGCGCTCATGTGCCCCGACGTTGCGATTACGGTCTGGAGGTAGCATGATGTCAGAGAAAGTGCTCATGAAGGGAAACGAGGTCCTGGCAGAAAGCGCCATGCGCGCGGGCTGCAAGTACTTCTTCGGGTATCCCATCACGCCGCAGACGGAGCTGTCCGCCTACATGTCCAAGCACATGCCCAAGATCGGCGGAACCTTCCTGCAGGCCGAAAGCGAAGTCGCGGCCATCAACATGGTGTACGGCGCTTCCGCCGCAGGCGCGCGCGTCATGACCTCATCGTCTTCGCCCGGCATCTCGCTCAAGAGCGAGGGCGTGTCCTACCTGGCGGGCGCCGACCTACCTGCCGTCATCATCAACGTCATGCGCGGCGGCCCGGGCCTGGGCTCCATCCAGCCCTCCCAGTCGGATTACTGGCAGGCCACCAAGGCCCTCGGTCATGGCGATTTCCAGATGGTCGTCTACGCTCCCTCGACCGTGCAGGAGATGGCCGATTACGTCGCCAAGGCCTTCGATGTCGCAGACGAGTATCGTACGCCGGTCATGATTTTGCTCGATGGCCTGCTTGGCCAGATGATGGAGCCGGTCGAGCTTCCCGAGCCCCGGCAGAGCATTCCCGAGAAGCCCTGGGCGTGCACGGGTACCAAGGGCGAGCGCGAGCATAACGTCGCGAACTCCCTCTATCTCGACGCGGCTCTGCTCGATCAGAACAATCGCGAGCGCTACGAGCGTTATGACAAGATCAAGGCGAGCGAGCAAGTCTCCGAGGAGTACCTGTGCGATGACGCCGACATCGTCATCGTGGCCTTCGGCGCTGCCGCCCGCATCGCGCGCAATGCGGTCAACGCCGCACGCGAGCAGGGCATCAAGGCGGGGCTCTTCCGTCCCATCACGCTGTGGCCGTTCCCGGTCGATGCCCTCGAGCAGACCATCTCACATGCCAAGGGCTACCTCACGGTCGAGATGAACATGGGCCAGATGGTCGATGACGTGCGTCTCGTCGTCGCCGGTCGTGCCCCCGTCGAGTTCTACGGCCGCACGGGCGGCGTCATCCCGACGCCCGACGAGGTCCTTGACGCCATCGTCGCATTCGACCAGAAAGTGGGTGAGTAGCATGGCCGAGAAAGAGGAGAAGATCGTCTTTTCGCGCCCCGATGCGCTGTTGCCCGTCGTGACCAACTTCTGCCCGGGCTGCACCCACGGCATCGTGCATCGCCTGGTGGCCGAGACCATCGACGAGCTCGGCATCGAGGGAAAGACCGTCGGCGTCACGCCCGTCGGTTGTTCGGTCATGGGATACAACTTCTTCGGCTGCGATATGGTCGAGGCCGCTCATGGTCGCGCGCCTGCGGTCGCGACCGGTATCAAGCGCGTGCTGCCCGATAACGTCGTCTTCGCCTACCAGGGCGATGGCGACCTCGCCTCCATCGGCACGGCCGAGACGGTACATG
>CABSKV010000152.1 GCA_902478425.1 uncultured Coriobacteriia bacterium | reverse complement strand
CACCTACGGAGATGCCGGTGACGATGTTGCCGTCGACTACCGCGTGCGTCTTCTCGAAGGTTCCGCCAAAGTCGCCGTCCATGCCGGGGACGACCGTATACCTCTTGCCCTCGTAAAGTCCCAGCTTGCCCGGGATGGATGCGCCGGCGCAAATGGCGCCCAGCACCTTGTTGGAATTGCTCCCGAAGGCCTTGATCTGCTCCGTCGCCTTCTCGGAGGCCTCGATGGGGGCGTAGCCGCCACCGCCGGGAACCACGAGGGCACTGGCTGCGGAAAAGTCGTACCCTTCCAGGGGGACGCAGCCGCCGATGACGAGCCCGTTGGTTCCCGTGACCTGCGTAGCCCCGTTGATGCTCACGAGGTCCACCTCGAGTCCCGCCTCGCGCAGTATGTCGAAGGGTACGACGAACTCGATTTCCTCGAAACCGCCGGCAGCGAGGATGGCGACGCGCTTTACCGTGGCATTTTCTTGACTGGCATTCATGCTGAGTCATCTCCCTGAATAGCGTTCGATTCGCGCATTCATTATACCTCGCTCAGAATATAGCGAATGATACCATCGTGTAAAAAAAGTGCCCGCATCTCTCATCGGAATGCGGGCACTCGAGAAACCAATGGGGAAGGTTGCGATTACTTCTCGTCTTCCACGCGACCCACGTAGTCGCCGCGCTCCTCGAGGATCTCGAGCGTCGCGGCATCTTCCTCGGCGCGAAGCGCACCCTCGGCATCGCGCTCGGCTTCGGCCCAGGCCTTTTCCTCGGCATGCTCGGCGCGCACGTCGGTCGCCTTCTTGTCATGTTTGGCGTTGGCGATGGCGAGAATCGAGCCGGTCAGCGCAAACAACGCGATGGCGTTGGGAAGCACCATCAGCTGGTTGAACATGTCCTGCAACTCCCAGACCAGATCGATCTTGAGCACCGCGCCCAGGAACACGAAGAACGTGCAGATGCATGCGAACACGAGAATCGTCTTCTTGCCAAAGAGGTATTCCCAGTTGAGCTTCGCGAAGAGGTTCCACGACAGGATCGTCGAGAACGCGAAGAATAGCAGGCATATGGCGACGAAGATGTTGCCGCCGTTGGTGGTGAAGAACTGACTGAACGCAACCTGCGCCATGTTGCCGTTGTCCAGGCCGATGGCGGCGGCCAGAGCGGACGGATCGCTCATGTCCTCGTCGCTGAGCACGATGCTGCCCTGCGCATCGACGAGCTTGCCGTCTTCGAGCGTAAGCGTGTCGTCGATGGCATCGCCTTCGGCCATGACGAACTCGATGACGGTGTCATACTTGCCGGCGTCCTCGTAGGCCTTGGCCAGCGCACCATCGCCCACGTAGAGGGTGGAGATGACGACGAGCGCCGTCATGGTGACGACCACGAGCGTGTCGATGAAGACGCCGATCATGGCGACGACGCCCTGCTCATGCGGATCGCGCACCTCGGCGAGTGCATGCGCGTGCGGGGTGGAGCCCATACCGGCCTCGTTGGAGAACAGGCCGCGCTTGGCACCGTAGGTGATGGCCGCGACGATGCCGAAGAACGCACCACCGATTCCGGCTTGCGGGCTGAAGGCGCACTGGAAGATGAGTGCGAAGGCACCTGGGATGTTCTGCCAGTTCATGACGAGAACGATGATCGAGCCCACCACGTAGAGCACGGCCATGACGGGTACCATCTTCTCGGTGATGGATGCCAGGCGGTGGATGTTTCCGATGAACACGAACCCGGCGAGGACGGCGATGATGATGCCGACCATCCAGGGCTCGATGGAGAATGCCTGTCTCTTATACACATCTGA
>CABSKV010000151.1 GCA_902478425.1 uncultured Coriobacteriia bacterium | reverse complement strand
GGTATGGAGCATAAGATCTGCATGGACTCCGAGGTCGTCATCCTCGCCGAGGGCGACGGCATCGTCACCAAGATGGACGCGCGCGCCATCACTGTCGCCTACGACAACGGTGAGACGAAGGAATACAAGCTCACGAAGTTCCTGCGCTCCAACCACGGCACCTGCATCAACCAGCACCCGATCGTCGACGTCGGCGAGCGCGTGCACGGCCGCCGCCTGAACGAGCAGGGCGTGTGGGAAGATCCCACCGTTCTTGCTGACGGCCCGGCGACCGATCAGGGCGAGATCGCCCTGGGCCGCAACATCCTCGTCGGCTTCATGACCTGGGAAGGCTACAACTACGAAGACGCCGTTCTTCTGAACGAGCGCCTTGTCCGCGAGGACTACTACACCTCTATTCACCTCGAGGAGTACGAGCTTGACGCACGCGACACCAAGCTCGGCCCCGAAGAGATCACCCGCGATATCCCCAACGTCGGTGAGGACGCGCTCAAGGATCTCGACGAGCGCGGCATCATCCGCATCGGCGCTGAGGTCCACGCCGGCGATATCCTCGTCGGTAAGGTCACGCCCAAGGGCGAGACCGACCTCACCGCAGAAGAGCGCCTGCTGCGCGCCATCTTCGGTGAAAAGGCGCGCGAAGTGCGCGACACCTCCCTTAAGGTGCCCCACGGCGAGAGCGGCATCGTTGTCGATGCCAAGGTCTTCTCCCGCGAGGCGGGCGACGAGCTCGGCCCCGGCGTCAACATGGTCGTGCGCGTTTACATCGCGCAGCGCCGCAAGATCCAGCCGGGCGATAAGATGGCCGGTCGTCACGGTAACAAGGGCGTTGTTTCCCGCATTCTTCCGCAGGAGGATATGCCCTTCCTGCCCGACGGTACGCCGCTCGACATCGTGCTGAACCCCCTGGGCGTTCCGTCCCGTATGAACATCGGTCAGGTGCTCGAAGTTCATCTGGGCTATGCCGCCAAGACCCTCGGCTATAAGGTCGCAACGCCGATTTTCGACGGTGCGAGCTACGACGAGATCCAGCAGGAGCTGATCAAAGCCGGCCTCGATCCCGAGGGCAAGAGCTGGCTGTACGACGGCCGTACCGGTGAGCGCTTCGACAACAAGGTTACGGTGGGCTACGTCTACTTCCTCAAGCTGCACCATCTGGTCGACGATAAGATCCACGCCCGTTCCACCGGGCCCTACTCCCTTGTTACCCAGCAGCCGCTCGGCGGTAAGGCACAGTTCGGCGGCCAGCGCTTCGGCGAAATGGAAGTTTGGGCGCTCGAGGCTTACGGCGCGGCTTACACCCTGCAGGAGATCCTAACGGTCAAGTCCGACGACGTGACCGGTCGCGTGCGTACCTACGAGTCCATCGTCAAGGGCCACAATATCCCGCAGCCGGGTGTGCCCGAGTCGTTCAAGGTTCTTGTCAAGGAACTCCAGGCGCTCTGCCTCGATGTTCAGGTGCTTGACCGCGACGGCAACCAGATCGAACTCAAGGAAGACGAGGACGCGATGGATACCTTCAACCTCGCCCGCATGGACGCTGAAGATGACCGCCACCGCAACAATCCCTTCGCTGATGAAGCCGAGCTCGAGGACGCAGGCTTTGAATATGTCGCTGAAGATGAAGTCAACGCCGACTTTGCCGGCGACGATCAGGAAGACTGAGAGAAGGAGGAGCATATAGAATGAGTTACGCAACGTTTGACGCGATCAAAATCGGCATCGCTTCTCCGGAGATGATCCGTGAATGGTCTTACGGCGAGGTCAAAAAGCCCGAGACCATCAACTACCGCACCCTC
>CABSKV010000150.1 GCA_902478425.1 uncultured Coriobacteriia bacterium | reverse complement strand
CCAGTTCGACAACGACGGCCACGACCACTACACCGAGCTCAAGCAGAAGAACATCGACACCGGCATGGGTCTTGAGCGCTTGGCCGTTGTGTGCCAGGACGTTGATTCGCTCTTCGACGTCGACACGGTGATGAACATCACGAACAAGGTCACGGAGATCACCGGCGCGAGCTACGGCCAGAGCCGCGAGAAAGACGTGTCCCTGCGCGTCATCACCGACCACATCCGCTCGGCTTCCTTTATGATCTGCGACGGCGTGCTGCCCAGCAACGAGGGCCGCGGCTACGTGCTGCGCCGCCTGCTGAGAAGAGCCGCGCGCCATGGCAAGCTCCTCGGCGTCAACCGTCCGTTCCTCTATGAGGTCGTGGATACGGTCGTGCACGAGAACGAAGGCCATTATCCCGAGCTGCGCGAGCGTCAGGCCTATATCACCAAGGTCATCCGCACGGAGGAAGAGAACTTTGCCAAGACCATCGACGGCGGCATGAAGATCTTCACCGAGCTTCTCTCCGCCCACAAGGAAAAGGGGGAGACCGTATTCTCCGGCGCGGACGCGTTCAAGCTCTACGACACCTATGGTTTCCCCATCGACCTGACGATCGAGATGGTCGAGGACGAGGGCATGACGCTTGACCGCAAGGGCTTCGACGAGGAGATGCAGGAGCAGAAGACCCGCGCGCGCGAGGCGCGCAAGGCGCTCGGCGACCTCGGCTGGGCGGGCGTTGAGTTCGGCAAGGACGTGCCGTCCACCGAATTTGTCGGCTACGAGAACGACTCCATCGCTGACGCGAAGATCGTCGCGCTGGTGGTCGAGGGCGAGCAGGCCGAGGCCATGATGAGCGGCGTGGAGGGCATTGTCGTACTCGACAAGTCCCCGTTCTACGCCGAAATGGGCGGCCAGATCGGCGACACGGGCGTGATCCGCTGCGGCGAGAGCGTCTTTGAGGTCACCGACGTCCAGAAGAACAAGGGCGGCAAGTTCATGCACAGCGGCAAGGTCGTCTCCGGCAGCTTCCAGCTTGGCGACACTGTGGAGGCGAGCATCGACGCGGAGCGCCGCATGGCCATCCGCCGCGGCCACACGGCCACGCACCTTCTCGACGCCGCACTCAAGGCGGTGCTCGGCGACCATGTGCATCAGGCGGGTTCTCTCGTTGAACCCGATCGTCTGCGCTTCGACTTCACGCACTTTGAGTCCATCACGCCCGAGCAGCTGCTCGCGGTCGATACCTTCGTCAACGACGCGATCCTGCGCGGCATCCCCGTTGTGACCGAGGTGCTGCCCATCGAGGAAGCGAAGAAGAAGGGCGCTGTCGCCATGTTTGGCGAAAAGTACGGCGACGTTGTCCGCGTGGTCGAGATGGGCGATGTGTCCATGGAGTTCTGCGGCGGTACGCACCTTGACAACACCGCCAAGGTCGGCCTCTTCCGCATCAAGAGCGAGGGCAGCGTTGCCTCCGGCGTGCGCCGCATCGAGGCTATCACAGGCAAACAGACGCTCGAAGAGCTTAGAAGCGGCCAGGAGAAGCTCATCCGCGCGGCGCAGCTCTTAAAGACCACGTCGAACGAGCTCGAAAGCCGCATCGGCGGCATGCTGAGCGAGATGAAGGAGATCAAGAGCCAGCTTGAAAAGTTCAAGGAGCAGGCATCGCTCGGCGAGGCGCGCACGTTCCTGACCTCCGCCAAGGAAGTGAAGGGCCTGAAGCTCGTCACCGCCCAGCGCGACGGCATGGATGCAAACGCCCTGCGCAAGCTCGGCGACTTCCTGCGCGACAAGGAGCCCAAGATCGTCGGCGTGCTCGCCTCCGTCAACGAAGGCAAGGTCACGCTTCTGGCCGTGTGCGGCAAGGAAG
>CABSKV010000149.1 GCA_902478425.1 uncultured Coriobacteriia bacterium | reverse complement strand
GCGGCAGTGTGGTATTCGTGCAGGCCGAGCTCTGGGGCGCGGTGAAATTCCCGCCGCAGTGCGATGAGCTCGTCGCGAAGCTGCTGGCACTCTTCTCTCAGGGCATTCATGGCAAATTTCCTTTCTTATCCCTTGGCAGGGATCTTTTCGCGCAGGGATTCGAGACGGTTCAGCGCGTCGGTGAGCGTTTCGTCCTTCTTGGCGAAGTGCAGGCGGATGAGGTGGTTGACCGGCTCGCGGAAGAAGCTCGAGCCCGGCACCGCACCCCCGCCGACCTTGCTTGCAAGGTCCTCGCAGAATTGAAGATCGCTCTCGTAGCCGAACTCCGAGATGTCGAGCATCACGTAGTAAGCGCCCTCGGGGTCATTGTGGACGATCTTGAGGTCGTCAAGGCCCTTTAAGAACAGGTCCTTTTTGTGCGTGTACTCGGCCTGCAGCGCGTCGTAGTAGTCCTGACCGAAGTTGAGACCGGGGATGATGGCCTCCTGTAGGGGCGCCGCCGCGCCGACGGTGAGAAAGTCGTGGACCTTCTTCGCGCGGTCGATGATCTTCGGCGGGGCGATGATGTAGCCAAGGCGCCAGCCGGTGATGGAATAGGTCTTGGAAAGCGACGAGCAGGACAGCGTGCGCTCCCACATGTCGGGCAGCGTCGCAAAATAGGTGTGCTGGTGCGGGGCGTAAATGATGTGCTCGTAGACCTCGTCGGTGATGACGTAGACGTCATATTTCTTGGCAAGACCCGCGATGATCTCAAGCTCCTCGCGCGTGAAGACCTTGCCGCAGGGGTTCGAGGGGTTGCACAGCACGAGCGCCTTGGGGTGCTGGCGGAACGCGTCCTCGAGCACTTCGGGGTCAAACGTGAACGACGGCGGCGTGAGCGGCACATAGATGGGCACCGCACCGGAGAGGATCGTGTCGGCACTGTAATTTTCGTAGAACGGGGAGAAGATGACGACCTTGTCGCCGGGATTGGCGACGGTCATCATTGCGGCCATCATGGCCTCGGTGCTGCCGCAGGTGACGACGATCTCGCCGTTGGGGTCGATGTCGCGGCCCATGAAGTGGGACTGCTTCTTCGCCAGCGCCTCGCGGAAGTCCTGCGCGCCCCAGGTGATGGAGTATTGATGATAGTCCTCGTAGGCGACCTGAGAGAGGCGGTCGAGGATGGGCTTGGGCGGGTCGAAGTCGGGGAAGCCCTGGGAAAGATTCACCGCACCGTACTGGTTGGAGATACGGGTCATGCGGCGGATGACGGAATCGGTAAAGCTCGCGGTGCGGTCAGAAAGTGCCTGCATTATTGTTTCCTCCTGTGAGATAAGATTTTCCGTTGTTCAAGATATGCTGCGGGTCGAGCGCCGTTTTGATGGCGTTCATGGCCTGTAAATTTCCCTTCGCCGTCTGGCGCAGGAAGTAGGGACGCTTCGATAGCCCGATGCCGTGCTCGCCGGAGGCGACGCCGCCGAGGCGATAGGCTTCGGCATAGGCCCTGTCCATGTTTTCGTGCAGCTCGCGCTGCCACGTTTCTTCATCCCGCTCGCCGCGCACGACGCACAGGTGCACATTGCCGTCGCCCGCGTGGCCGAAGCTGACCATCTGCATGCCGCTCTGGGCTTCCAAGTCGTTGATGAAGCGGATGAAGTCCGCCGTGCGGCTGATGGGCACGACGATATCGACCGGCTCCTGCTCGGAAACGGCCTCCACGGCCTTGACAAGCGCGCCGCGCACGCGCCAGATGTCAGCGCACTGCCGCGCGTCGGAGAGCTCGATAAAGTCGAGCGCGCCGTTTTGCAGCGCCAGAGAGCGCACGCGCGCGGCATTGGCCGTGACCTCTTCGCTTCTGCCGTCAAAGGTCAAGAGAATATAAGAGCCGGCGTCGGGGC
>CABSKV010000148.1 GCA_902478425.1 uncultured Coriobacteriia bacterium | reverse complement strand
GGTGCCCCGTCTCCTTGTAGCTGTCGCGTATGGCGCGGCCGATCTCCTCGGCCCAACCCGACAGTCCCATGCCGGCCACGCCGATGGTCGCTCCGTCGGGGATGAGCCTTGCCGCCTCCTGCGCCGTAATGAATTGTGCCATTTCCTGCTTCCCCTTCCTTTTTCGATCTCGCAACTGTTGTTTTGAGTTATGTGCCCTGCACTCTTGCCCTGAGGGCACTTCTGTCCACCTTGCCGTTGCCAAGGCACGGAAGTTCGTCCACTATTCGCACAACGTCTGGCAGTTTGCACTTGTCAATGCGCCCCTTTGCGTATTCGCGCAGACTATCTGCCGTTGCCTTTGAGCCTTCCTGCAGGACCACGGCCAGGAAAATCCGGTGGCCGAGCTCGGCGTCATCGAAAGCGGTAACGCAGCATTCCGCCACATCGCCGCAATGCTCGTAGACGGATTCTATTTCCGATGGAAAGATGTTTATGCCACCACGCACGATCACGTCCTTGACGCGCCCCGTTATGGACATCAGCCCGTTCTCGTCAATGCATCCCACATCACCCGTTCGGTACCATCCGTCATCGAGGTCGAGGACGATCGAGCCATCTTCCTGCAGCACGCCTTCCATCATCGATGCGCTCTTGCACATGATCTCTCCCGTGACGGGGTCGGCCTTGGCGGCCGCATCCTTTATGCAGAATCCGACGGTTGAGATCCTTTCCTCCAGGCTATATGTGAGCGGGGTTATCGTGAGGGTCGCCGCCGTCTCGCTCATGCCGTAGGACTGCACGACCGTGCATCCGTAGAGCCTCTCGAACTGCTCGATGACAAATGGCGGACAATCAGCGCCCGCCACGAGGCCCGCCCTCAACGAATTCAGATCGTATTCCGCTTCCTCATTGCACTTGAGTTCGCGGATGTAGTTGGTCGGAACCCCGAAATGCACGGTGGCCTGCGCTTTTTCCATGAGCGCACACGCTTGCTCCGCATCGTATTTTGGTGATGTTGCAAAGGCTGCATGCGCCGTGAGCGTTGCATATATACCGACCAAGCCGAACACGTGAATAAGCGGAACCGGCAGATAAATCACGTCATCATTCGTAAGCTCAAGCCATTTGCACAACGCAGCGCCATTGAGTGCAAAAGACGACGCCCTGTTTACTATCGCCTTGGGAACGCCCGTGCTGCCCGAGGTGAAGACCACGATGGGCGCGTCGGCGTTCGCATCCGGAAAACCCGCTTTCCTCGTGCTCGGCATGCGCATGATCGCGTCCACGCTGATTCGTCCTGCGTCGGCATCACTCACAGCCATGATGCTGGCGTTGGGGGCAAGCTCCTCCACCATCTGGCACTGGATCTCATCAGCCGAAATGACGAGCCCTGGGCGGACGAGATTTACGCTCCGCTCGAACTCCTGGCTTCCCGCCGTAGTCGCCATCAGCGCTACGCGAATGTCCAGAAGCTGAGCCGCGGCAAGCACGACGAGAACGTGCACGGTGTTTGGCGCCGACAAGATGACGGAGGATCCCTTTTTTAGCTCGAGCTCATCGTTGAGATAGCTCGCGAAAGCGACGGCCCACTTATGTATTTCAGAATATGTGTAGTCGTCGCCTTCGGTTATTAGCAGAGGCGCTTCTGGATGCTCTTGGCATCCGTCGTGGATAAATCGCATCATAGAGAGCGCAGGATATGTCTCCTCGATCCGATCCATCGACGTCGTCACGCCCTAGCGAGCGTACTCCTTGGCGATCTGACGGCCCGCGATGTAGACCATGATCTCATCCGTTCCGCCTGCAATTTGCATACCACGGCAGTCAAGCAGAAGCCTGCCAAAACGCGTTTCGGTCGTGAAGCCGAGGCCGCCGTAAATCTGCATTGCCTCGTTGCACACCCATGTGCACTGCTGGGCCGCGTAGCGCTTGA
>CABSKV010000147.1 GCA_902478425.1 uncultured Coriobacteriia bacterium | reverse complement strand
AAAAAATTTTTAGGCATGCAAAAATTTTGTTTGACAATGGTTTTTCTTGTGGTATGATGGATAGCGTAAGGAGCGCTCTTGGCCTCCTTCGTCAGAAGGGAAATACATATTATTGATATAACAGGGGGTTTACCGGTATTATGAACTATGAAGCAATCAAGCAGGCAGCTGAAGGCTACAAGGCCGACATGGCCAAATTCCTGCGCGATATGATCGCCATTCCTTCCGAGTCCTGCGAAGAAGAGGGCGTTGTCAAGCGCATTGCCGAAGAGCTCAAGAAGCTCGGCTACAATAAAGTTGAGTTTGACAAGCTCGGCAACGTCATCGGCTGGATGGGCACCGGCGACAAGATCATTGCCATTGACTCTCACATCGACACCGTCGGCATCGGCAACCGCGCCAACTGGGAAGCCGACCCCTATCAGGGCTATGAAACCGACGACATCATCTATGGCCGCGGCGGCTCTGACCAGGAGGGCGGCATGGCAGCTGCCACGTACGGCGCGAAGATCATGAAGGAACAGGGCCTCATCCCCGAGGGCTACAAGATCATGGTCGTCGGCTCCGTGCAGGAAGAGGACTGCGACGGCATGTGCTGGCAGTCCATCGTCAACGAATACTTTAACGGTCCCGAGGACGCACGCAATCAGATTGAGTTCGTCATCTCCACCGAGCCGACCGACGGCGGCATCTATCGCGGTCATCGCGGCAGAATGGAAATCCGCGTCGACATGCACGGTGTTTCCTGCCACGGCTCCGCGCCCGAGCGCGGCGACAACGCGATTCACAAGATGGCGGAAGTGATTCTGAACGTCCGTGACCTCAACGAAAACGACGCAGGCGACGACAAGGAAGTCAAGGGCCTTGTCAAGATGCTCGACCCGAAGTACAACCCCGAGCATTGGGAAGACGCGCGCTTCCTCGGCCGCGGCACCTGCACCACCAGCCAGATCTTCTACACCAGCCCCAGCCGCTGCGCTGTCGCTGACTCCTGCTCGATCTCCATCGACCGCCGCATGACCGCTGGCGAGACCTACAAGTCCTGCCTGAAGGAAATCGAAGACCTCCCCGCCTGCAAGAAGTACGCGAAGGACGTCAAGGTTTCCATGTACATGTACGACCGCCCCTCCTGGAACGGCCACGTCTATGAGACCGAGTGCTTCTTCCCGACCTGGATCAACAAGGAGTCCGCGCCGCACGTGCAGGCTCTTGTCGACGCGCACCACGCGCTGTGGGGCGACAAGCGCCTTGCCCCCGACGCGAAGGCTGCTTCGACCCGCGAAGGTCGGCCCCTCACCGACAAGTGGACCTTCTCCACGAACGGCGTTTCGATCCAGGGCCGCTACGGCATCCCCTGCGTCGGCTTTGGCCCCGGCGCCGAATCCCAGGCGCACGCGCCCAACGAGATCACCTGGAAGCAGGACCTCGTGACCTGCGCAGCGCTCTATGCCGCTGTTCCCATGCTCTACAAGCCCGAGAACAAAGACGGCTCCGCAACGAGCTTCCGTCAGGAACTCACCGGCAACGACATTAAGTAAGACACGCATCCGGAATCCCACGGGTTTTTGCCGGTGGGATTCTGTCCCGCCCATATCCCCCGCACGTCTCGTAGGGGCGAATGCCCGCATCCGCCCATCCAAATCTGTAACCATATATCGATAAGATAAATAAGGAGAAAAATCATGAGCAAAACTGTTGAGCTTGCAAGACATCTGGAAACCCTGCGCATCAACAACATGTACAAGACCGACTTCTACTGGACCTGGGACAAGACCGACGACGAAATCGACGCTGTCTTTACCGTAGCCGACGCTCTGCGCGACCTGCGGGAGCGCAACAAGTCCACGAAGATCTTCAACTCCGGCCTCGGCATCTCCCTCTTCCGCGATAACTCCACCCGTACCCGCTTCTCCTTCGCTTCCGCCTGCAACTTCCTCGGCCTC
>CABSKV010000146.1 GCA_902478425.1 uncultured Coriobacteriia bacterium | reverse complement strand
GCCGTAGCCTCGGTTGCGCCCTGCTCGGCGCTCGTGGCATCCGCAGGCGCGGCATCATCGGTCGCGGTCTGGTCCTTGCCCGATTCGTCATCGGCGGCCTCGCCTGAAGCCGCAGCGGCGTCGGTTGCCTGCTCGGCATCTGCGGGCTTCTCGGACTCGTCGGCCTTCTTGGTGGTCCTGCGTTTGCGCACGGGCTTCTTCTCTGGTGTGGCCTCGTCTGCCTCGTCCGCGGACGGAAGTTCGGGCACGTCGACGAGCGAGAGTTGCTCCTCGGCAACGGCCTCGACCGTCTCTTCGGCTTGCTCGGTTTTCTTCGCAGCGGTCTTGCGCGTCGTCGTCTTCTTGGCAGCTGTCGTTTTCTTCGCCGCGGGCTTCTTGGCAGTCGTCGCCTTCTTGGCGGCCGGCTTGCGCGTGGTCTTCTTCACCGCGGGCTTTTCCTCCGCAGCGGCCTCGACGGTATCTACGGTCTCGTCACTCATGCGTTCTCAACCTTTTCCCAGTCGGCCTTGAACTTCTCGAGACCCTGCTCCGTAAGCGGATGGTATATGCACTTCTTCATCGCACCATAGGGGACGGTGGCGATGTCGGCGCCCATGAGGGCGGCCTGCGTCACATGATTGGCAGAGCGAATGGAAGCGGCGATGATCTCGACCGGATGGCCGAAGTCGTAGTTCTGGATAGCCGTGACGATGTCGCCGAGCTGGTCGAGGCCGTCTTCGGCGATATCGTCGAAGCGACCGACAAAGGGGCTGATGTAGCGAGCACCGGCCTGTGCGGCGAGCAGCGCCTGCGGCACGGTGAACACGAGCGTCATGTTCACGTCGATGCCCTCTTCAAAAAGCGCGCGCGTCGCGGCGAGGCCCTCGACGCAAACCGGAATCTTGACGACCATGTTGCTGGCAAGCGCCGCCAGGGCACGACCCTGCTCGATCATGCCATCGCGGTCCTCGGCGGTGACCTCACCGCTCACAGGGCCATCGACCAGATTGCAGATCTTGACGAGATGGCTCTCGAAATCCTCGAGCTTGCCACCCGTGCGGGCATAGAGGCTCGGATTGGTCGTGACGCCGGCAAGGGCGCCCCACGATGCCACCTCTTCGATTTCGGACAGGTCCGCGGTATCCAGGAAAAACTTCACTATGGCTCCTTCGTACATTGATTGCCTTTCCCGTTTGAAAATCTGAGCAGGGGCATGCAAAAACAGAATGTCAAACGGGGATTGACTGTGAAAAGGAAAGTCGAGACGCTCACCGCGCCTCTTGACCTGTGCCACTATAGCATGACCTGAAAACCGCTACAATACACCTGTTCATATACCCCGATGCCAATCAGCACGTGCGCGAACCGCACGCGCCAATGGGAGAGATACATGTCCATACCCCGTTTCTTCATGGAGGGCGAGCTGCCCGAAGGCGATATCGTCACCCTCCCCTTCTCCGATAAGGAACTCCATCACCTCGCCGTGCGCCGCATCAAGGAAGGCGAGCACATCGCCGCCGTCGCCGCGGGTGGCAAGTGCTGGGAAGTCGAGACCGTCACGATTGACGAATTCGAAGTCACGGGTCGTTGCATCCAGGAAATGCCCCTCGAGAAGCTCCCCGATCTCACGCTCGTGCAGGGCATCTCGAAGGGCGACCGCATGGGCCAGACGATACGCCAGACGACCGAGCTCGGCATCGGGCGCATCATCCCCTTCCTCTCCGCGCGCACGGTCGTGCGCCTCGCCGTCGATGAGCGTGGCCGCAAGGGCTCGCGCTGGCGCCGCATCGCGCTTTCGGCCGCCAAGCAGTCGGGGCGCAACATCCTGCCCATCGTCGATGACCCGACCGGTCTCGAGGACATCTGCCGCGAGCTCGCGGAGTACGACCGCGTCGTCATCGCCTGGGAGGAAGCCGACAAGCGCGCCGATGGAACGCCGCTTTCCGTCGGAGACGCGCTCGAGGGC
>CABSKV010000145.1 GCA_902478425.1 uncultured Coriobacteriia bacterium | reverse complement strand
AAGTCCTGCGACATCTTCAAGAACAACGAGCTGTACTCCGACTCCTATCTGGACGTCTAAGTTTCCTCATTCATACTGCGGTTCCCTGCCAGCAATGGCAGGGAACTGCTCCATTTATCCCCGGAACGCGCAGCGTCCAGTCACACGGCGCGTTCCGGCAAGCGCACAAATCTATCATTTTTCAGGAGGGTATTTATGAGCGTATTAACTGATCTGATTTATGGCGGCTCGAATGCCGTCGCCGGTCTGACCGAAGGCGCGGTCAACGATGCAATTGCCAAATATGGCGCAGACAAGGAACTCGCGTTCCCCGATACTGCTTATTTCTTCCCCACGATCTATGCGGCAACCGGCGTGAAGGTGAAAACGCTCGGCGATCTTCCTGCCTGTGTGGGCGTGCTCAAGAGCCTGATCACCAATCAGGAAGACCTCGGGCAGGCGCTCAATGCAGGTCTTGCCACAGCGGTCGGCGCGGAGATCCTCGAGGGCCTCAAGTTTGTCGAGCCCAAGGAGAGCTATGAGAGCGCAAGAGTTCCCGGCATCGGCTTCGTGCCCGATCCCATCATCCGCTCGCTCGGCGTGCCGCTGGTTACGGGCGATATCCCCGGCGTGGCTGTTGTGCTCGGCAAGGCCGAAAACGGCGAAGACGCGGCGAAGGTCGTCAAGGACTACCAGTCGAAGGGCATTATGACCTTCCTGATCGGCGATGTGATCGAGCAGTGCGCAGACGCCGGTGTGAAGATGGGCCTTGAGCTCCGCGTCATTCCGCTTGGCCACGACGTGACGGCTGTCATCCACGTTGTGACCGTCGCCATCCGCGCGGCCCTGATCTTCGGCAATGTGCAGCCGGGCGATCTGGCGGGCCTTCTTGCCTATACGAAAGAGCGCGTTCCCGCGTTTGTCAACACCTTTGGCGCGATCGACAATGTCGTCGTCTCCGCGGGCGCTGGCGCGATTGCGCTGGGCTTCCCGGTCGTGGTCGACATTGACCTCGGCGAAAATCAGGTTCCGGGCGCGCTGGAGAGCTGTCTGGACCACAACGAGACCGTTAAGAAGTCCCTCGAGCTGCGCGGCATCAAGATCAAGTCCAAGGAGCTTCCGATTCCGGTTGCGTTCGCAGCGGCCTTCGAGGGCGAGATCATCCGTAAGGCCGACATGCAGGTCGAGTTCTGGTCCGCCAAGAACACCACCTGCGAGCTCGTGCTTGCGAAGGGTATGGACGAGGTCGAGGACCACAAGATCGTCATCGACGGCCCCGATATCGACTCGGGCGACCTCGAGTACGCGCTTGCTACCTGCATCTATGTCGCGGGTAAGAAGATGCAGCCCGACTTCGAGTCCGTCATCGAGCGCAAGATCCATGCCTGGTTCAACTACATGGAAGGCGTGATGCACACCGGCCAGAGAAACCAGTTCCGCATCCGTATTTCCAAGGAAGCGTATGAGAAGGGCCTGCGCCTGACACACTTCGCAGAAGTCCTGTACCACATGATCACGGACGAATTCGAAGCTGTCGTCGACAAGTGCGAGGTGCACCTGATCACTGACCCCGCGAAGGCGACGAGCTTCCTCAACGACGTTGCCATGCCGCGCTACAACATGCGTGACGACCGCCTTGCTTCCATGACCGACGAGTCCGTCGACCGCTTCTTCACCTGCATCCTCTGCCAGTCGTTCGCCCCGGCGCACTGCTGCGTCGTTACCCCCGAGCGTCTGGGTCTTTGCGGCGCGGTGTCGTGGCTCGATGCGAAGGCGACGTATGAGCTCAACCCGAACGGCCCGTCCCAGCCCATTATGAAAGAAGGCTGCCTCGACGAGCGCACCGGCCGGTACACGACCGTCAACGATGCGATCAAGGATGCGACGCACGGCGCGGTCGAAGAAGTCACGCTGTACTCCATCATGGAAGACCCGATGACCTCCTGCGGCTGCTTCGAGTGCATCTGCGGCATCGAGCC
>CABSKV010000144.1 GCA_902478425.1 uncultured Coriobacteriia bacterium | reverse complement strand
GTGCAGGGCTGCCTCATGTTCTTCGCGCTCGTGGTCGTCATCGTCGGATCGATCGCAATGGCGGGCGGCGTCGAGAACACGGCCGCGTTCCTGAGCGACATTCCCGGTTATCTCTCGATGGTGCAGACGGCTGTCCCCGAGGTCAACGCCGATGGCGTGCAGTACACGCTCGGTGGCGCGCCCATCTTCGGCATCCCGGCCGAGTATGGCCTGCTCACCATCATCTCCACCCTGAGCTGGGGCCTTGGCTACTTCGGCATGCCGCAGGTGCTCGTGCGCTTCATGGGCATCCGCAATGACAGCGAGATCAAGACCTCGCGTCGCATCGCCATCGTCTGGGTCGTCGTCTCCATGTTCTGCGCGATCATGATCGGTCTCATCGGCCGCTACCTCTTCCCCGCCCAGTACCTCACGCACTCCGGCGCCGAGAGCATCTTCATTTTCCTGTCGCAGGTCATGCTCCCCGGCTTCCTCTGCGGTCTGGTCGTCTCGGGCATTCTGGCCGCCTCCATGTCGAGCGCGTCGTCCTACTTGCTCATCACCGGTTCCTCGGTCGCCGAGAACATCTTCCGCGGCGTTCTCAAGAAGGATGCCACCGACAACCAGGTGCTCATCGTGAGCCGCATCACGCTTGCCTGCGTCCTGCTCTTCGGCATCGCGGTTGCCTGGGACGAGAACTCGGTCATCTTCACCGTCGTCTCGTACGCATGGGCCGGCCTGGGCGCGTCGTTCGGACCGCTCACGCTCTTCAGCCTGTACTGGAAGCGCACGACCAAATCGGGTGCCATCGCCGGCATGCTCACGGGCGCCATCACCGTTCTCGTGTGGCACAACTTCATCAAGCCGCTCGGTGGCGTGTTCGGCATCTACGAGCTGCTGCCCGCATTCATCCTGGGCTGTCTGGCGATCGTCATCGTCTCGCTGCTGAGCAAGGAGCCCTCCGAGGCCATCCAGTACGAGTTTGACCACTACATGGACGAGGAGCTCGTCGACCGTCACCTGGACGCCGTGCTCGAGGGCGGTATCCCGCTGAAGGGCGTCAACATGCCCGTCGAGACGCCCATCCACCCCGCCGAAGCCGAGGAGGTCGGCGAGAAGGAGCCCGTCACCTTCAAGGAAGGCGCCGTTGCCGACTCCCACGGCGAGACGCTCACGCGCAGCGCCGAAGCCGAGGGCAAGAAGGTCGAGGAGACCATCACGATTGACGAGAAGCCCGAATAGGAGCTACCACATCGGTATAGCAAAGGGGCCGGCCACATTTCGTGACCGGCCCCCTCTTCATGCCCGTTATCAGTCTTAGACGACGCCAGGCTGGCCCTCGTCCTGGCGATGCTTGGCCCACACGCGCGTGGACAGGCCAAAGAGGTCGATGAAGCCCTCGGCGCTGTCGCGGTTGAAGGTGTCGGCGGAGTCATACGTAGCCAGACCGTAATCGTAGAGCGAGTACTTGCTGCGACGGCCGACCGTCACGCAGCTGCCCTTGAAGAAGCGCAGGCGCACGTCGCCAGTCACGAGCTTCTGCGTCGTCGAGCAGAACCCGTCGAGCGCTTCCTTGAGCGGAGAGAACCACAGGCCGTCATAGACGAGCTCGGCCCACTTCTGCTCGACAACCGGCTTGAAGTGCAGCAGCTCGCGCTCCAGGCACAGGTCCTCGAGCGCCTTGTGGGCCTGGATGATGGAGAGCGCACCGGGCACCTCGTAGCACTCGCGGCTCTTCACGCCCACGAGACGGTTCTCGATCATGTCGACGCGGCCGAAGCCATTGCGGCCGGCGATCTCATTCATTTTCAGAATGATGTCATGGAAGCTCATCTTCTCGCCGTCAAGTGCGCAGGGCACGCCCGCCTCAAAGCTAATGACGACATACTCGCCATCTGCCGGAGCTTCATAGCTCGACGTGGTCATCGTGTAGATATCCTCGAGAGGTTCGCTCCACGGGTCCTCGAGCTCGCCGCATTCA
>CABSKV010000143.1 GCA_902478425.1 uncultured Coriobacteriia bacterium | reverse complement strand
GGCGATACACACCGGTGATATGACGGATAATCGTTGATTTGCCTGCGCCGTTGGGGCCGACCAGACCATAAACAGAGCCTGTCGGGACGGTCATTGTCAGGCCATTTAACGCCGTGAACCCATCAAAGCGCTTGGTGAGATTTTTGACTTCAATCATGCTTCTTCCTCCTTTGCGTCCAGCTGCGCGAGCAGCTCGTCTCTCGTCGCGCCGAGCACGATAGCCTCCCGGGCAAGGGAGCGGATCTGCGCGAGGAGCTCCTGCTTTTTCTGCGCCTGCAGGGGGCTTGACTCAGCGGCAAACGAACCCTTGCCGGGGATGCTGATAAGATAGCCGGCCGCTTCCAGCTCGCGGTAGGCGCGCTGGATGGTGTTTGGGTTGATGGAAAGCGTTCCGGCCAGATCGCGCACGGACGGCAGTTTTTCGCCCGGGGCAATCGCGCCGGAGAGAATCAGGCGCATGAACTCCTGCCGGATCTGCTCGTAAATCGGCCGCGGATCGCGGTAGTCCAGATGCAGCATGGGAACCTCCCTCCTTAACTGTACTATTTGTTCTAGTACACTTATAGCACGCGGAGGAATAAAAGTCAACGCCCGACAGAAAATCTTAAGAATTTCTGCCGGGCGGCGTTGCAAGGTGCTTTTGGAAAAAGGAATCGAGGATATGCATGAAGAAAGCCCCTCCGGAAGCGAGCTTCCGGAGGGGCGGGGCAGTTCTTACATGTCGAACGGCTCCATGCTGAGGACGGGGTGACCCTTCTCAGTCAGGAAGTTCAGCAGCTCTTCGGGATCGCCCGAACCGCAGTTGGTTTCGTCAGCGATCATGTCGGCAAAGTTCTCAATGCCGTACAGGTCCTTGGCGGTCTCGTTGACCTTGTCACGGATCTGATCCTTGAGTTCCTTCGGAAGCCATACCAGACGGGCAAGGCCGCCTTCTGCCTTCAGGAACTTATGGGAGGCAATGTAGTGCTTGCCGTGGCCCATGAAGCCCGGGGTCTGAACGCCGCCGCCGGTCATGGAAGCCATTTCGGAGAAGGTCATGCCGAGCGGGGTCATGCCGGCGAATTCACGGCAGGTGATGACAACGCCCATGGAGACGGGCTCGATGCCGCAGATGCACTCGAAGCAGCCGCAGGAGGTCATCGGGTCCTCGAGCAGGGAGTACAGCGTGACGTGCTCCAGCGCGCCGTGGGAGTATTCTGCAACAGCCTCGTCAACATCTTCGTAACGACCGGTGCGCTCGTCGATGCAGCGCTCCTTGGTGACGACCTGGCACGGACCCTGCGGGTCGAGCTCGTTGGTTGCCTTCGCGTCCAGCCAGGACACAGCGCCGCAAAGACCGAGACGCTCGGGGGTAACGATGCAGACGTGGCTCGGGGAGAACGCCTGGCACATGATGCAGGAATAGAAGACAGGCACGGACTCGTCGGTCATGGACTTCAGGCGCTCGTCGCGCTTGTCGAAGACCTCGTTGGCGTGCTTGCGGAGCGCCGCATTGGGCTCGTCACCGACAACAATCTTGACCTGGCACTTGTCGACAACGGTGTCGAACTCGGACTTGATCTTGGCATACAGCACTTCGCCGATGTGCTTGAACTTGAAGCCGGCTTCATAGTCTGCCTTGCTGATACGGACACGGATCATGTCGCGCTGGCCGGTGTGCATCAGGCCCTCGACGCAGTTGAGGAACTGGTGAATCTTACGCTCGAAGACGGGCTCGAAGTCGGGCTGCATAGCCTTGCCAGCAACCTCGACGGTGTAGCTCATGGAAATCTTGGAGCCGACGGGGATCTCGTCGATCTCGGGACCTTCCACGACGATCTTGTGATCCTCGACCTCGGTAGCGTCCTTGGTGGTGACGAGCTCGAAGCAGTCCTTCCGAGAGCCGTCGACTTCGATCTGCATATCGCCCTTACGGATGATTTCGCCTTCGAATGCGGAGGAGAAGGAGACGGGGATGTCGATCTTCGTGATCTTCA
>CABSKV010000142.1 GCA_902478425.1 uncultured Coriobacteriia bacterium | reverse complement strand
GATAGGTCGCGAGCAGGACGGGGCCTTCCGTCTGGCCGAAGCCCTCGCGGATCTTCTTGCCCGTGAGCTTCTCCCACTGGATGGTCACATCGGCGTTGAGCGGCTCGCCCGCGGTCGCGAAGTTCTCGATGGACGAGAGGTCGTAGGCCGAGACGTCCTCCTGCAGCATGAAGCGGTACATCGTGGGCGGCGCGCAGAAGGTCGCGAGGTCGTAGTCCTGCATGACCTGCAGCAGCTTGGCAGGCACGAATTTGTCCATGTCGTACGCGAAGATCGTCGCGCCGGCAATCCACTGGCCGTAGATCTTGCCCCAGCCAAACTTGGCCCAGCCGCTGTCGGTCACGCTCATGTGCAGGCGGTTCTCGCGCACCTGCTGCCAGTACTTGGCAGTGAGGATGTGGCCGAGCGGGTGCTTGAAGCTGTGCTCGACAGCCTTGGCGTTGCCGGTCGTGCCGCTCGTGAAGTAGATGAGCATGATGTCGTCGATTTGCGTGGCGTCCTCGCCCGTGGGGCGCTCCCACTCGTCGCTCTCGTTCTCGATGAGCTCGTCGAAGGACAGCCAACCTTCGCGCTTGCCGGCGACGAGCACCTTCTCCTTGATGCTGGGGGAGTTCGGCAGCGCGCCTTCCACCTGCTCGACCACGTAATCGTCGTCGACGCAGATTACCATCTTGACGGACGCCGAATTCGCGCGGTACGCGATGTCCTTCGAGGTGAGCTGGATGGTCGCCGGGATGATCGAGGCGCCGATCTTGCACAGCGCCACCGCGCACACCCAGTACTCCCAACGGCGGCGCAGCATCATCATGACGACGTCACCCTTGCGGATGCCGAGCTTCGTAAAAGCGTTGGCCGCGCGGTTCGAGAGACGCGAGATGTCCGTGAACGTGAAGGTGCGCTCCTCGCCGGCGTCGTTAATCCAGACGAGCGCCTTCTTGTCGGGCTCGACGCGCGCCCACTCGTCAACCACGTCGTATGCGAAGTTGAAGTTCTCGGGCACTTCGATCTTGAAGTTATCGTAGAAGTCCTCGTAGGAATCGAATTCGATGCGGGGGCAGTATTTCTTGAGTATGTAGTCCACGGTTCTATGCTTTCCCTAATAACGTGACAAAAAGCGCCGGAGCAGTTTTGTCTTATTCGCTAATGATGGTGAGGAACTTGGCGGGCACGTCGCCGTTGCAGCGCTGCCCGTGCAAGTGCTCCGGGTTGAAGAAGATGGAGTCGCCTGCGTCGAGGACGATCTCGCGGTCGTCGAAGGTGAAGACGATCGAACCCTCGAGGATGTAGTTGAACTCCTGGCCGCGGTGGTCGACAAGCTCGGCGGGCTCATCGTGCGGGTCGAGCGTGACGAGCAGCGGCTGGAAGTCCTTCTGCGTGAAGCGCCACGCCAAGTCCTCGAAGTGATAGCCGGGAAGGCGGTCGACTTCGCGGCCTTCGCCCGCCTTGATGAGGTGGAAGGTGTCGAGATGCGCCGACTTGCCCGTCAGGATCTCGGTGAACTCGATGCCGAAGCGGTTGGCCATGTGATAGATGGCGGAAATGGGTACGTCGGCACCGGTCTCCTCCCACTTGGTGTAGGTCTCGAGGTCGACGTCGAGGTCGGCCGCCATGTCCTCGCGCGTGACATCGCAAGCCTCGCGGATGCCTTGGATGCGCTGTCCGATGGCGATGAAATCAGTTGACATAATCGACCTTTCTCTGAGGCGGAATTGCTGTTGAGGATATATCGCGACCGTGCGCTATGCAAGCAAAACGCCCGTGTTTGCGCAGGATAGGCTTATGGGAACCTCGGTCTATCAGACGTCGGCCCAGCGACCCGCGAAGCCGGCGTCGTTGCCCACGACATCACCTGCGGAGTAGCCGGTCATCGTTCCGTAGATGACGACCTCGCCGATGCTCGTCTGCGCCTTGACGTCGATGCTGTTCGCCCAGGTCGAACCATGCGCGGTGAACTCGATTTCGCCGCCGTCGATGTGAGCGACAC
>CABSKV010000141.1 GCA_902478425.1 uncultured Coriobacteriia bacterium | reverse complement strand
ACTCAAGGACGCTTTCGAGAGTGCCGCGGGCGAGCTTGGCTACGAGACGCAGATCTCGTCGATTCAGACAGCGGCCAGCATGTCTGGCGGCAATGGCTATATCGTCAAGACGACCGATACCGTCTCGACCAACGCTAGCGAGATTATGGGCAAGGTGGAGCAGACACTTGGCCTTGACGAAGGCACGGTCGAGATCGAGACCATCGGTGCGAGCTGGGGCGCATCGGTCATCTGGAGCTCGATTCTCGCGTTCTTCCTGTCGTGCATTGGCATCCTTGCCGTCATCGCGATTCGCTATCGCGAGCCGCGCATGGGTGTCGTCGCTCTCATCTGCCTGTTCCACGACATGATCGTCGTGCTCGGCATTTATGCCTGGGCCGGCCTGTTCTTCCACATGGAGATCACTTCCGATGTCATCGCCGCTCTGCTCGCCATCATCGGCTACTCGCTTTATGACACGGTTGTCGTGTTCCATCGCATCAGTCGCAACGCCTCGCCACAGATGAAGTGCAGCTTGCTCACCTGCGCAAACCAATCCCTCAACGAGGTCATCGTACGTACTATCAATACGTCGATTACTTCCGTTATTCCCGTCTTGTTCATGCTGATCATCGGTACTGACACGCTCGTCGACTTCGCCTTCGCGATGTTCTGCGGCATGGTCGTTGGCGTCTACTCCACGCTTGCCATCTCGGCGCCCATCTACACCAAGTGGAAGGCCAAGGATCCGGCATATGCCCGCCTCGAGAACAAGTACCCCTACGAGGTCGTACAGTCACCGTTCACCAAGCAGATGATGATTGAGGCACGTAAGGAAACCGCCGAGAAGCTCAAGGTCGCCAAGGAGGAGCGTGCCAAGGCCAAGCAGGAAGAGCGTGAGGCTGCCGCAAAGATCAAGCAGGAGGAGCGCGAAGCCCTGAAGACTGCCAAGCAGGTCGAGAAGGACGCCGAATCGGCTATCGACGAGCAAATCGCACCCGAGATATTTGCCGGTGACGACAAGCCATCCGACGACGGGCTTTCCGACGATTCGCAAGCCCGGCAAACCGGCGAGGCCACATCCGAGGTGGATGCCCCGATCGAGGAAGTCGTCATAGAGCCCAATGAGGAGCTCGCCGAGGAGATCGACGATTCGCCAGATGAAGGCGAAATCGTCGTCGACCAGGGCAATGGAATCGACGAACCCGACGAGTTCGAAGAGGAATCGCATGCGAGCGGAAAGTACTCCGCCGAGAAGCTCCCGGACGATGATGCCGTCATCACGACGACTACGACCACGAGCTTCTCGTACGGATATGCCTCGAGTGACGACTCCGACGACGAGGAGAAGCCTCGGGAGTAATCTCTGGGCTCGACGCGCATGTTAACGTATGACACTGGAAGCGGGCCGTTATATGCGGCCCGCTTCGATTGCACGGACGAAAATACGCTTCCGCGCCAAGAAAGTGGACGGGAATCGCAAATCATGTCACAGCTTTGTGTAACAATCTCTGCATGAGCACTTGTGGTCAACATACCGATCTCATCCTCGAACCCATCGACGAGGCCGTCGCCCAGGATATCGCCACGTCGTGCAACCTCGGTTCGCTCGTCTCGCGCGTTCTCGTTGCGCGCGGCCTCGATACGCCGGTTGCCGTGCGCGAGTTCCTGTCGCCCTCGCTCGAGCGCGATTGGGTCGACCCCGCGCGTATCCCCGGCATGCTCCAGGTTGCCGATTGCCTGCAGGCCGCCATCGAAGGCGGCAAGCGCATTCTCGTCTTCGGCGACTTCGATGTCGATGGCATCACGGCTACGGCCATTGCGGTGCGTGCCCTGCATGCACTCGGTGCGCAGGCGCAGGGCCTCATTCCGCATCGCTATGACGAGGGATATGCCCTTTCCGATGCGGCAATCGAGCGTGGCATGGCATACGAGCCCGACCTCATCATGACCGTCGATTGCGGCATATCGTGTGCTGCCGAGGTCGAGGGTCTGCTCGCGCGCGGTGTAGAGG
>CABSKV010000140.1 GCA_902478425.1 uncultured Coriobacteriia bacterium | reverse complement strand
TTGATGCACATTCCGACATCGAGCGTCGCGTCGAATCGCTCGTCGATCGCCGCAAGCTGCGAGGCTAGGACACGTTCAAGGCCAGCGGTATTGCGCGCAAAGTTAATCACGAGTTCGCCGGCTTTTGTGGGTGTGATGCCCGTGGAGGTACGTTCGAAGAGCTTACGCCCCACGCGTTTCTCAAAGTTGGAGATTCTCTGCGATAGGCCCGGTCGTGACATGAATAGCTGATCAGCTGCCTGCGAGAGACTCTTTGCTTCCGAAAGTACGATGAGCAGTTCGATATCTTCGAAAAGCATGTCAGCCTCCAAGCTCGTCGGAATGTCTCTCGACAGACCATTCGAAATGGCGCACTAGTTCATAGTAAACACAAAATCCGCCTTCCCTGTCTAGGCCGTCCAGCCCATTCGATGCAACGTTCCTTTATAGCCGCTGTAAGGATTTGCTTCATGAAAGCGCGACTTTCCACCCCCTTTCAAAACCGTAACACCCAAATCCGCGAGGATGCGAGTTAGCAATTCCTAACCCACATATATTTGCCTTGCGACAGCCTTGTGCGGGCAAGTGGGCACTCCCCCGGGAATCGTATGACCCCCTCCTACGTCGACGAATCCCCAAGTCCGATGCCCGCATTGGGGCGACAACAGACAAGAGGGATTGAAGCAAGAGAGGGAGGTACGTATGGACAAGCAGGGCATCATCGATGCGAGCAAGAAGCGTCGCGAAGGCGAACGCATCTTCTACACCTCATGTCCGGCAAATGGCTGTTGGGATTCGGCCTGCGTTCTGAAATGCCACATGAAAGATGGCAAGATCTTCGCAATCGAACCCGATGACTCCATCAACAAGAACGACAGCCGCGAGGACAAGGCGTGGGAGGAACTGCTCAAGGGCAACATCCAAGCACGTCCGTGTGCTATGGGCCATTCCTGGAAGAAGGAGCTCTACGGCGAGACGCGCCTTCTGCACCCCATGAAGCGCGTCGGGGAGAAGGGCCCGGGCAAGGGATACTTCGTACCCATCAGCTGGGACGAGGCCCTGGACACCATTGCCGAGAAGATGAAGGAGATCAAGGCCGAGTATGGCCCTTATGGCATCTTCCACTCGCAGTATCCGAGCTTCGAGAAGAACGGCTTTCCGCTGGCACCTTGGTGGGAGGCCGGTTTTGGTGCTTGGGGAGAGCATTCCACCTCGGGACATGCGGCCGGCGAGATGCTGCACTTGGGCGTCGACCTGACCAAGGTCACGCGAGGCCTGCAGAACTCGATTCCGGGCTTCGAGGCTCCGGACATCTTCTATTCCAAGCTCCTCATCCTGTGGGGCATGGACCCGGTCGTGGCATGGTACGGGCAGACGTCCTACTACATGAAGCTCGCGCACGAATACGGCATCAAGACCATCATCATCGACCCGCGCTACACCCAGTCGGCCGAGCTCATCGCCGACCAGTGGATTCCCATCCGCCCCGGCACCGACCTGGCCATGATGCTCGCCATCGCGCAGGTGCTCTTCGAGGAGGACATGCTCGATCACGAGTTCATCGAGAAGTGGGTTGACAAAGACGGCCTCGACGAGTGGCGCACCTACGTCATGGGCGAAGGCGAAGACGGCATCAAGAAGACCCCCGAGTGGGCCGCCCCCATCTGCGCGGTCCCCGCCGAGACCATCCGCGAGCTCGCGCGCCTCTACGGCACATCGCAGCCGGTGCACCTGCAGTACTTCTACAGCTGCGCCAAGCGCCACATGGGCGACTACAGCGCGTCCGCCTCGATGATCCTGCAGGCCATGACCGGCAACATCGCCTGCCACGGCGGCTGCGAGTCCGGTGCGTGCCTGCCCACGCCGGGACGCATCCCCACCCCCACCGCCGACTGGCATCGCAATCCGGGTGATTACAAGGTGCCGGTGCTCTTCAACAACAACTGCCTCACCGAGATCCTGGCGCGTCAGAAGGACTACTGGGAGGGCCGCATCACGGAAAGCGAGTTCCGTCACCTCATCGGCTCGCCTACCAACGACAGCCCCCTGCCC
>CABSKV010000139.1 GCA_902478425.1 uncultured Coriobacteriia bacterium | reverse complement strand
AGGGAGACGTGCTCAAAGCCGTGGCATATCCCGACAAGCTCGGTCGCAACCTTTCCTTCTTCACTATCGACCTCTTCGACGAGACCGATCGTCTCGTTGCACGCGTGGGCGCGACCGTGATGACCACTAACTACTAGAGACGCTACATGAACTCCATGTCCGCACATGCGATCGGGTACATCGCCGCCATCATCCAGGCGGTGCTCTACGCGACCATGGGCATCTTCGCGAAGCTGCTCTATGAGTGCGGGCTATCCGCGCAGCTCGTCATGGTGCTGCGCTTCAGTTGCACGGTGCTCTTCCTCGGCCTCTTCATCCTGTTCTTCCACGGACGCAAGTTCATCAGCCATCAACCCGCCGTCTACGTGCAGTCAATCTTCTTCTTCCTGTCCGCGTGGCTGTACTTTCTCGCGGTCGAGCGCATCAACGCCGGACTCGCGACGGTGCTCTTCTATACCTTCCCCGCCCTCGTCGCCGTCATGAACGTCATCGTCTTCCACGAGAAGATCACCGCGCGCGTCATCATCGCGCTCGCCCTCTCGCTATGCGGCATCATCCTCATCTCGGGCCTACTCGCGCCCGGGCAGTCCGCGATTGACCCCCTCGGCGTGATCTTCGCCATCGCAGCATGCACCTCGTTCGCGATCTATTCGGTGCTCATACAGAAGACCTCGCGAACGGAGAGCTCGTTTACCGCGACCTTCACGATCTCGCTCGTGTGCCTCGTCGCATCGCTCATCCTCTTCGCGGGCGAGCTCGGCGGGCTGGCACATGTCGGCATCAAGGAGTTCGCGCTCGGCAGCGGTCTTGCCATACTCGCGACGATTCTCCCCATCGTGCTCTACATCTTCGCCATCGCGCGCATAGGCGCGACCAAGGCCTCCATCCTCAGCATCATCGAGACGCCGTCCTCGCTGCTGCTCGCATGGCTCATACTCGGCGAGACCATCGACGTGTTCCAGGGAATCGGCGCGCTCCTCGTCGTGATCGCCACGCTCTCGGTCACCGTCAAACCCAAAGAAGGCGAATGACGGACCAGACAGATGTCGCCGGGGCGCTTTTGTCTGGTTATGTGACAGGTGTCCCGAAACCAGACAAAAGCGCCCCGGCGACATCTGTCTGGTCGCAGCAAAAAGGGCCCGCATGAAGCGGGCCCTTCGCGTCTCTATGTGGTGAGCGACTACATCATGCCACCGGCACCCTGCATGGCAGCGGCCATCTCGGCCATGTCCGGACCGTCCTTGGGGACATCGGACACGGTAGCAGCCGTGATGAGCAGCATGGTCGCCACGGAGGTAGCGTTTTGCAGCGCCGAGCGTACGACCTTGACCGGGTCGATGACACCCATGTCAATCATCTTGCCGTACTCGCCGGTCGCGGCGTTCAGGCCGTAGCCGGTCTTGGAGTTCTTGATCTTGTCGATGACGACGGAACCCTCGAAGCCCGAGTTCTCGGCGATGGCGCGCATCGGAGCCTCGCAAGCCTTGCTCACGATGTTGATGCCGACCTGCTCGTCGACGTCCTCGGCCTTGAGATCATCGAGGACGGTCATGGCGTCGATGAGCGCGGCACCGCCACCGGCGACGATGCCCTCCTCGACGGCCGCATGCGTCGCCTGCAGGGCGTCGTCGATGCGGGACTTGGTCTCCTTGAGCTCGGCCTCGGTCGCGGCGCCGACCTTGATGACGGCAACGCCACCGGAGAGCTTGGCCTTGCGCTCCTGAAGCTTCTCGCGATCGAAATCGGAGCTGGTCTCCTCGATCTGCGCGTTGATGGTATTGATGCGCTCCTCGATGTCGGCCTTCTTGCCCGCGCCATCGACGATGGTCGTGGCGTCCTTGGTCACCTTGACGCTCTTGGCGGTGCCGAGCATGTCGAGCGTGACGTCGGAAAGCGCGACGCCGAGCTCCTCCATGATGGGCTGGCCGCCGGTGACGATGGCGATGTCCTCGAGCATGCGCTTGCGGCGATCGCCGAAGCCGGGCGCCTTGACGGCGACGACGTTGAGCGTGCCGCGAATCTTGTTGAGGACGAGCGTTGCTAGAGCCTCGCTCTCCACGTCCTCGGC
>CABSKV010000138.1 GCA_902478425.1 uncultured Coriobacteriia bacterium | reverse complement strand
TGTGGCCAAACTTCGCGGCCACGGCGTCTAAAATGCCCATGGCCTCGGTGACGATCTCGGGGCCGATGCCGTCGCCCTTGATGATGGCAATGGTCTTGTTCATTTCGCCGCCTCCTTTGCCTTGAGCTAGGCCATCAGGCCGCCGCGCGCGATCATGTCCTTGATAAACGGCGGGAAGGGCTCGGCCTGATACGTCGTGCCCTTTGTCACGTCTGTGATGACGCCGGTGTCGAAGTCGACTGTTACCTCGTCGCCGTTTTCGATCTCCGCGCTCGCGGCGGGGCACTCCAAAATGGCGAGGCCGATGTTGATAGCGTTGCGGTAGAAGATGCGGGCGAAATTCGCCGCGATGACGCAGGAGATGCCGCTCGCCTTGATGGCGACGGGCGCGTGCTCGCGCGACGAGCCGCAGCCGAAGTTTACGCCCGCGACCATGATGTCGCCGTCTTTGACGCGGTGGATGAAGTCCTTGTCGATGTCCTCCATGCAGTGGGAGGCGAGCTCCTTGTGGCTCTGGGTGTTCAGATAGCGCGCGGGGATGATGACGTCCGTATCGACGTGATCCCCATACTTATGGACAATGCCGTGTGCATTCATTTGTTCATGACCTCCTCCGGATGAGAAATGTGGCCGGTAATACCAGACGCCGCGGCGACAGCCGGAGAGGCGAGGTAGACCTCGCTGTCGACGTGGCCCATGCGGCCGACAAAGTTGCGGTTGGTGGTGGAAACGCAGCGCTCGCCGGCGGCGAGGATGCCCATATAGCCGCCGAGGCACGGCCCGCATGTGGGCGTGGAGACGATGCAGCCCGCGTCGAGGAAAATATCGGTGTAGCCCTCGTGCATGCAGGCGCGGTAAACTTCCTGCGTGGCGGGGATGATGATGCCGCGGACGTTCGGGGCCAGATGATGCCCCTTTAAGATCGCGGCGGCGGCGGCCATGTCAGGGAGCTGGCCGTTCGTGCACGAGCCGATGACGATCTGGTCGATGGCGATGTCGCTGCCCTCGCGCGCGCTGTGCGCGTTTTCGGGCAGGTGCGGCCAGGCGACCGTGCAGTCGACCTTGCCAAGGTCGATGTCGATGACGCGCTCGTATTCTGCATCGGGGTCGGCCTCGAACGCTGTCCAGGGGCGGTCCACGCGGCCCTCAACATAGGCGCGCGTCACGTCGTCGACGGGGAAGATGCCGTTTTTGCCGCCCGCCTCGATGGCCATGTTGCAGATCGTCAGGCGGTCGTAAATCGTGAGGTTCTTGACGCCCTCGCCGGAAAATTCGATGGACTGGTAGCGTGCGCCGTCCACGCCGATCATGCCGATGAGCGTCAGGATGACGTCCTTGCCGGAGACGAACGGGCGGAGCTTGCCGGTGAGATTCACCTTGATGGCGGACGGGACCTTGAACCACGTCTCGCCCGCGGCCATGGCCGCACCCATGTCGGTCGAGCCGACGCCGGTGGAGAACGCGCCGAGCGCGCCGTAAGTGCAGGTGTGAGAGTCCGCACCGATGACGGCCTCGCCCGGGGCGACAAGCCCCTGCTCGGGCAGCAGCGCGTGCTCGATGCCCATCGTGCCGACATCGTAGAAGTGGTCGATGTCGAAGCGGCGGGCAAAGGTGCGGCACTGCTTGCACTGCGTGGCGGACTTGATGTCCTTGTTCGGTGCGAAGTGATCCATCACCATCGCAATGCGGCTCTTGTCGAAGACCTTTTCAAAGCCCGCGGACTCAAACTCGTTGATGGCCACGGGGGTCGTGATGTCGTTGCCGAGGACGAGGTCGAGCTTTGCCTGGATGAGCTGGCCCGCGCGCACGCTCTCAAGTCCTGCGTGCTTGGCGAGAATTTTCTGCGTCATTGTCATGCCCATGTCGCGTTTCTCCTTTCAGTTGCCGGATTCCATGATCTTGTTGATGCCGTTGACGTAGGCGCGGATCGACGATTCGATGATATCGGTCGAGAGGCCCGAGCCGGTGTACGACCGCCCGTCGGGGCCGGAGACCTTGACCACGGCCTCGCCGATGGCGTCCTCGCCGTCCGTGACGGCGTTGAGGCTGAAGCTCTCGAGCTTCACGTCCATTTGGAGCATGCGGTTGATAGCCTTGAACGAGGCGTCC
>CABSKV010000137.1 GCA_902478425.1 uncultured Coriobacteriia bacterium | reverse complement strand
ATCTACACCTCTCTATTCGTCGGCAGCGTCAGATGTGTATAAGAGACAGGTGATTCTTGCGCGCGACATGCTCGAGCTCGGTATCCGGGTCGGTGATGGCGATGAAGCGCGAACCGGCGCGCTCGGAACCCAGGTGCGCGCAGACGTACTTCCAGCATACGTGCGAGAGCACGGTCGGCTCGAGCGTGGAGCCCGACTTGCTCGACACGATGTAGAGCGTGCGTGCGGGGTCGGAGGAGCCGAGGATGTGGTTGACGTAGACTGGCGAGAGTGCGTCCATCGTCTTGAACGGTACCTCGTCGGTGACTTCGAGGCTGTAGAGCTTGGTGACCGTCTGCGGGGCTTGGGCAGAACCGCCCTGGCCGATGAGCACGACGGCATCGAGGCCCTCGCCACGCGCCTGTTGCGCGATGATGGCGATTTCGGCCGGGTCGCGTGGCGGCTTGCTCGCAAGTGTGGTCCATCCCAGACGCGTCGCCGCACATGCGGCGGCCTCCGCGGAGAAGTCGAAGACGGAGCCATCCTTGGCTGCAATGCGGGAGGGAATTTCGTTTTCGATGAGAAGTTGGGCGGTGGGGCAATGCCCCAACTCGGAACTGTTCATAAACGCCATGTACACGTGCTCCTTGGTACGTTTTGACCCATTCTGTCCGCTGGAGCGGATAGAAAACAGTGTTGGTAAGTATAATGCATGCAAAATCCCTCGCGGCGTGTTATTATTGTGTCTCCTTTGTATCAGGAGGACTCTTCATGGAAGAAACAATCAACAGACAGGTCGCCTACGTCAACAGCATCCACGAGACGCTCGTCGGTTTTACGGGCAGGCGCCTGCGCATTCGTGCCAATATGGGCCGTTCCAAGATCATCGAGCGCGAGGGCGTTCTCACCCAGGCTCACAAGTCGCTTTTCATCGTCGAGACCGACGAGAAGCGTGGTCGCAAGGCACGTCAGTCTTACCAGTACGTCGACGTTCTCACGGGCACGGTCGAGCTGACCAACCCCGAGGATGAGCAGCCGCTTTTCCCCGCGCTCCAGCAAGAGACCATCTAGCGCATCTGCACATGGGAGCCCCGCATCCACAGGCGTTGACGTTTGAAGCCCACGCCAAGGTTAACCTGTGCCTGGCCATATCCTATCCACCGCATGATGGCTACCATGAGGCGCGATCCGTCTTCCAGGAGCTAGACCTGCATGATGTCGTGCGCGTGCAGGCAGAGCAGGGCATCGCGCAAAACGCGCTGGCTACGCAGGCGGGTACGCATGTCATGCTTGACTGTGCTGTCGAGGGTCTCGATCCACGCGACAATCTTGTCTTTCGTGCGATAGACGCCGCCGAGCAAGCCTGCGGGTGTCCCGTTGCCACGCCGGACATGACGCTCGTCATAGAAGTCGAGAAGCACATCCCGGCCGGCGGCGGTCTTGGTGGCGGTTCGAGCGACGCAGCTGCCGCACTCAAAGCCTACGCGCAGCTCACCGGTATCGATGTTCTCGATGAACGCCTGGTTGCCGTGGCGCGCGGCATCGGTGCCGACGTCGCCTTCTTCCTCCACGGAAACACGGCGCTCATGGGTAGCCGTGGCGATGCCTTCGAGCACGCATTGCCGCCCCTGGCAGCCCCCATCGTTCTCATGGGCAGCGACGAGGGCCTATCCACCGCTGCGGTGTATCGTGCGTTTGACGATAATCCCGTGCCGGCTCCCGATGCCGATGCATTGGCCCGTGCGCTGGACGAGGTTCCGGATGATCTCGCTCGCCTTGCGTCCCTATGTGCGAATAACCTCGGCCCCGCTGCCTGTGCGGCCGACCCGCGCATCCAGCAGCGCATCGACGTGGCACTCGCGCACCCCGATGTGCTCAACGCGCTTGTCTCGGGGAGCGGCTCGACGAGCTATGCCATCTGTCCCGATGAAGCAGCTGCGCAACGCTTCGCGCATGACATCGCGCCCGTGTGCGACTGGGTTCGCGTATGCCGCGTTCCCCGCATCATTGCTTGAGAATCACGGCGCAGTTCACTAGAATCAAGCAGGCAGGCTACTGGGGCATCGTTCAACGGTAGGACAGCGGTTTTTGGTACCGCGAATGAGGGTTCGATTCCTTCTGCCCCAGCCATCCAATTACTTCAATGGGAGCGCATGTGAAAGCTAAAGCTTTGATTCTTGCAGCAGGCGCTGGTACCCGCATGAA
>CABSKV010000136.1 GCA_902478425.1 uncultured Coriobacteriia bacterium | reverse complement strand
TCGTGGGCTCGGAGATGTGTATAAGAGACAGCCACCAGCCGTGCTCGGCGCGCACGACGCGGTCGTCGAGCGACGGATTGATGCGCAGGATCTGCTTGCAGCGACCATGCTGGTTCTCGAGCCAGCACCAGTCGCCATCTTCCAGACCGAGCTTCTCTGCCGAGTTCTTGCTCATCTCGAACTTGGGCATCGGATGCAGCTCACGCGAGGTGGTGTTGGGCTGACGGTTCTCGGAGTGGAAGAACTCGAAGGAGCGGGCGCCCGTGGTGAGCACGAACGGGTACTTCTCGAAGAGCTCTGGCGTACGATACGGGGAGCTCGTCGGCTCTTCCCAGTCGGGTAGCGGATCGTAGCCCCACAGCATCATGGTCGTGTTGTAGAGCTCGACGCGGCCGGTCGGGGTGTTGAAGCCAACCTGGCCATCGTAGCGGCCCTCGCCGATCTCGTACTTGCGATAGTGGAACTCAGGATACTTCCACACGTCCTTGTTAACGAGCTGATCGAAGTCACCGCCGTAGGCGGGCGTCTCGTTCTTAAGGATGTTGTCGGCCCACTCGATCTCGTTGTCGAACGGGAAGTTCTCGGGATGCAGGCGCTTGCCCAGGTCGATGATGATGTCCTCGTCGGACTTCACGCCGCCAAACTGCGTGACCTTCTTCATGCCGCGCAGCGGGACCCACCACACGCGCTGGCTATCGCGCTCACAGCTCATGGCGCACGGCAGGAACAGGTCGGCGAACGCGACCGCCGTCGGCGTCATGTACATGTCGACGACAACGACGAAGTCGACGGACTTGACGGCACGGTAGATGCGCGGAGCGTCGGAGCCCATGTTGGCAATGGGGTTGGTCGACTGCAGCCAGAGCATCTTGATGGGATAGGGCTTGCCGGTCTCGATCGCGACGAGGATGGAGTCTGAGTGAGCCGTCGAGCTGAAGCCCGCCTTCGCCATGAGGGGATACTCGGCGCCGATTCGCTTGGCCTGCACCTCGGGGGCGAGGTTGTTGAAGCCGTAGTTGTACGACACGTTCTGATCGAACGCGTTGCGGATGATGATGTTGCCGCCGGGGATGTCGACGTTGCCCGTGATGGTCCACAGGGCATTGATGGCCATGGCAGACGGAATACCCCAGACAGCCTGGTCGATCGGCAGACCCCACTGGATCGTAGCGGGCTTGGCCTGCGCGTACATGCGGGCAGCAGCCACGATGTCCTCTTCCGGAATCCAGCAGATCTCGGAAACCTTCTTGGGCGTCCAGTCCTTGCAGCGCTCGCGCAGCTCGTCGAAGCCGTACGTCCACTTCTCGACGAAGTCGTGATCGTAGAGATCCTCCTCGATGATGACATGGAGCATGCCGAGGGCCAGGGCGCCGTCGGTGCCGGGACGCAGACGCAGCCAGTACTCGGAGCGCGATGCAAGCCAGGTGAGGGACGGGTCGATGGTGATGAGCTTGGAGCCACGCTGCATGCAGTCGACGACCCAGCCACCGTAGAAGTTATCCGAGTTGGAGCGAACGGGGTTGTTGCCCCAGATCATGATGACCTCGGGAACACGCCACTCGGTGTTCTCCTCATCGTAGCGGCTCTCGAACTGCTGCGACATATCGGCAATCAGAAAGTCGCCGTTCATGGATGCCATTGCGGCGGAACGGGGCTGGAAGCACGACTCGCCGGAAAGGAAGCCGAGGCAGAAGTTGGGCGAACCAAACGCGGAGTAGCAGAGATAGGGAACCTGCCAGCAGGCGTTACGGCCGGTGCCCATCATGCAGGAGATGGACTCGGGAGCGTAGTCGCGCCAGATCTCGCGAACCTTCTCCTCGATGATGTCGTACGCCTCGTCGTAGGTGATCTCTTCCCACTTGTTCTCGCCGCGCTCGCCCACGCGCTTGAGCGGGGAGCTGACACGCTGGGGATGGTTGACGAACTCGGGCATCTCGAGGCAGCGCATGCACAGCGTGCCGCCGTTGAACGGGTTGTACGGATCGCCCTCGACCTTCTCGAGCTTGCCGTTCTTCGTGTAGTACAAGACGCCGCAGCCATCATGGCAACCAGGGCCCGACCAGGTCGTGGTGCGGGTTACGGTGTATTCGCCATCTTGCCACGTGACGTCATCCTTGTGATCCTCGTAGTATTTGCTAGGCATGAAAGTCTCAACCTCTCAATCGTTTCGATGCAGAGTGAGGGGGCATCACGTGATGCCCCCAACTCGTAATTCGACTAGGCGACGGGCACGAACACCGCGCTCTTGGTCTTCTCGGCGGCAAGCGCCGCG
>CABSKV010000135.1 GCA_902478425.1 uncultured Coriobacteriia bacterium | reverse complement strand
TTCCTTCTTTGAGCAGAATCTGGTGCGCACGTACAAGGGCGCTGACTTCAAGCTGGAATCCTCGTGAACACGCCTTGTCCGGTCGACATCTCTGCACTTTAGCTTGAGTCTTCTAGGCTTGCATACTGCACCTGAGAGATTTTAATGCATTTGAACTGATCGCGAGAGCCATCTGGTAGGGTCTGGCCCCGTTTGCGGCTGGCGTCGCCACTAGCCCGCGGTTCCCATATCCGATAAGCTATTGGGAACTGTATTCGTACTTTTACCTGAGAGGGCGTGTGAGATGAGCAAGTTTCTGGACAGTGTCATCGAGCGAGCCAAGATCGACAAGCAGACGATTGTCTTGCCCGAAGGAAGCGATATCCGCACGGTGCAAGCTGCGCGCGCTATCATGGACGCTGGCATCGCCGACGTCATCATCCTCGGTTCGGAAAGCGAGATCGCGGCTCATGGCATCGACGTGAGCGATGCGACGCTCATCGACCCGCGCACGAGCGACTTGCTCGAGCCGTATGCCCAGAAGTTTGCCGAGCTGCGCAAGAAGAAGGGCGTCACCATCAACGAGGCGCGCGAGCAGATGAAGGACGAGAGCTACTTCGGCGTCATGATGGTCTACATGGACGATGCCGATGGCATGGTCTCGGGTGCGTGCCACTCCACGGCCGACACGCTGCGTCCTGCCCTCCAGATCCTCAAGACCGCGCCCGGTACCGACCTTGTCAGCTCGTTCTTCGTCGAGGACGTGCCCGATTGCGAATATGGCCACGACGGTTTGTTCGTCTTCGCCGATTGTGCGCTCAACATCTATCCCACGGCCGAGGAGCTTGCCGAGATCGCAATTGCCTCGGCGGCGAGCTTCGAGCAGCTTTGCGGCGAGGAGCCGCGCGTCGCCATGCTCTCGTATTCGAGCTATGGCTCGGGCAAGGGCGACAGCGTCGACAAGATGGCCGAGGCCACGCGCATCGCCAAGGAGCGCGCTCCGCAGCTCGACCTGGACGGAGAGCTGCAAGTCGATGCCGCAATCGTCGATGCGGTCGCGTCGCTCAAGGCTCCCGACTCGCCCGTTGCCGGCAAGGCAAACGTGCTCGTCTTCCCCAACATCGACGCGGGCAACATCGCCTACAAGCTCGTGCAGCGCCTGGCCAAGGCCGACGCTTTCGGCCCCATCCTGCAAGGCGTGGCAAAGCCCGTCAACGACCTGTCGCGTGGATGCTCGGCCGATGACATCGTCGGCACGGTTGCGGTGACCTGCGTGCAGTCCCAGGCACGCAAGGCGCAGTCCTAGCGCTCGCTGGTATACAATAGGCGGCTATGGATACGAAGCTCATCACATACGCGATTCCCTGCTACAACTCGGCAGAGTACATGGATGCCTGCATCGAGTCGATTCTCGCGTGCAATCGTCCGGACGACATCGAGATCATCATCGTCGATGATGGCTCGACCAAGGACAACACCTTCGACAAGGCGCAGGTCTGGGAGTCCACCAACCCGGGTGTCGTGCGCGCCATCCATCAGGAAAACGGCGGACACGGCGCTGCGGTCATGACGGGGCTCGAGCATGCGCGTGGCACCTACTTCAAGGTCGTGGACAGCGACGACTGGCTCGATAACGAGGCCAACGTCGCGATGCTCGACAAGCTCGCGAGCTTTGACGAGCCGCTCGATCTCATGCTCGTCAACTACGTCTACGAGCACACGGCGGACAATACGAGCGAGGTCATGAGCTATCGACGCATGCTGCCCGAGGGGCGCGTGTTTTGCTGGGATGATTGCGGGCACTTTGGCCTGACCAAGTACATACTCATGCATTCGGTCATCTATTGCACGCAGATGCTGCGCGATTGCGGCCTCACTTTGCCGCACCACACCTTCTACGTGGACAACATCTTCGTGTACGTGCCGCTGCCCAACTGCGAGCGCATCTACTACATGGACGTCGACCTGTACCGCTACTTCATCGGGCGCGAGGACCAAAGCGTCAACGAGTCCGTGATGATCGGTCGTATCGACCAGCAGCTGCGTGTCACGCGCATCATGATCGATTCTTTCTTGCTCGAGCGCGACGTCAAGAGCCCGCGCCTGCGTTCCTACATGCGCAACTACCTCACGATGATGATGGTCATCTGCACGGTGTTCTCGATGATGAGCGATCGCGAGGACAAGGTGCAGATGCGGGCGGACATCTGGAAGTACCTGCGCGAGCACGATTACCAGACTTACGTCAGGATCAGGCGCTCGGTCATGGGCGTCGGCACGCACCTGCCCGGCAAGGCGGGCGACAAGGTCCTGCTC
>CABSKV010000134.1 GCA_902478425.1 uncultured Coriobacteriia bacterium | reverse complement strand
GCCCGCTTCGCGGTCTTTACGGCGCGCTCCCTTGTACCTCCGCTTTGCAGCTTGCCTACGCGCTCGTTCCGCCTGCTTTCATCGTTCGTACTTCCGAAGAGTTAACGTCCTGCAACCAGGCTGTTACCTGCGGATACTCCACTACGTTGGAGTTGTAGACACCCGTTGAAGGAACAGTGATGATACTCTGGTTCGCGCTCCGCGAAGCCCCTTTCGGCGCCTACGCCTCGTATACTCTCCAATGTATATATTGAACACGAGACCAGTCGGGAGATACATGGGCAAGGGCGTCACCACACGCGACAAGACAAGCACGAAGACCAAGGCCACGCAGGCGAAGCGGCAATCACTTGCCAGCAGAGCACGTGGCTTTGTCTCGTCACGCCTCGGGCTGCATGGCACGGCCATCGCCCACGAGGACACGCTCGTCATGTCGCCGGTCAAGCTGCCCGGTGCCGATCACGCACGCAAGCTCGACGAGAAGGCGACGACGCTATGGCGCAAGGCCAAGCGCTTCTTCTCGCAGCTCGTGCTCACCAAGGAAGACGAGACCGGCTATTTCGAGCCCAAGACCTGGGCCTTCTGGCGTGGCATCATCATGTACTTCTTCCTCTTCAGCGTCGTGGGGCACTGGATGGAGATCCCCTACTGCCTGTCCATGGACGCCCTCTTCGGCATTGTCGACGCCGACTACGCCATCTTCCTCGACCCGCTCTACGTTCCCTATTGGGTCTACGGAGCCGGCGCGGCAGCCATAACCATATTGTTGCTGCCGCTCAAGATACGGCTCGTGGGCAAGCGCAAGACCATGTGGGGTGCGGCGCTCGAGTTCTTCGTGATGGCCGTCGTCTTGTGCGCGGCGCTCGAGTGCATCATGGGATGGATCATCAACCAGCCCGACCAGTTCGGCGAATACCCGTATTGGGACAACTCGCAGTTGCCCTTCAACATACTCCAGCAGGCCTGGCTCGTGAACGACATCTTCCTCGGCCTCGTCACGCTTGGCTACGTCTGGTTCGTCTTCCCGTTCTGCCAGAAGTTCTGCAAGCTCATCGGCGACAAGGCTGCCAATGGCCTGTTCTGGGCCGTCATCGCGTTCTTCGTCATCATCTGCGTCCTCAGCTACGCCTTGTAGCGGGCAAATAAGACAAAACTGTCCCGGGAAGATTTGTCTGGTAGTGGGCAAAATGAGACAAATTTGCCCAGGGAAGATCTGTCTCATTTGTCGCAACAACGGGTATCATGCGTCTGTACACTCAACGCGCGGATGCTTTCGCGCCGACATGAGGCGCGTCAGGCGTCCCGAAGGAGAATGACTATGAAAATCGATCGCAAGGCATTTCGCACGCTGAGCAGCGGGCTCTACGTCATCTCGTCAGTTGCCGAAGACGGCAGGTTCTGTGGTTGCGTCGTCAACACGCTCTTGCAGGTCGCCTCCGAGCCAGCCCAGTTGCTCGTCTCGCTCAACAAGCAGAACGCGACGACGAGCGCCGTCGCGGGCTGCGAGCGCTTCTGCGCGGGCGTGCTCTCGCAAGACGCCACCAAGGAGCTCATCGGCACCTTCGGCTTCAAGTCGAGCAAGGACATCGACAAGTTCGCCGAGTTCGAGCATACCGTGGACGGTTCGGGCCTGCCACGGCTCACGCAAGACGTCCTCGCTATCTTCGAGGTGAGCGTCGACTCCATGATCGACGTGGGCACCCACATCGTCTTCATCGGCACCGTGCAGACGGCCGAGGTCACGGGCGAGGGAACGCCGCTCACCTACGACTACTACCATCGCGTGATGCGCGGCAAGACGCCCGCCAAGGCTGCAACCTACAACGGCGGCGACGACGCGACGGCAGACGAGAACACCGTCTCTGAGGCCGATGCTGGCGAGGGAAAGGTGGGCTGGCGCTGCAAGATCTGCGGCTTCACCGTCGAGGGCTACCCCGACGGCCTTCCCGAGAACTGGCGCTGCCCGATGTGCGGCATGGGGCGCGATTACTTCGAGAAGGTGCTCATCTAGCGCTGCATACGACTCGCTTGCCCTGCACGCGGCTTAATTTGCCCATCGGACACACGGATTGAGGTCCTCGCGATATAATGTGTCAGTTGCACATTTCGCGAAAGGACAATCATGGGTTTTCTAGAAGGTAAGACTGCCATCATCACGGGCGGCGGCTTCGCCGCGCTCAAGAACGGCGAGCCCGGTTCCATCGGCTACGGCATCGCCACGGCGTATGCCAAGGAGGGTGCTAACCTCGTCATCACCGGCCGCAACGTGAAGAAGCTTGAGGACGCCAAGGAGAAGCTCGAGGCCGCCTACGGCATCGAGGTGCTTCCCGTCGCCGCC
>CABSKV010000133.1 GCA_902478425.1 uncultured Coriobacteriia bacterium | reverse complement strand
CGATGAACGGCGCGATCATACCGCCGGAAGCGGCGTCAACGTGAATCCTCACGGACACCTTCGCCGTCTTGTTGTACTCGGTCAAAGCGGCGTCGAGGCCCTTGACGTCGTCATAACGGCCGGTGTAGGTGATGCCCAGAATGGCCGTGATGCCGATGGTGTGGTCGTCGACGTACTTCATCGCCTCGTCGGGGTTGAGGTACAGATGGTCCTTGTCCATCGGGACCAGACGCATCTCAACGTCCCAGTAACGGCAGAACTTCTCCCAGCAGACCTGGTAGCCGGAGCTGATGACCAGGTTGGGGCGCTGCGCGCTGTAAATGTCGATGCCCGCCTTCTTGGCCAGCGCCTTCCAGCGGAACAGCATGGCCAGGCCACCCAGCATGCAGGCCTCGGAGGAGCCGACGGTCGAGGTGCCCATGGGCTGCTCGTCTTGGTTGGCGTGCCACAGGTCCTCGATGATCGCGACGCAGCGGTTCTCGAGGTCGGCCGTCATCGGGTATTCATCCTTGTCGATGGCGTTCTTTTCGAGCGTGTCTGCCATGAGCTGCGTTGCCTCGGGCTCCATGTAGGTCTGGACGAAGGTGCACAGGTTCTGGTGCGCGTTGCCCTCGGTTGACAGGTACTCCCTGATCATCTCGCTTGCGATGCGCGGTTCGACCGGCATCTTGTTCATCTTGGTCGCGGGCATTTCGACGTCTGACATGTGCGATCCGAAGATTGGTGACGTGTACGTCGTCTTCGCGTCCATATCGCTCAGTTTCTCGGTCGAAACGAGCTATGCGTCCTTGTCAGTCATGATAATCTCCTCCAAATCACATTCCGGATTTCCGGAAACGTTTCCTAACGAATGCTTGCTTGACGTGCCATGTGCTTTTCGTTCTCTCGACATCACCTTGATTCACGTGTTGCCTTGCATTTCCGGCGCAAAGCTCACTCCTTTTGCGGCGTATCCGCGGGAGCGGCGCTCTGCGTAGTGGAGGCTGTGGGGATCGAATGCTTGTCGGTCACCGGGGCAGTGGTAGTACCTGCACTTGCCGTCGCGGCTGCCATCGCCGCGCGCTCCTTCTTGCCCGGGATCGTGGGCGGCTTGTGGTCAACGCCGCCATTCCAGTGATGGCGCAGGCCGTAGATGACGAACGGGATCGCCACCGAGATGGCCCAGCAGACCAGCAGGGTGATGACGTAGACCGTGCCCGACGACGCATCGAGCTGGCTCGGCGGGAAGAACGAGACCACCAGGGCGAAGATCGTGAGGATCAAGCCACAGGCGGCGACGATGCACTTGCCCGCGGTGCCACCGAAGATCTGGAACACGCGCGCGTGATCCTTGCCCTTGAACACCAGCTTGAAGTAGGCGAGGAAGAACAGGATGTAGCCCACCAGGTAGATGACGACGGTCAGGCCAACTGCCGTGAGGTACGAAATCGACGAGCCGGACCCGCCTGCCAGGGCCATCGACCCGCAGAGCACCGCGTCCCAGATGGTGACGATGACGCCCTGGACCACGACGGTCTTGACGGAGACGTCGTGCTTGTTGGTCTTGGCGAAGCTACGGGGGATGATGCCCTCGTTAGCGGTCTCGAGCAGTGCACGAGACGGGCCGACGATCCAGGACGAGATCTCTGCCAGGACGCCTGCCGCCAGCAAAAACGCGATCACGTAGACGAGCCATCCGCAATGGAAGTGCGCGTCGAATATGTTGGCGAACGCCACGACGACGCCGGTGGAGAGGTTGGCGTCGAGCTGTGCCTCGCTCATGGTCATGGCGACTGCCAGACCACCCAGGGTGTCGAGCACGATGGTGAGCACGCAGAGGACGATCATGACCATCGGGTAGATCTTGCCGGGGTTCTTCAGCTCGTTGACGTGCGAGGCGCTTGCCTCGACGCCCGCGAAGGCGAGGATGAACGAGGCGAAGATGACCAGCGTGCTCACCTTCGTGAAGTCGGGGACGATGCCGCTCGCGTCAAAGTGCAGCTGCGAGACGCCACCCGTGGCCAGGTACGCGATCAGGCCGATGAGCAGCACGATGGCGGGAATGAGCACGCCGCCGAAGAAGCCGATCTTGGCGATTCGGGCGGTGAGCTTGGTGCCGCCGAGCTGCGTGAGCGTGAGCACCCATACGATAACCGCCACGCCGATGAACATGACGAGCGGATTATTGTAGAGTGCGTCCCATCCCACGATGTACGAAATCGCGGCCAGGACGAAGAACGCCATGGTCACGAAGCCGACCGTGATCTGGAACCATTGGTAGAACAGGGCCGCGAAACCCCAGCGCTTGCCGAGGGTGTTGCCGACCCAGGCATAGATGCCACCGTCTTCCCATCCCTTGACGGTCGCCATTTCCGCCGCGACCAATGCGACTGGGAGGAACCAGAAGATACCACCCAGTATGAGGAAGAAGATCAGATGCAGACCAGATGATGCGAAGT
>CABSKV010000132.1 GCA_902478425.1 uncultured Coriobacteriia bacterium | reverse complement strand
GGCGTGACGAGCCGCTATCTCATGAGCGCGCGCGAGCTGCAGATCAAGATGGCGCAAGGCGCCAAGCCCGGCGAGGGCGGGCATCTTCCGGGCGAGAAGGTCTGGCCGTGGATCGCGCGCACGCGCCGCTCCACGCCGGGTATCAGCCTCATCTCGCCGCCGCCCCATCACGACATCTATTCCATCGAGGATCTGGCCGAGCTCATCTTCGACCTGAAGAACGCCAACCCGCAGGCGCGCATCTCGGTCAAGCTCGTCGCCGAGGTGGGCGTCGGGACCATCGCGACTGGCGTGGCCAAGGGCGGTGCGCACAAGATCCTCATCTCGGGCGCCAACGGCGGCACGGGCGCTGCGCCACGCGACTCCATCCACCATGCGGGTTTGCCACTCGAGATGGGACTGGCCGAGACGCAGCAGACGCTCATGCAAAACGGGCTTCGCTCGCGCGTGGTGCTCGAGTCGGATGGCAAGCTCATGGACGGCCGTGACGTCGCCATCGCCTGTCTGCTCGGCGCCGAGGAGTTCGGCTTCGCGACCATGCCGCTCATCGCGATGGGCTGCCTCATGCAGCGCGATTGCCAGAAGGACACCTGCCCGGTGGGCATCGCCACGCAGGATTGCCGCCTGCGCAAGCGCTTCACCGGCAAGCCCGAATACGTCGTCAACTACATGATGTTCGTGGCCGAGCAGCTGCGCCAGATCATGGCCGAGCTCGGCTTTGCCACGATCGACGAGATGGTCGGGCACGTCGAGTGCCTGCGCCAGACGCGCGCCGTGCGCTCCTGGAAGGCACGTCTGCTCGACCTCTCGGCACTGCTCGCCAAGCCGCAGGTCGACTTCGGCCGCGCGATTCCCGCCGCGCATTGCCCGCACTTCCTCGAGAGCGCCCAGGCCCCCAACACCTTGCCCGAGACGCTCGATGCGACGCTGCTCATCCCGTACACGAGCTTCGCGCGCGAGCGGCTCGAGCCCATCAACTTCCACGTGGACATCACGAACGTCAACCGTTGCGTGGGCACCATGCTCGGTTCCACGGTCACGGCCCATCATCCCGAGGGCCTGCCCTACGATTTCATCAGGATCGATTGCAGCGGCTCGGGTGGCATGAGCTTTGGCGCGTTTCTGCCCAAGGGCATCATGCTCACCATCGCGGGCGAGGCAAACGACTACTTCGGCAAGGGGCTTTCGGGTGGCACGGTCGCGGTTGCGCCGTCGAGCAGGGCGACGTTCAGACCCGAGGAAAACATCATCGTGGGAAACGTCGCCTTCTACGGCGCCACGGCAGGCCGTGGCTTCGTGAACGGCCTTGCCGGGCAGCGCTTTGCCGCGCGCAATTCGGGCGCATGCCTCGTCGTCGAGGGTATCGGCGATAACGGCTGCGAGTACATGACCGGCGGAAGCGTGCTCATATTGGGCGAGGTGGGCATCAACTTCGCCGCTGGCATGAACGGTGGCGTCGCCTACGTCTACGATGCGGCGCATACGCTCGAGTCCCACTGCAACCGGGAGTTCGTCGACATACTCGAGCCCGACCGCGACGATATCCGCGTGATTCGCGAGCTCATCGAGGCACATGTGCAGGTTACGATGAGCCCACTCGGCGTCATGATGCTCTATCGCTTCGACGACATCGCGCATCGCTTCAAGAAGGTCATTCCGGACGAGTACCGCAAGATGCTCGAACTGACGACGCAGCTCGAAAACGAGGGCTGCGCGCACGAGGAGGCGCAGGAGCGTGCCTTCGAGTTGTTGAGAGCGGAGGCATAGCATGGGACGCACGGGAGCATTTCTGCAGGTCGATCGTCGGGAACATGACGTACGACCGGCGAGCGAGGCCGTGGCGGATTACGGGGAGTTCGCGCTCCCGCTCACGGCAGCTGAGCAGCGCGAGCAGGCGAGCCGCTGCATGAACTGCGGCGTGGCGTTTTGCCAGAGCGGCGGGCTTCTCGACGACGTTGTCGCCATGGTGGGCTGCCCGCTCCACAATCTCGTTCCCGAGGTCAACGACCTGCTGTACCGGGGCCGTTTCGACGAGGCCTACGAGCGCCTCGTGCTCACCAATCCCTTCCCGGAGTTCACCGGGCGCGTGTGCCCCGCACCGTGCGAGGTCGCCTGCAACCTCGGGTTGCATGACGAGGCGGTCACCATCCACGACAACGAGCGCCTGCTCTCCGATCTGGCGTGGGAGCGCGGCATCGAGCCGCTCATGCCCGCAGATACATCGGCACCGCTCGTGAGCGTCGTGGGCTCAGGTCCTGCCGGGCTTGCCGTGGCATGGGAGCTTGCGCGTTGCGGCATGCGCGTGCGCGTCTACGAGAAGGACGAGCGCCCCGGTGGCCTGCTCATGTACGGCATCCCGAGCATGAAACTTCCCAAGGAGGTCGTGGAGCGTCGCGTCGAGCTCATGCGGCAAAGCGGCATCGAGTTCATGTGCGGCGTGG
>CABSKV010000131.1 GCA_902478425.1 uncultured Coriobacteriia bacterium | reverse complement strand
GTCAAAGACCTCGTCTTAAGGAGAACTGCCCGTGCTCATTCGCGAGGAACATGGCGACAGGCGGCACCACCTGCCCTTGCTCTTGCTTGCCGATGAGCAGGAGAGCATGGTTGATCGCTATCTCGACGAAGGCACGATGTACGTCCTGGAAGTCGATGGCATCGTGGTAGGCGAGTGCGTCGTGAACGATGCGGGCGACGGCGTGCTGGAAATCAAGAACATCGCGGTCAACCCCTCTCATCAGCACCAGGGCTATGGCCGCATGCTCATCGACTTCGTAGCCAAGCGCCATGCGGGCGAGTATGACATCCTGCAAGTGGGGACGGGTGACAGTCCGCTCACCGTGCCGTTTTACGAGCGATGCGGCTTCGAGCGCTCTCATGTGGTCGAGGGGTTCTTCACGGAAAACTACGACCACCCCATATTCGAAGGCGGTGTCCAGCTCGTCGACATGGTTTACCTGCGCAAGCGCTTGTAGATGGATCCATGCGAGGGGGCGAAGAAGAAGGGGAGAGGGCGATACGGTTTTTCGCTTGGTACGTTTATGGGACATGGTCCTTGGACCGAATCGAATATCATCTACGAACAAGAGATTGCTAGGTGATGATGCTTGAGTTCGATACGCTTATTCCATGTTCTGAAGACGAGACCCTATGCGGCCGCTTTGCTCGCATGCCTGTCGCCGACCTGTTCTGCATCTGGGATTGCGATGTGGGCAGTTGGGTGGCCGGCTCGCCGCTTCTCATCCGCTTCGAGGAGGACGACCTGCTCGTGGAAGTCGCGGGTGACCATGCGGTGCTGACGGCTGGCGCGGTCGATACGGGTGACGCATCCACGCTTCCTGCGCTTTGCGCGACGGCTCCGCTTCAAGCGGACGCATGTCTCTGCTGGCGAAGATGCGGTCTTCTCGATGATTTCGTCGGCGAGGCGGGCCCTGTGCCACATCTGCTCGCCGTGCTCTTCGAGCGCGGGGTCGAAAGCGGCCTATTCCTCGATGAGTCCCAGTAGGTACTCGTTGTACTCCTGCTTCAGGCTCTTCGGCTCGTGAATTCGCACCGTGCCGCCCAGTCCCGCGATCCATCCGAAGAACTGCTCGGACTTGTGGATCTTTACCACGGCTTTTGCCGTCTTGTCGTCTTGCGGATACAACATGGCCGCGTCACCAAAGCGGTCCTTGATGATCTCGACCTTGTCGCCCGTCACCAGCAACGTCGTGGTGACGGGGTCGCCACCGAAGCGCCCGAAGTACTCGTGTTCGTCACCTTCGTACTTGTGGTGCGTGATCTTGTCGTTCTTCGTCGCCGGCTTATCGGTCACGCGGATCTTATCCATGCGGTCGATGCGGAACTCGGTCATGTCGTCGCGCTCGTCGTTCCAGGCGGTCAGGTAGTAGAAACCGTCCGAGAACGCGATTCCGACGGGCGTCACCTCGTGGGGCTTGCCGTCGTGCGTCGCGAAGCGCTTTCCGTCGAGCCCGTATTTGTAGTACATGAACGCGACGTGCCTGTTGGTTCTGATGGCCTCGTGCAGTATGTCGATGTTCGTGAACACGCTATCGGTTTTCGAGGAGATGCGCCCCGCAACATGTATGCGACGGTTGAGGAGCTCGCGCTGGTGATCGCTCGCGAGGAGCTTCAGGTTCGTCGTGAGCGCGTTCGATTGGCGACGCGTGAGGAACTTGCACGACTCCACGGCATCGACGAGCAGCATGAGCTCCGACAGCGAGAAATCGCGCCTCGCGATGGCGTACTCCACGGGGCATCGCTGGTAGGTCTGGATTTCGATGCCGAAGTCGCGCAGCGTCTGTATGTCGCGATAGACGCCCTTTCGCTCGGCGGGGATGTCGAACTCGTTGAGTCGTTCGATGATGCGCGTCATCGAGATGCCGTGTTCGGCGTCGGTCTCGTCTTCAAGGATTTGCTTGATGTAGAGCAGCTTGAGCTTCGACTTGCTGTTGTTCGGCATGGGGACCTCATTTGCGTTGCACTGGGAGGGGGTGGACGTGCGGGTCCATTGTAGCCGATGATGCACGGCATTTCATGCCAGGGTGTCCCATAATCGGGCAATGTCTAGTAAGGTATGTCCTGCTATAATAGAACAAATGTTCGTATGCGAGCAGAGAAGCATCCGCTCCTTGAAATCTGAATGCCGGGTCGCTCGTCGCGAAAGCGGCTGGTGATATGGGTAGGCGCAAGCGTATCTCGCTGGGCAGAAAGCAGGTACGCGTATGGATATGGATTTTCTGGTCGCCTTGTTGCAGCTTTATGCCACAATCACCGCTCTGTTCGTGGCGGTTGTGGTAGGCATAAGGCAGATGAAATGAAATAACCACCCACAATGTGAGTGGCTATCTCGCTCAAGTAACTGATAGGAATACTTGAGATACGCACACCGTTGCAGCGGTGAGTGCCTACCCATCCTATCATATTGTGAAGCCAAAATCCACGTTCAGAGCGTCTCATCACTCCCCATACGCCC
>CABSKV010000130.1 GCA_902478425.1 uncultured Coriobacteriia bacterium | reverse complement strand
CGCTTGAGGACCATGATCGGCTCCTCTTCCCTTCTCTCGAAGGTCGTGAAGCGCGTGCCGCATTCGAGACACTCACGCCTGCGCTTAATGCTTGCTCCGTCATCAAATGAACGCGAATCGATTACCCGGGATTCTTTACAGCTGCAGTTTGGGCAAAGCATCCGTTCTCCTCACTTTACTATCCATGAATAAGTAAGGAGATTCTAACAGAGAACGTCTGCCTAGAGCCCGAACTTACGAGAGCGCCCCGCAGACAGATGCATGCCCCTTACATGAACGAGAAGGCGAACAGAGCCCCCGTTGCGATGACACAGGCGACTTGGGCAAAGATACGCTCACGCGAACCGGTGAGAAAGCTGTGCTGCACGCGCGCATCGAGAACATCGTGCACGTCTGAGCTGAAGTCGCCCCCATGCAGATGCCCGAACATCTGGATGGCGAACTCTTCGAATAACGACGAAGGCTTCTTCTTCATGCCCTTGATGACGGTAAGATGCGGACGAGCGCTGACAGGCGCGAGCGCGGTTGCGGTTTGTGCATTGTACGTGCTGTTCATGGCTTACCTCCTTGCGGCTGCGTTTGCTACGCCCCTGTTATACGTGATGCGTGTGACACGAAATCTAGCCGAACATTCGTTCTGGGTACATAATAACCGAACATTTGTTTGATTCAAGAGAAAAACGAACAAATGTTTGTAATTTCTTTTCGCATCGTCTAAACTTGTCACATCGAGTCCAGGAGGATGGTATGGATAACGAGCAGCTCTCTACACGTCAACAGCAAATACTCGACTACATTCGCAAGTGCATCGAGGTCAAGCACTATCCCCCGTCTGTACGCGAAATCGGCCAGGCCATCGGCCTGTCCTCCCCTTCCACGGTTCACGCCCACCTCAATGCCCTCGAGGCCAAGGGCTACATCAAGCGCGATGGCGCCAAGTCTCGTTCCATGGTCATAACAGGGGGTGGAGAAAAGCCCACGGGCTCCTCGTCCGCAAAGTCACGCGAGGAGTTCAACGGCCATTCCCTTGTCGAGCTTCCGCTCGTCGGCCGTGTCGCCGCCGGCACGCCCATCCTCGCCGAGCAAAACATCGAGGAAGAGGTGCCACTGCCCACCTCGCTCTTCGGCGACCGCAACTCCTTTTTGCTCACCGTGCACGGCGACTCCATGATCAACGCCGGTATCTTCGACGGCGACACGCTCCTCGTACGCGAGCAGAACACGGCTGATAATGGCGATATCGTCGTTGCGATGGTCGATGATGGAGCGACGGTCAAGAGCTACTACAAGGAGAAGGACTGCATACGTCTGCAGCCGCACAATGATGCGATGGAGCCCATCTTCACGCGCGATGCGCAGATTCTCGGCGTCGTCACGGGCCTGTTCAGAAGCTACTAGTCCTCTGCCTCTGCCTCTGCCTCTGCCTCTGCCTCGACTTCAAACTGTCTGAACTGCTTCGTCAACGATGCGGGCAGGCACACCTTCAGGTAAATGCCATCCGGCTCATAGCTTTCGTAGCTCACGCGCGCCTGCTCATGTGCGATCGTCACAAAGCGCCCTTGGTCATATGGGATGCACACGTCCATCGGCGCATACCTGCTCTCGACTTCGGCTTCGAGCTTGGCGAGCAGATCGTCTACGCCCGCACCCGTCTTCGCCGAGAGAAACACTGCCTCGGGATACAGGCTCCTCAGGTGTGCCAGCTCCTCGGGCGCACCGTCTTTGAGCAAGTCTATCTTGTTGAACACGGTGAGGCGCGGAATGTCTGATGCGCCAATCTGCCCGAGCACGTCCTGTACTGCCTTGAGCTGGGCTGCACGCTGGGCAGATGCGGCATCGACCACGAGCAGTACGAGGTCTGCCTCGCGTATCTCGTCAAGAGTCGAATGAAACGCCTCGACGAGGTTATGCGGGAGCTTCTGGATGAAGCCGACGGTGTCGGTGAGCGTGACCTTGCTTTCGTTCGGCAGTTCGAGCGCACGCGTCGTCGAATCGAGCGTCGCGAAGAGCTTGTCGTATGCGAGCACGTTCGAGTCAGTAAGCGCATTCATGAGACTCGACTTGCCGGCGTTCGTGTAGCCTGCCAGCGCGATGCGAAACACGCCGGAGAGGCTTCGATGCTTGCGTTGCGTGCTCCTGCTGCTCTCGAGATTCGCAAGCTCGCGACGGATGCGCCCGATGCGCTTTCTCACGAGGCGCCTGTCGACCTCGAGCTGTGACTCGCCCTCGCCGAAACGCGACCCGACGCCGCCACCCATGCGATGCGCTGCCAGATGGCTCCACATGCCGCGTAGGCGCGGGTACAGGTACTGGTTCTGGGCGAGCTTGACCTGCAGACGACCCTCGCGGCTCGTCGCATGCAGGGCGAAGATGTCGAGGATGAGCGCCGTACGGTCGATAACTTTGACCGGTTTGCCGACAATGCGCTCGAGGTTGCTTTGCTGCGAGGGCGAGAGCTCGTCATCGAGTATGACAACGTCTGCCTTGAGGTCACGGACGCAGGCGGCAAGCTCGTCGGCCTTGCCGGCGCCGATGAAGGTGCGGGGATTGGGTGCGTCGAGCCGCTGCGAC
>CABSKV010000129.1 GCA_902478425.1 uncultured Coriobacteriia bacterium | reverse complement strand
CTCGAGGGCTGTGACATCAACAGCCATGTCGCACTCGTCATCGGCCCCGAAGGCGGCCTGACGGCCGAAGAGGTCGAGGCGATCAAGTCGCTCGGCAGCTTCGTGAAGATCGTCTCGCTCGGCGAGCTCATCTTGCGCACCGAGACCGCCGGCACCGTCGCGACGGCCCTGTGCATGTACACGTTGGGCGGTCTGGGCAACCACCGCTAGGCAGGCGGAGAGCACATCGAGAACGCGAGGAGTCTCCCATTCCGCGCTTTCACATCCATACGCATGGCTGCAAGGTCAACCTGGCCGAATCCGAGACCATAGCCGCCGCATTGCTCGCTGCCGGTTGGGAGCGTGCTGTAGGTACCGCCGATTGCGACATTGCCATCCTCAACACCTGCACGGTCACCGGAGAAGCCGATGCCAAGAACCGAAAGACGATTCGTGCGCTGCTACGCGCAAGTCGTGCCCCGCTCATCGTGACCGGCTGTGCCGTCAACATCGATCCCAACCGTTATGCCGACATCGACACGCGCATCAGCTGCGAAGCCGACAAGGACAAGGTGGCTGCCCTGGCTGTGCGACTCACGAGCGAAGCGGCCCTGTCTACGCCCGACACGCTCGAACAGCTCGCGCTCAGAAGCCGTGACGGCGATGGCTTCAGGACGCGCGTCGACCTCAAGATCCAGGATGGCTGCGACAACGCGTGCAGCTACTGCATCGTCCATGTCGCGCGCGGGCCAGCGCGCTCCGTGCCCGCGGCTGCGGTGGTCGAGCAGGCGCGGGTGCTTGCCGATGCCGGAACGCGCGAGCTCGTGCTCGTCGGCATCGACTTGGCTGCCTACCAGGATGGCGATATCGACCTCCCACGGCTCGTCGAGATGTTGCTCGAACAGACGGATACCGGGCGCGTGCGCATCTCGTCGGTGGAACCTCAAAGCGTCACGTCCTCGCTCATCGACGCGCTTGGGCGCTCTGACGGGCGACTTTGCCGTCATCTGCATCTCTGCTTGCAATCGGGATCGTCAAAGGTGCTGCGCGAGATGAATCGCCACTATGACGCTGCCGCATTTGCCGCGCTTGTCGCCCGCTTACGCAACGCGGTACCGCAGCTCGCGCTTTCGACAGATGTCATCGTCGGCTTTCCCGGCGAGACCGATGATGATTTCGAGGAAAGCTGTCGCCTTATCGAGCAATGCGGCTTCATGCGCCTGCACGTGTTTCGCTACTCGAAGCGTCCCGGCACCCCTGCCGCCGAGCGCAGCGACCAGATCGACCCGCGGATCAAAGCCAATCGATCCCAGACCCTCATCGAGCTGGGAGAGCGCCTGGCGCTTGCGGACATGGAGCGAAGAATCGGCACGGTCGAGCAGGTCATCGTCGAGCGTCCGGGGCTAGGTACGAGTGAGTCGTACCACGCGGTGCGCTGCGATGCAAAGCTGCCACTTGGCACGCTCGCCTCCCTCGAGCTCGCCGACATCGACATGGAGAGTATGCGCCTCATCGCCCGGTAGATATAAGGAGAATGCAAAAGGAGCCGCCAGATGGCGGCCCCTCGCTTGTGTGGAAATCACTCGCGTAAACTTACTTGGTCTGCTCGAGAAGAACCTGGTTCCACTTGACCTCGTCTTCGATGAACGCACGATTAGGATCGTCATCCTTAAGGTCGGCCATCTTCTCCTTGAGGTCGTCAATATGGACCTTGATGGCAATCTCATCGAGCTCTTGCAGGGCGGCTGCGTGATCAGCGAGTACGATGACGCGGTCCGCCTCGATCTGCGCATACCCACCGGCCACAATGTAGCGCACCGGCTCCTGACCCTCGGTCTCGGTCACGCGCACGGTGCCCGACTTGAGGGTGGTCACCACAGGCTCGTGCTTGGCGAAGATGCCCATCTCGCCTTCGGAGGCGGGAATGACCACGAAGTGGGCCTCGTCAGAGTACAGCTTGCTTTCGGGAGTGACGATTTCACATTGCAGCATGGCTAGGTAGCGACCTTTCTCTAAACGAGTTCCTTGGCGGCCTCGAGGACTTCCTCGATGTCACCCTTGTTACGGAATGCCTGCTCGGGAACGTCGTCCATCTCGCCGTCAATGATCATCTTGAACGAGCGAACCGTATCCTCGACCTTGACGTACTTGCCGTCGATGCCGGTGAACTGCTTGGCAACGTGGAACGGCTGGCCCAGGAACTGCTGGACCTTGCGGGCACGGGCAACGACGAGCTTCTGCTCCTCGGAGAGCTCGTCCATACCAAGGATGGCGATGATGTCCTGCAGGTCGGAATAGGCCTGGAGAATCTCCTGGATCTGCACGGCGACACGATAGTGCTCGTCACCCACGACAGAGGGATCGAGGGCGCGGCTCGTGGAAGCCAGCGGATCGACAGCCGGGTAGATGCCGAGCTCGGCGATGGAGCGCGACAGAACCGTCGTCGCATCGAGGTGGATGAACGCCGTGGCGGGTGCCGGGTCGGTAAGGTCGTCAGCGGGAACGTAGACGGCCTGGACGGAGGTGATGGCGCCCGTCGCGGTCGAGGTGATGCGCTCCTGCAGGGCGCCCATCTCGGTGGCCAGCGTGGGCTGGTAACCGACGGCAGACGGCATGCGGC
>CABSKV010000128.1 GCA_902478425.1 uncultured Coriobacteriia bacterium | reverse complement strand
GCGGGCGTCATCTTCGCCTACCCCGCCGATAGCTCCGGTCCCTACGGCTTTGCCACGCAAGCCGCCTACGTCTACTCCATCCCCGATGCCGCGCAGGGCATGTGCGAGCTTCCCGACGGCAACATCATGCTCTCGAGCTCCTACGGTCTCACATCCTCGCACCTGCGCACCTATGACGTGCACACGGCGCGGCAAGGCGATGCGTTTCTCGTCGACGGACGCGAGGTGCCGCTGTACTTCCTCGATGGCAACAACCTCGTGGCAGACCTCGTCGCCCCGCCCATGAGCGAGGGCATCGAGACCCATGACGGGCGCATCTGGATTTCCGAGGAGTCCGCCGGCAACAAGTACTTCTTCGGCAAGCTCTTCGGTGCCGGCTCCGTGTACTCGATTCCCGCCGAATAGGGCCGCTAGCCAGCCTGCGTGTTCGAGCCTGCCCCGGCAGGCTCGTAGAAGGCGAAGTGTCCCTTGTTCAGCCGCTTGACCTCGTAGAGCGCCTCGTCAGCCTGCGCGTACAGCTCCGTGAAGCCGATCTCGCCTTCGGCCGGGTCGTGCACGCGTATGCCGACCGACACGCTCACCGCGGGACTGCCCGCAGGCAACGCGTCGATGTGCGCGAGCCCCTGCCTGATGCGCTCGAGGATGGCGAGCAACGTCGTCTCGTCGGTGGTGCCCGAAATTGCGATGGCAAACTCGTCGCCGCCCATGCGGCAGGCAATGTCGGACGAGCGTATGACCTTGCTGAACACGCGCGCGACGTTGCGCAGCACCTTGTCGCCCATCGCGTGCCCGTGCGTGTCGTTGATGTCCTTGAGGTTGTCCAGGTCGATCATGAACAGCGCGAACGGCTCGCCACGCTCGATCATTGAGTTGACCTGCATGGTGAACGCCTGGCGCCGCATGAGGTGCGTCAGCTCGTCGAGGTACAGGCAATCCGACCAGAAGTGGTTGTAGGCATCCCGCAGCGCATAGCGCACCTGGGCGACCTCGCGCACGTCTTCGAGCCTGAGCACCTGCGCCTCGCAGCGCACGTCTTCGCCAAGCGCGCGGGGCTTGGGCAGGGGGTCGGGCATCGCGACCTCGCCGCGCCAATGCGAGAGCGGCAAGACGAGCAGCACGTTATCGGTGAAGGTGGCGCACATGAGGCCGCTTCCCTTGTATGCGACCTGTTCGTTGACCGCCTTCATCGCACGTATGACCTCGGTCTCCTCACCGAAGAAGAGGTAGCAGCCGAGCTCGATTTCGTCTGATTCGGCGATTTTCTCCTGCACGATCGTGCTGCAGGCGAGAAAGTTGTACAGCCCCGTCTTGGGCGAGACGTACAGGCGCGCGTCTTCCATCGTGACCATGAGGCCGATCATGATCATGGCAAGCCCCGGGCTCGTGATGAGTATGTGGGGCCAGGTCATCTGCACGGCCGATACGACGATGAGAATGAGGAGCGATGCCGCGAACACGAGGCTATTGGCGTGCCCGAGCGTCTTGCGATAGCGCAGCAGCAAGACGATGAGCAGGGCAATCGTGAGCCCCACCATGAAGTAGAGCGCATAGGCCTTGGGACCAAGCGCATACGAGCCCTTCGGCGTATCGACGTACTCGATGGGCAAGATGAACTGCATGCAAACGACGATGATGCAGATGACGCACGTGGCGATGATGAGCCCACGCTGATTGCCACCTCCCGTGCGCTCGATGAGCATGAGCAGGTAGACGAGCAGCAAACCGCACCATAGCGTGAGCGTGACGAGGAAGATGACGTGCCATATGTCGTTGAATGCATCGGAGACGAGCGTGCGATTGTTGACCGCGTACTCCGTCACCGTCGCCGCGCACAGGTTCACGACGCTCACGAACCCCATCCACGAGAAGACCCGAGAGGCCTTCGTGGGAAGGCGGCGCTTGCGCAGGAAGAGCAGCAGGCAGTACAGCATGATGACGAGACATGCCAGCGGCAGGCGAATCTGCATGTACATCACGCGCTCCTTCCCCTCTCTGCGCGGATAGGGATTCCCGCGTCAAAGAAGCAAGGTTACGTCACCCGATTACGCGGGAATCAAGCGAGAATTATATCATCGCACGCGTCTCGAGCGCCTCGTAGGTGCGCATATGTAGCGCATGTCACGCTTGGGGCGACTCGACCATGATGCCCGGCGCCCCGAGGCGCACGAGCGTGCACGAACCCTCGCCAAGCAGGCTGTCAATGCGCTCGGAAAAGGGAGCGACCAGCTCGTTGGGCACGATCACCTGTATGGTGCCACCAAAACCGCCGCCGTGTATGCGTGCAGACCCGCAGAGCTTTCCATCTTTCGGAACGGTGAACTCGGCGAGCACGCGCTGGCAGAGGGCGAGCGCGACCATTGCGTCCTCGTGCTCCCCGGGAAAGCCGACGTTTTGCAGGTGCTCGGCCGACACGATGCTCGACCGATTGGTGAGGTACACGAAGCTGCGCGCGTCATCGCGACGTAACGCCTCGACGCGGCGCGCCACGAGCCCGAACTCCTCGAAAAACGCCAAGCCGCGCAGGGCGACGAGGTCTCCACATTCGGCACGCACGCGTCCGATCTCGTCGACGTATCGCTCCATGGTGATGTCGCGCAGCTGTGCGACGTCGAAGGCACCGGCTGCGGCCTGCATATCCTGGGCCACGCCCGCGAAGGCATCGGTCGCATCCTCGTGTCCGCTTCCGCAGCTCACGAGCAGATAGGTGTATCCATCGCAGCTAGGTGGCAGCTTGATATCGCTTATGACCGGATTGACGCGATTGGCGAAGT
>CABSKV010000127.1 GCA_902478425.1 uncultured Coriobacteriia bacterium | reverse complement strand
ACGATGCCGTGGCCGTTGTTCTCCTCGATCCAGCGCAGCGTCTCCTCGCCCTTGGCGCGCATCGTCGACTTGAAGTCGAGGTCTGCCTGCCAGGCAAGGTCGATGGCATCCGAGATCTCGACGCGCGTGGGCCACTGCATCGAGAGCACGTCGACGCCCTGGGCCTTGAGCTCCTCCTTGCGGTTCTTCACCAGATGCTCGAAGAGGCGCTTCTTGAGGGCCTTCTTGTCGTCATAGGGAATGAACGGATTGAGGAATTGCGTGCGGCTGTCTTCGAGCTCGTCGATGTTGAGCTTGAGCGCCTCGGAATAGCTCATGACGATGGGGCAGTTGTAGTGGTTGTTCGCGCCCTCGTCCTCCTGGCGCTCCCAACGAATGCAGGGCATCCAGATGAAGTCGACGTCCTTGTCGAGCAAATCCATGATGTGGCCGTGCGAGAGCTTGGCAGGGTAGCAAGCATTCTCGGAGGGCATGGACTCGATGCCCGCCTCGTAGGTCTTCTTCGTGGACGACTCGGACAGCACGACGCGGTAGCCCAGATGCGTGAAGAAGCTGTGCCAGAACGGGTAGTTCTCGTACATGTTGAGCGCGCGCGGAATGCCCACAGTGCCGTACTTGGCGGCCTCCTCGACGAGCGGCTCGCGGTCGAAGAGCAGCTTGTCCTTGTATGCGAAGAGGTTGGGCACTTCCTTGGCCGGCTTCTTGATGCCGGCGCCGCGCTCGCAGCGGTTGCCGGTGATGAAGCGGCGATGCTTGCCGGTCTCCTCGTCGACGCCGAAGTCGTTGATGGTGAGCAGGCAGTTGTTCTCGCAACGTCCGCAGCGCACCGCCGTGTGCTTGATGTCGAGCTCGTCGATCTGCTCGGGACGCAGCAGCGTCGACTTCGCGCCCGTCGCGCGGTCGCGTGCCAGCAACGCGGCACCCCAGGCGCCCATGTTGCCGGCGATGTCGGGACGGATCGCATCGTGCTCGCTCAGGTTCTCGAACGCGCGCAGGACGGCATCGTTGAGGAAGGTGCCACCCTGGACGACCGCATGCTCGCCCAGCTCGGAGGCATCGCGCAGCTTGATGACCTTGAACAGCGCGTTCTTGATGACGGAGTATGACAGGCCCGCCGAGATGTCGGCCGGCGTCGCGCCCTCCTTCTGCGCCTGCTTGACGCGGGAGTTCATGAACACCGTGCAACGGCTGCCCAGGTCGACGGGAGCCTTGGCCTTGATCGCCTCGGCGGCGAACTCCTCGATGGGCATGTTGAGCGAGGTCGCGAAGGCCTCGATGAACGATCCGCAGCCCGCCGAGCATGCCTCGTTGAGCATGATGTGCTCGATGACGCCCTCCTTGACGTGCATGCACTTCATGTCCTGGCCGCCGATGTCGAGGATGAAGTCGACGTCGGGACAGAGCTCGCGCGCGCCGCGCAGGTGCGCGACCGTCTCGATCTCGCCGGAATCGGCCTGGATGGCCTCGAGCAGCAGCGCCTCGCCGTAGCCCGTCGTGGTGGCATGCCCGATGGTCACGAGCGGATTGCCGTCATCATCGCGCGGAATCTGGTTGGCCAGATCGCCGAGCATGGCACGGGCCGCGCCGAGCACGTCACCCTTGTTGTTGACGTAGTAGCTGTAGAGGATCTCGCCCTTGTCGCTCACGAGCACCGACTTGAGCGTCGTTGAGCCGGCGTCGATGCCGAGGTATGCCACGCCACAATAATCCGCGAGGCTCGCCTTGGGAACGGTCGCCTTGGCATGGCGCTTCTTGAACGCCTCGTAATCCCTCTCGTTCGCGAAGAGCGGCTCGAGGCGCTGGACCTCGCTGCCCTGGATGCTGCCGAGCTTGCTCATGCGATCCTTGAGCTCGGCGAGGCTCACGATGTCATCGTTGGCCTCGGAGGCAAACGCGGCACCGCGCGCGACGAAGAGGTGCGATTCTTCCGGGATGATCGTCGTCTCGTCGGTGAGCTCGAGCGTCTCGATGAAGCGCTGGCGCAGCTGCGGCAGGTAGTGCAGCGGGCCACCCAGGAAGGCGACGTTGCCGCGAATGGGACGACCGCAGGCAAGGCCCGAAATCGTCTGCATGACGACGGCCTGGAAGATGGACGCGGCGATGTCCTCGCGCTTGGCGCCCTCGTTGAGCAGGGGCTGCACGTCGGTCTTGGCAAACACGCCGCAACGCGACGCGATGGGATAGATGATGTTGTGCTCCTTGGCCATCTCGTCCAGGCCGGAGGCATCGGTGTTGAGCAGGGCCGCCATCTGGTCGATGAAGGCGCCCGTGCCGCCGGCGCAGGTGCCGTTCATGCGTTGCTCGATGCCACCATCGAAGTAGATGATCTTCGCGTCCTCGCCGCCCAGCTCGATGGCGACGTCGGTGGCGGGGATGATGCGCTCGATGGCGGTCTTGTTGGCGATGACCTCCTGCACGAAGGGCACGCCCAGCCAATTGGCGAGCAGCAGGCCGCCCGAGCCGGTGATGGTGATGGTCGCCTGGCCATCGCCCACTGCCTCGAGCGCCTCGTCGATGATCTCGACGATGGTCGCGCGCACATCGGAATGGTGGCGGCGGTACACGCTGAAGACGATGTTGTCATCGGGGTCGAGCACGAGCAGCTTGACCGTGGTCGATCCGACGTCGACGCCAATCCGAAGCGTGTCTTGCCTGCTGTCCTGGGTACTCATGCGTGTCTCCTCTGAGCGAGTGAGCGACTAGTTCTTGAGCGAGTTGATGGGCGCGGGGAAGCGGCCGCCGCGATGCGCGAACACCGTGCCCGCGTGCGTGTTGACGGGCATGACGGGTGCCTCGCCGAGCAAGCCACCGAAGTGCAGCGTCTCGCCGGCGGATTTGCCGATGGCCGGAATCACGCGCACGGCCGTGGTC
>CABSKV010000126.1 GCA_902478425.1 uncultured Coriobacteriia bacterium | reverse complement strand
GTTCATGGGTGCGCAAGACCCCGAGGCAGCTGCCGCGGCGGCCAAGATCGAGGCACCCAAGAACGGCATCAAGTTCCTCTGGAACTATGCCGGAAACTGCATCACCAACCAGCATGGCGACGTCAACCTCGTCTTCGACACGCTCTCCGACGAAAAGAAGTGCGAGTTCATCGTCGTGTGCGACACCTTCATGACCGACTCGGCCAAGTACGCCGACATCCTGCTTCCCGACGCCATGCGCGCCGAGCAGCTCAACATGTCGACCAATGGCTACTCCGAGTACTACTGGGGCGTCACCGTCGGCGGCCCGGCACAGGAGCCTCCCTTCGAGTGCCGCCCGATCTACGAAGTGCACGCCGAGATCGCCGATCGCTTCGGCGTGAAGGACAAGTTCACGGCCGGCAAGACCCAGGACGAGTGGATCCGCTCCATCTACGAGGAGGGCGCCGCCGAGGACCCGGAGATGCCCAGTTGGGACCAGATTCTCGAGCAGGGCGTCTGGAAGCGCGAGCTTCCCACGGCCATCGCCTTCGAGAAGAGCATCGCCGACCCGGTGGCAAACCCCTGGAAGACGCCGTCGGGCAAGATCGAGATCTACTCGGAAGTGCTCGAGAAGCTCGCCACCGAGCGCGAACTATCCGAAGGTCAGGTCATCTCCCCCATCCCGATCTTCGATCCGGGTGTGGAGGGGTACGGCGCGGTCACGAGCGAATATCCGCTCTACATGTCCGGCTGGCACGACAAGGCGCGCACGCACTCCTCGTTCGGCGCGATCGAGGTGCTGCGCGACTACAACCGCCATCGCCTGTGGATCAACCCCATCGACGCCGAGCCACGCAAGATCAAGGACGGCGACCGCGTGCGCGTCAAGAGCCCGGCCGGCGAAGTCGAGATCGAGGCGCACGTCACGTCGCGTATCGTCCCGAGCGTCATCGCCATGCCGCAGGGCTTCTGGCACGAGGCCGACATGCAGGGCAACAAGCTCGACACCGGTGGCTGCATCAACACGCTGACCACCTACGTGCCCTCGCCTCTCGCGCATGGCAACGGACCCAGCAATTCGATCATCGCCGAAGTGCGGAAAGTTTAGAGGTGAATCATGGCTCAATACGGATTCTTCTATGACAACACGCGCTGCACGGGATGCAAGACCTGTGTGATGGCGTGTAAGGACTACTACGACTCACCGCTCGGCATAGCCCGACGCAAGGTCTACGACGTCGAGGGCGGGCAATGGAAAGGCGAGCAGAACGGCGCCTACGAGACGGACAGCTTCCTCTACCACCTCTCCATCGGCTGCCAGCACTGCGATAACCCGGCCTGCGTCGACGTCTGCCCGACGACGGCCATGCACAAGGACCCGAAGGACGGCATCGTCAAGGTCGACACGACGAAGTGCATGGGCTGCGGCTACTGCGTCATGGCCTGCCCCTATAACTCGCCGCAAATCGACCGCGAGCACGGGCACGCCGTCAAGTGCGAGGCCTGCTGGGAGCGCCTGGACGAGGGAAAGACGCCCGTATGCGTGAGCGCCTGCCCGCTACGCGCGCTCGACAGCGGCCCCATCGACGAGCTCAAGGCCAAGTACGGCGACGTGCGGCAGATCTACCCCATGGTGGATCCGTCGATGACCGAGCCCAACTTCGTCATCAAGCCCTCGCCGGCGTCCGAGCTGCCCTACGTCGAGACCGGTTACGTTTCGAACCCAGAGGAGGTCTAGCCCATGGATGCCGTTATCAAGGAATTGCCATTGGCGCTGTTCACGACGCTCGCCTCGGTGGGCATCGGCGCCTTCGTCGCGATGTTCTGCGCGATTTACGTCAACAAGTCCATGGAGGCAAGCGGCCTCAAACGGCTCGACAAGCTGACGGCCGTCCCGCTGGGCTTCTGCGTGGTGGCGCTCATCTGCGCGTTTTTCCACCTGGGCGACCCGCTGCACGCGGTCAACATCGTCAACACGATCGGCAGCTCGCCGATGACCAACGAGATCGTGGCCTTCTGCGTCTTCCTCCTGCTCGCCATCGTCTACTGGATCGTGGCGCTTGTCGGCGGCCTGTCCAAGCACACGCCGCGCGTGGTGTTCTCGGGCATCGTGGCGCTCGCAGGCCTCATCGCCTGCATCATGATGGGCCTTGCCTACGCGCTGCCCGCCATTCCCATCTGGAACAGCCCCTGGGGCACGGTCCAGGTGCTCGGCGCGATGCTTCTGGGCGGCACGCTGCTCGGTGGCACGATTCTCAACATGTCGGTCAAGGACACGCCGCTCGAAGGCGAGGCTGACGGCCGCATCAGGCTGCTCGCCATGCTCGGGTGCCTCGTGCTCATCATCGGCACGGCGGTGCTGTTCGGCATGGGTGCGAGCGCGAAGAGCGCGATGATCGACGTCGCCGCCAATACCGGCACGCTCATCGTCCCGCTCATCCTCACGATCGCGTTCTCGCTCGTCGCCACCGCCACGGTATTTCTCGGCAAGGGGGCAAAGCGCACGGCCTGGCTTGGCTGTGGCACCATCATCGCCCTCATCGCCATCTTCCTCGCACGCGGTATCTTCTACGGCGTGCAGATAGGAATCGGCCTGTAGGTTTGATGGAGGGCAAGGTCGTCATGGCCTTGCCCCCTCGATTTCCCGCGCCCCGAGCAAGCCTTCGCAGACGAGCTTGGGGCGCTATGACATGCGGATGCAAAGCAAGGAAGCGAGGCTGTGACCATGACCGAACAGCACATGATTGACGACGACACGCTCGCGGGCATCGCCTTTGTCGGCAAGACGCTCGGCCCCCTCTTCACGTGCGATCCGCTGCTCGAGCGCGACAGGGTCGGCGCGCTCTACATGACGCTGGCCCACTCCGATGCGCATGCGCTGAGCGAGGAGTGGCCCTTCGTGTCGAGTGACGAGGCCCGAGGCCCGCTCGAGGCGATGGTCAACGGGGCTGATCGCTTCGAGG
>CABSKV010000125.1 GCA_902478425.1 uncultured Coriobacteriia bacterium | reverse complement strand
CTCGCCGCCCTTAGGCTTGCTCGGCTTCATGCCGAGGCTGAACAGGATGCCGATGACGCCGACGGGCACGAGCGCCCAGAACGCCAACATCGGGTCGGTCATGCCAAACGCCATGGAATCGACGAAGTTGTGCATGACGTAGCTCGTCGGGATCTGGCCGATGTACTGGCCGATGGTCAGGAACGAGAGGCCCAGACCGACGGCGGTGGCGCCACCCTTGAACACGTAGGTGGGAACCATGGGCCGGCAGCAGCCGTTCAGGAACATGTTGCCGATGCAGAAGAACAGCACGTAGGCGATGAACATCGGGACGCTGTTATGGAACGCAAGCGCGCAGCAGATGGTCAGCGACGTGATGCCCGCGATGACGCAGATGTACTTCAGGTGCTTGGGGGTCTTGTCCAGGATGAAGCCACCGAGCGGGGCCAACGCGCCGCATGCGCAGATGAGGCCACCGAGGATGCCGGCCATGCCGACGTCCCAACCCATGCCGCCGGCATTGGTGGAGAGCTGCAGCCACGTCTTGAGGTACTGGCTGAAGGCGTAGTTCATGTAGTTGAAGATCGCGAACATGACGATGAGGCACCACAGCTGGCGACTCTTGAACAGGGGCAGGACCTCGCGGAAGCTCTTGCGCTCGGGGCTGACCTCGGACACCTCGTCACCCCTCGGCTCGCGGAACACGAGGAAGAACAGCACGAGGATGACGACCATGACGATGGCCCAGATCCACAGGAACATCGTCATGTCACCACCGACGGCGCCGAGCACGCTCGAGCTGATGGCATTGATGGTGAAGATGCCGATGGGAGCCCAGGTGGACCAGATTGCCATGGCGCGACCACGGGTGCCGTGCGGGAACCAGACCGACACGCAAGTCGGACCGGCGACGACGGTGGTCGACAGGCCCAGGCCGAGGATGAAGCGGCCGGCAAGGAACACCATGAAGTCGGTAGCGGCGAAAACCGAGCAGATGACCTGGCCGATGATCGCCAGGATCATGCCAGTGCACGTTGCCATCTTGGGGCCCCACTTGCGCACCAGGATGGACGTCGGAAACGCCATGATGAGGGCGCCGATGGGCACGAGGCCCATGACGTTGGCCATCATGGGAGCCTGGAAGGTCGGGTTGATGCCCGCCTCCCAGCCGGAGAACACCGGGAAGGTCACGCCGGGCAGCCACTGCCAGGCGAACACGATGCTCACGGCGCACAGCAGGGACACGATGAGGCACGGCCAGGCATAGCCAGGGGTCTTCATCGGGGCATCTGCTGCGGCGACTGCGTTGGGATTGCTCATTTTCTTTCCCTCCTTGGGATCGATGCGCTATCGCTTACAGGTTGAACAGGCGCGCGGCGTTGCCGCCGAGGATGAGCTTGCGATCCTCTTCGTCGATGTCCAGCGCGTTGATGGCACCCACGGAGCGGGCCATCCACTCGTAGAACACGGGGAACGAGGAGCCGAGCAGGATGTGGTCGGCACCGCAGACCTGCACTGCGCACTCCAGTTCCTCCTTCGACCAGCTCATGGGATGAGTCGAGTCGAAGTAGATGTTGTTCTTGAGGTAACGGAAGTAGTCCTCGCGGCTGATGTTGGTGGCCAGACGGTTCATGGCCTCCTTCTTCTTCACCGAGACGTGCGGAGCGAGCAGGTTCTGCAGGGCGAACCAGTTGCCGCCGAACATGGTGTGGACGAACTTCAGGTCGGGGAACTCGTCGAACATGCCCGAGTAGAGCTCGCGGCCGACGGCGACGGCCTGGACGGTGATGCGGCCGAGCTCGCGACGCAGCGGTGTGTAATCCTGGAACATCTGGAAGACGTTCTGGCCGGGCGTATGGTGGATGACGGCCGGGATCTTATGGTCGTTGATGTACTTCATGTACGGCTTGAACAGGTCGTCGTCGAGGAACTTGTTGCCATAGGCGCAAGCAAGCTGGACGCCCACCATGCCGAGGTCGTTCATGCAGCGCTTGAGCTCGTCGACGTCCTCGGGACGACCCCAGGGAGGAACGACGGCGTTGGCGACGAGGCGACCCTCGGACTTCTTGCACATGTCGGCTGCCTGGTCGTTCACAATCTTGCAGATCTCGAGCGGCAGCCACTCCTGCCACACGGGCATGCGCAGCATGGCGATGTCAACACCGACCTCGTCCATGGCCTGAATCTTGGCCTCGAGGGTGTAGTCGCCCTCGACATAGTTCAGGATCTCCTGGCCGTCTTCGGTGGCCACGACGACCTGGTCATGCTTGCCATCGGGGGTCTTGGTCACGTAGGTCTTGATGCCGAAGGTGATGGGTGCCGAATACAAAAACCCGTTCAGGACCTTCTCGTTGGTAAACAGGTCCGTCGGCAGGAAGTGCATGTTGTCGTCGATTACCTTGAAATCTTCCATTCTTTCTCCTCCTTTTCGATACGCGTACGCGACAATGCGCGTCCGCCTTGCCTTACTTCTGGTAGATGTCGTTGACGATGTGCTTCTTCATCTTTTCCATGTTCTCGGAGCAACGCACGCGCCAGTCGATGCGGCCTTGCTCGCGCTCGCCCCGCGTGACGGTGTGGCTGAACTCGCGCGGAGCCCTCACGTCCACGTGATCGAGGCGCTCGACGATGTCTTCCATGCTCATGTCCTTTACCTTCCTTTCGTTTTGTCTCCCCGCCTGCCAGGGACACGACCTGACCGGCGGGGAGTTTGCTATGGAAAGCCGGTTCGCAGCTTGGAGGGATTGGGGGTGCGCTTCCCGGCTGGTTCCCGTACGTGACGCCTACTTGATGGCGACGATCATCTGCTTGGGCGCGTCGACCTTGGCGGCCAGCTCCTCCACCGGTCCCCACTCGAGGCACTGCGCCTGGCAATGCTGCACGCAGCTCGGTCGCTTGCCCTTGGCGGTACGGCTCTCGCACAGGTCGCACCACTCGGTGAACTGGGGGATGAAGTCGTAGTCGTAGTGCTTCTTAGAC
>CABSKV010000124.1 GCA_902478425.1 uncultured Coriobacteriia bacterium | reverse complement strand
AGTATGGAGGTCGACATGACCTGCTCGAACATCTCGGGGAATACGGAAAGCGTCTCGACGATCATGATTCGAGCAAACCGTCCATGACGTGCGTGCAGATGGGCTCGTCCTCGTCTTCGGGATAGGAGACGATGACCTCGTCGACGACCGGGACGAGCACCTCGCCATGCGGGCCGTCGATGACCCACACGTCATGTGCCGCCGTCTCGATGATCTCGCGGATCTGTCCCAGTTCGCCATGACGCTCGTCGACGACCGTGCGGCCAACCTCGCGCAGCGGCATGTCGAGGCCCTCGAGATCGCGCACGTCTGCCAACAGGAAGCGCCCGGCGATCTGCTCGGCCGCATCGATGGTGTCGATGCCCGCAAAGCGCAGCTGGTAGGTATTGCCGGCCCCCTCGCATACCGAGGAGACATCGAGCTCGCGGGGACCTTGCAAGGTAGGTGGGACGACATGGACGTGCAACCCCGCATAGACGGAAAAGGGAAGGTTGCCGGCATTCGTTGCCGTAACCTCCCCCTCTAGCCCGCGGGCCTTGCCCACGCGAGCAACGAGTTCGTATTCGGTGCAGGCCATCGGAGCTACTCGGCGAGCTCGACCTCGACGCGGAAGCCGTCTTGCGAGGCAGCCGCACGTGCGAGCGTGCGGATCGCCTTGATGATGCGGCCCTGCCTGCCAATGATCTTGCCGATATCGCCCTCGTCGACATCGATCTCGATGAACAGCTCGCCGTTCTCCTGATCGGTGCCGGTGACGGTCGCCGTCTCGGGATTCTCGACAATCTGCTCGACGAGCGTGCGGACGAGCTGCGTCACGTCTTCGAACGACTCGACCATGATTTACTCTTCTCCGGCCTCTTCGGTCTCGGCCTCGTCGCCCTCGGCCTCTTCAGCCTCGGCCTCGGCTGCGGCAGCAGCCTCCTCGGCGGCCTTGCGCGCTGCTTCCTCGGCGGCCTTCTTGGCTGCCTCCTCGGCGGCGATGCGATTGGCCTCGGTCCTGTTGGCGATGCGCTCGGCGAGCTTGGCGGGCAGCGGCTCGTTCTTCACGCTCGCGATGATCTTGGCGACGCGGTCAGAGGGCTGCGCGCCCTTGGCGATCCACTCGTCGACCTTGGCGATGTCGAGATCGATGATCGACGGATCACCTGCGGGGTCGTAGGTACCAACCTGCTCGATGATGCGACCGTCGCGCTTCTTGCGCTGGTCGGCGACCACGATGCGATAGAACGGGGCCTTGTGGGCACCATGACGTGCCAGACGGATGACTACCAAAACTTCTCCTTCAATCTATCGCCTGCACCCATTGCAGGCGTGAAATTGAGACCTGGCGCGATGACGGGTCGCGCACGAACCGACATTGTAACGCAAAGACTTCGGCCAATGAAAGAGTTTTTTCTACATGGTCGTGGTCACGGGCTCGAGCGCCTCGAGCGCCTCATGGACGGTGCGCCTGATGTGCGAGACGGCCTCGCTCACGTCGAGTTCGATCTTCTCGCCCGTCGCACGGTCCTTGAACTCGACGACGTCGTTCTGGGCACCGCGCTTGCCGATGACAAGCTGGAACGGCCAGCCGATGAGGTCGGCGTCGGCAAACTTGACGCCGGCGCGCTCGTCGCGATCGTCGAGCGCCACCTCGATGCCGGCGGCCTCGAGCTCATCGGCGAGCTTGAGTGCAAGCGGCTCGACGAGGTCGTCGCCCATCTGCAGCGGAATCACGCAGACATGCGCCGGAGCGATGCTTATGGGCCAGTAGATGCCGTTCTCGTCGTTGCGCTGCTCGACGGCGGCGGCCAGCGAACGCGTCACGCCAATGCCATAGCAGCCCATGACGTAGGGTTTCTCGGTACCATCGGCGTCCATGTAGGTCGCGCCCATGGCCTCGGAGTACTTGGTGCCGAGCTTGAAGACCTGACTCACCTCGATGCCGCGCGAGCCGTCGAGGACCTTGCCGCAGGCAGGGCACAGGTCGCCCGGCTCGGCAAGCACCAGATCGATCCACGCATCCGGCGTGAAGTCACGACCGGGCTCGGCGCCGAGGAAGTGATAGCCGTCCTCGTTGGCACCGACGGCCCACGCATGCGTGCCCTCGAGCGCCGCATCGCAGATGCAGACGACACCGTCGGGCAGACCAACCGGGCCCATCGAGCCCTTATGCAGCCCCGCGTCGAGCATCTCCTCGTCGGTGAGCAGGCGCCAGCCCTCGATGGCCTTCTCGGCCTTGATGTCGTTGAGCTCGTGGTCGCCCGGAATGAACAGCGCGTAGATCTTGCCATCGGCACCGGTGCCGGACAGGGCCTTCACGGTCGCGTTCTCGGGAATGTCGAGGAAGCCCGCGAGGTCGGCGATGGTGTGCACGCCCGGCGTCTCGATCTTCTCGAGCGGACGCTCCTCGCCGAGCGCCATCGTCACGCCCACGTTTGCCGCCTCGGCATCTGCCGCGAAACCGCAGGTGCAATGCACGAGGTCGGACTCGCCGGCATCGGCCAGCGCCATGAACTCGCAGGTCTCCGAGCCGCCGATCTGGCCGGAGTCGGCTTCGACCATGCGGTACTCGAGGCCGAGTCGCTCGCAGACGCGCGCGTAGGCGACCTCCATGTCGCGGTAGCTCTCGTCGAGGGACTCCTCGTCGGCATTGAAGCTGTAGGCATCCTTCATCACGAACTCGCGCGTCCTGAACAGACCGAAGCGCGGACGCATCTCGTCGCGGAACTTCACCTGCATCTGCCACAACGTGCAGGGCAGGTCCTTGTAGCTGCGCAGCTCGTCGCGCACGAGGCTCGTGATGAGCTCCTCGTGCGTGGGGCCAAGGCACAGCTCGCGCTCGTGGCGATCGTTGAGGCGCATGAGCTCGGGGCCGTAGTCATCCCAGCGGCCCGACTCGTGCCAGAGCTCTGCGGGCTGCAGGATGGGCATGAGGATCTCCTGGGCACCGGTCGCGTTCATCTCCTCGCGCACGATGGCCTGCACCTTGTTGAGCACGGCCATGCCGAGCGGCAAGAAAGTGTAGGTGCCCGAGCCCATCTGGCGAATCATGCCCGCGCGCAGCAGCAGGCGATGACTCGCG
>CABSKV010000123.1 GCA_902478425.1 uncultured Coriobacteriia bacterium | reverse complement strand
CACCGGCGCCATTACCGATGCCATTACCCGTGCCGCGGTTGTCGCAAACCCCATCGTCATCGGCATCCACGTAGCCGGTACCGTTGTCACAATAGCCAGAACCATAGTTGTCGCAGACGCCGTCACCGTCGGCATCCACGTAACCCCGCCAGGCGACGGTCTGCGCAGGCACGTCAGATGCCGCGACAGTTTGCCCCGCGGACAAGTTTCCCACACCAAACGCGAGGGCCGGCACGGCAAGAACGGCACATAATGCCGTTGCCACAATCGCGATCATTTTCCTCTTCATTAACACATCACTTCCATTCGCTTTTTGGGACCTTCACCTATAACACGAACGAACGTGTGCAATCCTTGCAAGGAATTCGAAAATGTTTTGCAAATCGTCGAGAAAGATATCATGGATGGCTCGGAAGGGTGCTCGTCGCATCCGTCAGTCGAGTAAAATGGACGCAAAGAGTTTTCGCGCGTCGTTTCCTCGACGATTGGAGAAGCCATGATTCACGAGATCACCGACGAGAACTTCGAATCCGAGGTTATGGACGCCGGGATACCCTGCGTCATCGAATTCACCTCCGACTGGTGCGTGCTGTGCAAGGATATGGTCCCCGCGTTCGAGAAGGTCGCCGAAGAGCTCGGTGACAAGGTGAAGTTCTGCAGCGTGGACACCGGCAAGCAGCGAAAGCTGGGTATCACGTTTGCCGTCGGTTCGCTCCCCTACGTCGTCTACGTGGCAAACGGCGAGATGACACCGTTGTTCGACGAGCTCGTATCGGCAGACAGGCTGCGCGAGCGCGTGCAGTTCATGCTCGATGGCGGCGAGGTCGCAACTACGCGCCCCGTCAACCTCGCGCATCTACACCGGTAGCACGTATCTCTACCTGCAAGTGCTCATCTCTCCTTGTAGTGATACCGACATGAGGCGATTTCGACGCTTCAAGCTTCGGGAGCCCAGACCTTATTCATCGTCCACCAGCTCGTGAACGATACCGCGCCCCTCATCGAGCGCCGCTACGCCACGTCTGATGTGATCCAGATTCTCTCTACTGTAGAAGGGATCGTAAGAGACCTCGAAGGGGATGCGATGCTCGCGACCCATCTTCTTGGCGAAGATGTTGAATGCCGTGCTCATGCTCATGCCAAGCTCCTTACATGCGATTTCCATATCGCGTTTGACATCCTCGTCCATACGGACGTTGACCATCGTGCTCGCCATTGCATACCCTTTCTCCCTAATGAGAGTATAGGGAATGAATGTAATGATGTAAAGATAAATGCTTTACATTGTATATACGAATTTCATGAGATGGACAGACAGGCGCCTAAATCGACACGAGCTTGCGCTGGTACGCCACATGCACGGCAGCACCATGCCCCTCGCGCACAAGCGCCTCTCGCAGTGCCACTGCCGGCAGATCGTGATCGTTGTTGTTCTCGGAGACGTGCATGGCGATAACAGCTTCGAGCCCGTCGTGCAGCAAGCTCGTGAGCTCGGCGGCTGCCTGCTCGTTGGAGAGATGCCCACGCTCCGAGGCGATGCGACGCTTGAGCGGATACGGATACGGCCCCTCGGCGAGCATGTCGCGGTCGTGATTGGCCTCGATGGCAAGCAAGCGGCAACCGTCCAGCGCCTCGTGAGCTTGCGGTGTCACGACACCCGTGTCGGTCATGTAGCCGAGCACGTCGCCATCGCACTCGACGCGAAAGCCGAAGGATTGCGCTGCATCATGTGAGGTCGCAAACGCGTGAACCGCGAACCCAGTCAACGACAGTGCATCATCGGCGGCAAAGGTACGAACGTCGCATAGCTCCTGATCGAGCAGCTCGCCTATGTCACGGCTCGCATCGCGAATCGCAGCGCCCGTGAAGAGCGTCGGATGCATGCCAATTCTGGCAAACTCACGATAGACGACGCCGAGACCCTTCGTGTGATCGGTGTGCTCGTGCGTGACGAGAACAGCGCCCAGATGGCGCAGGTCGAACCCGGCCTCTTCGCAGCGGGCGAAGAAGTCGCGCTTGCAGATGCCGCAATCGATGAGCAGGCCCTCGCCCGTCGCAACGTTTTCGACAATGGCCGCATTGCCCTTCGACCCGCTCGCGAGAACATGAAGCCGTATATGTGCGGTATCCGCCTGCAATGTCACGAAGCTATCCCGCAAGCTCGCCTATACCCAGCGCACACGCGACATGTCGAGGCGCTTGGCGCTACGCGGCTCGAGCATCTCCTTGGGATGCCCCACGGCGATGAGCGCGAAGGGAATGCAGCCCTCCTCGCCACCGATGACCTCGGTCACGGCATCGATGCGGTCTTGCTCGGGATAGATGCCGAGCCATACGGCACCCAGGCCCAGCGACTGGGCCTCAAGCAGGATGTTCTCAGCGCATGCCGACATATCCAGCGGAACGCAGCCCTCGAAGCGCTTCTCGCCACCCGAGACGCACGGCACGATGACGAGATCGCACTTGCCAGCAGGATGCGCGTACGGGCTGCACGCAGCCAGTGCCTCCTTGACTTGCGGGTCACGCGTGAGCACGAACTCCCACGGTTGCTGGTTGCCCGCCGACGGCGCCGCCATCGCCGCCTTCACCAGACGCTCGATTTGCTCGTCGCTCACCAGCTCGTCGGTGAACTCCCTGATGCTCACGCGCGTGAAAATGGCGTCTTCCATGATTGGCTCCCTTCGGCTTTGCCTCCTGCCCAGTTTACTACCTCAGCGTTTCGCGAGGTCGTCGAGCGCATCGCCGGTGACCCGATAGACCGTCCACTCGTCCATCGGCTTGGCGCCAAGTGACAGGTAGAAGCCGATGGATGGCTCGTTCCAGTCCAGGCATGACCACTCTAGGCGACCACATCCACGCTCGACGGCGATGGCGGCAAGCTTCTTGAGCAGCGCCGTGCCACAACCATATCCGCGGTACTCTGGCAACACGAACAGGTCCTCGAGGTAGATGCCCGCACGGCCCAGGAAGGTCGAGAAGTTGTGGAAGAACAGCGCGAACCCGACCTCTCGTCCGTCAACGACGGCGAGCAGGACCTCGGCCTTTTGCTTGTCGAAGATCCATCCCTCGAGCAGCGCCTCGT
>CABSKV010000122.1 GCA_902478425.1 uncultured Coriobacteriia bacterium | reverse complement strand
GCCGAAGGTTGCCCACGAGATGCTGGGCAAGCCGCTCGTGCGCTGGGTTGTGGATGCGGCACGCCAGGCAGGCTGCGACGAGGTCCACGTGGTCATCGGCCACGGTCGCGAGCAAGTCGAGCCCCTGCTCAACGATTGCGTCATCTCGTATCAGCTCGAGATGCTCGGCACCGGTCACACGATCATGTGCGCGGCCGACAAGTTCGAGGGCTACGAGGGCGATATCGTCGTGCTCTGCGGAGATTCGCCGCTCATCACGGCAAGCACCATCGAGCACCTGGTCGCTGCACACGAGGCCACGGGTGCTGCCGCCACGGTCCTCACGATGCAGCCCGAAAACCCCTATGGTTACGGTCGCATCGTGCGCGATGAGAGCGGCAATGTGTGCGGCATCGTCGAGGAGAAGGACTGCACGGACGAGCAACGCGCCATCGGCGAGTGCAACTCCGGCGTCTTCTGCTTCTCCGCACCTGCACTGCTCGGTCATCTCGACAAGCTCGATCGCAATAACGCCCAGGGCGAGTATTACCTCACCGACATGCTCGCGTTGCTCGCCGCCGACGGCTTGACGGTCTCGAGCATGGTCGTCGCAGACAATGACGAATGCCTCGGCGTCAACTCGCGCTCGCAGCTTGCCGCCGCGAGCAAGATCGCTCAGCGTCGCATCAACGACGAGCTCATGGCCGGGGGCGTCACCATGCTCGATCCCGACCTCGTATGGGTCGGTCCCGATTGCGTCGTCGAAAACGACGTGGAGCTGCTGCCGATGACCATGCTCTGGGGCACGACGCGTGTCTCGAGCGGCTGCATCATCGGCCCCAACACGCGCCTCACGGACTGCGCCATCGGTGCCGACAATGCGCTCGAGGAGGTCGTGGCCATCGAGACGACGACCGAGACTGGCGTCACGGCGGGCCCGCGCGCCTATCTGCGCCCCGGCACCTACCTGTGCGAAGGCGCCCACGTGGGCACGCACGTCGAGATCAAGAAGTCCACGGTCGGCCCGGATAGCAAGGTGCCGCACCTGTCCTATATCGGCGATGCGACGATTGGCACCGACGTCAACATCGGTGCCGGGTCGATTACCTGCAATTACGATGGCGTGAACAAGCATCAGACGGTCATCGGCGACTTCACCTTCGTCGGATCGAACACGATGCTCGTTGCTCCCGTCAAGTTGGGCTCCAACGTTGTGACGGGTGCCGCGAGCTGCATCACCAAGGACGTGCCCGATGGCGCACTTGCCGTCGAGCGCAACGAGCAGAGGATTGTCGAAGACTGGACCGCGCGTCATTTCGCGAACAAGCGCAAGGCATAACGAAAGGATTGATGCACGATGGGTAAAAGGCGGAGCAGGGCCGCGGAGCGCAAGCTGCACATCTTCTCGGGTTCGGTGCACCCCGAGCTTGCCGAGGAGATCGCGAGCTACCTTGACGTCGAGATGGGCGATATCAAGCTCGAGAAGTTCTCGAACGGCGAGATCTACGCTCGCTACATGGATTCCGTGCGTGGCGAGGACGTCTTTCTCGTCCAATCGGTTTCGGGCGATGTCAACGACGCGCTCATGGAGCTGCTCATCATGACCGATGCGGCCCGTCGCGCGAGTGCCGGCAGGATTCACGCCGTCATCACGCACTACGGCTACGCACGCCAGGACCGCAAGGCCGCCGCGCGCGAGCCGATTACCGCCAAGCTCGTCGCACGCATGCTCGAGACGGCAGGCGTCGACACCATCACGACGATCGACCTGCACTCGGGTCAGATCCAAGGCTTCTTCGAGAAGCCGGTCAATCACCTGACGGCCCTCAACCTCTTCGCGGACTATTTTGCCGCGCAGGAGATGGACAACCTTTGCGTCGTGAGCCCGGACGTCGGTCGCGCGAAGGTCGCCAAGAAGATGAGCGACCTGCTCAACGCCGACCTCGCGATCATGCACAAGGGTCGTCCCAAGCACAACGTGGCAGAGATCACGAGCATCATCGGCGATGTCGAGGGCAAGAACTGCATCCTCAATGACGACATGATCGACACGGCCGGCACTATCTGCGCGGGCATGAAGGTGCTGAAGGATCGCGGCGCCAAGTCGGTGCACGTCAGCGCCACGCATCCCGTGTTCTCGGGCCCGGCAATCGAGCGCCTCGAGAACTCCGTCGCAGACGAAATCGTGGTCGCGAACACCATTCCGCTTCCCGAGGAGTACCTGCAGGGCAAGATCAGGCAGATTAGCGTCGCGCCGCTCTTCGCCGAGGCTATCAACAACGTCTTCAACAACGGTTCCATTTCCTCGTTGTTCGACCCGGACTTCGCGCTGTAACGATGGACTACAAGCTCATAGCAGGTTTGGGCAATCCCGGTTCCGAGTATGAGGGAACGCGGCACAATGCCGGCTTTCTCGCCCTCGACCTGCTTGCCGATGAGCTTGGAGCGCGGTATTGGAAGAACGAATGCGGCGCGCTTGTCGCGCATGTGCAGCATGGTGGCGAAGAGCTCATGCTCGTCAAGCCGCAGGCGTACATGAACACGAGCGGTGGCCCCATCAGCAAGCTTGCGGCCGCGCATAAGGTTGCTCCCGACGAGGTCCTCGTCATCCACGACGACATGGATTTGGAACCGGGGACGATTCGCGTGAAGGTGGGCGGTGGCCATGGCGGTCACAACGGCCTCAAGTCGATCCACGCGAAGCTCAGGAGCGATGCATACACGCGCGTACGCGTGGGTATCGGCCATCCGCCGGGACGCAAGCCCGTGACGGATTTCGTGCTCCAGGCGCCCAAGGGTACTGAGGCGGAGGGCTTCGAGCATGCGGTTGCGCTTGCCGCCGATGCGGCGCTGTGCGCAATCGATGAGGGCTCGACGAAGGCCATGAACAGGTTCAACTAAGGGTTTGCCATGAATCAGCGTGACACGCGTTCATATGGAGATTCCCATTCGAGCCGCAAGCCCGATTACGATACGGGCGTGCAAGGACGTTTTGGCCGTCAGGAGGATTGGCGCAAGGTCGAGCGCGAGCAAGCTGCGCATAAGCTGACGCTACGCGAGCAAGTCGAGCTCGAAGCTGCCGAGCAGAAGCGCGCGAGTCGCGAAGCGGCGCAACGC
>CABSKV010000121.1 GCA_902478425.1 uncultured Coriobacteriia bacterium | reverse complement strand
ACCATAGACAACAAACAGCCTCACATGCAGAGAAGCGCTTTAGGGCCTATTTCTTCACCGCCCACCTTACCATTGCCCGTATCTTCTTTGTCTCATGATGCAAAGAATTTCGTAGGATGACCCCTCCCTATCGCTTCGGGGCGAGCTGGTAGCGACCGTCCACGCCACGCTGAATGAGGTTGTCGAGTTCGTACTGGGCAAGGCGACGCGACAGCTCCCCGGGCGAGTAGTCGAAGTACGCCGCGAGCTGCTGGGCAGAGAGAGCCTCTGCGGCAAGCGCGCGCAAGACGGGATCATCGCCCGCAAGGTCATCGATAGCACCGCCCTCGTCTTCTGCCACCTTGCCCGCAAGCAGCGCGTACATGGAATGTGCCCAGGCAAGGTCAATAGCGGAGTCGAGGGTGTCGGTATCGACGACGCAATAGGCGCCCTGGGCGATGAGGTAATTCGTGCCGCGCGAGTTGGGCGAGGTGATGGAACCGGGTACGGCGGCGACGTCGCGATTGGCGCGCAGGGCCGCATCGGCCGTCGAGAAGGTTCCGCTCGGAAGGCCCGCCTCCACGATGAGCACGAGCGCGGCAAGCCCCGCGATAATGCGATTGCGCCGCACGAAGGTCGGACGCAGGGGCTGGGTGCCCCAAGGCTGCTCGGAGATGATCGCGCCCTGGGCATCTATGACACGCTGAAACAACTCGCGGCCGCGTTTGGGATAGGTCACGTCAGCACCTGACCCAAAGACGACGACTGTCGGGCAGCCGCCATCGAGCGCAGCGCGATGCGCGCATTGGTCGCAGCCCATCGCTCCCCCGGATATGATGGGAATGCCGCGCGAGGCGATATGCGAGGCGAACATCTCGGCACAGGCCAAGCCATACGGCGTCGCCTTGCGCGAGCCGATGATGGCGACACCCGGCTGCAAGGCGCCTGGATTGCCGATGCCACGCAACACGCGAGGCGGATCGGGCGTATCACGCAAAATGGCCGGATACTCGGCCGAGGCGATGTCGATCTCGAAGCGCGGACCGTTCAGCAGATACGGGTCGTCCATGCTCACTCCAGGTTATTGTCGACGCGGTACATGCATGACTCGAGCAAGTGCTCGTCGCAAACCGCCTCGCTGTCATCGAGATCGGCAATCGTACGCGCCACGCGCAGGATGCGCATGATGCCGCGCCCCGAGAGGAAGTGCTTGCGCGCCATATCCTCGATGAGCTTGCGGCCGCTCGGCGTGAGGTCACACGACTCGACGACCTCGTGCGGCGTGACGTTCGCAAGCGAGCTCGCGCGCTCTCCACGCCATGCCGCCCGCTCGCGGGCGGCAAGCACCTCTTCGGCAATCTGCGCAGATGTGGTTCCCTGGCCACTTTGCAAGACGCGCGTGGGATCGACACGCGATACCTCGCATATGAGGTCGATGCGATCCTTGAGCGGGCCTCCGAGCTTGGCCTGGTAGTGGTTGACCTGGTGCTCGCTGCAACGGCAGCCGTGATCGGCATCACCCAGGTATCCGCACGGGCACGGGTTGGACGCGGCGATGAGCTGGAAGTTCGCGGGAAACACCGCGCGCGAGCCCACCCTGCTCACGACGACCTTGCCGTCCTCGATGGGCTGACGCAGGGCCTGCAGGGAGCCATTCGAGAACTCGGCGAACTCATCGAGGAAGAGCACGCCATTGTGGGCAAGGGACACCTCGCCTGGTCTCACGTTGCCCGAGCCCCCTCCGACAAGCGAGGCGACCGTCGCCGAATGGTGCGGGGCGCGAAAGGGGCGCACGCCAGCCGTGATGGCGCGTAGGTCGAGGCCGGCGACCGAATGAATGAGCGCCGTCTCTATGCGCTCGTCCTCGTCGAGTGGCGGCAGGATGCTCGGCAGGCGCCTGGCGAGCATGCTCTTGCCCGCGCCTGGTGGCCCAATGAGCAGCGCTCCGTGCCCACCTGCCGCGGCGATGGTGAGAGCGCGCACGGCAAATTGCTGACCGACCACGTCACGATAGTCGAGTTGCTCGTCATCTTGTGCCGCCGCAAGCGTATCCGGCGGCGTGAACGAAGCCGAGCGCAGCTGTGCGAGATGATCGATGCACGCATGGTCGAGCCCCGAAAGCCTTGGCATGCACGTCGCATCCGAGGCCGAGAGCAGCCGTAGATGGTCATGCTGGGCCGCGATGGCGTAAGCAAGCAGGCCATCGACACGACGCACGGTACCATCGAGGGCAAGCTCCCCCACCGCCAAGGTCTCCTCGACGAAGCTCGGATTTATCTGACGTGTGGCAAGGAGATACGCAATCGCGATGGGCAAGTCGAAACCCGACCCGCTCTTACGCACGTAGGCGGGCGCGAGGTTGATGACGACGTGCTTGCTCGGCATATCGAAGCCGGCAGCCCTCACGGCGCTACGCACGCGCAGACGCGCCTCCTGAACGGCAGCATCGGCCATGCCGACGATATGCCAGCCCGGCAGGCCCGGCCCAATCTCGATCTCGACCGTGACGGGCACGGTCTGCACGCCATAGAGCGCGCACGTGGGAACGGAGGCGCGTACGGTCTTAGAAGCACTCATTGAAGCAGCCCCTGTGGTGGCGCAGCATGGCATGATGCGGGGCCGTGACGCAGATGGCGATGGCATCGAAACGCACGCTATCGTTGTCGTCCCAGTCGTCCGTGACCATCATGTAGCAAAGCGCGATTCGCTCGTAGCGACTCTGCTTGCTGCGCGTGATCGCCTCCTCGGGAAGACCCGCCTCGACGCTCTGACGCGTCTTGACCTCAATGAAACACAGGGTGCCTTCCGGGTCTCGGGCGATGATGTCAGCCTCGCCGAAGCGGCAGAACCAATTGCGCTTGAGAATCGTGTACCCACGGGACTTGAGGTAGCGCACGGCTGCCTCTTCGCCCTTCCTGCCAAGCTCCTGACGCGACTCGATGTGGCCCTCTTGCTCGTAGGGATCCCCGCAAAACTCCTCGGGAGAGATGTCAAAGCAGCGATTGGGCGGGACGCTTTCCATACAGGAAGACTCGTCGGCTCCGGGATTCTCGCATCGCTCTTCGCCGGAAGCATCTTGCGCCTCGATTTCGTCCTCGGCCTCGTCTTCGTCTTCGTCTTCGTCTTCGAGC
>CABSKV010000120.1 GCA_902478425.1 uncultured Coriobacteriia bacterium | reverse complement strand
TCCACGCCACGCTCGTAGCGCAACGACGCCTCGCTCACGAGCGAGAGGTTGCGCGAGGTGCGGCTCGTGTGGGCCGTCGAGAAGGTCGCGCTCTCCAGGAGAACGTCGGTCGTCGTCTCGGTGACCTCGCTGTCGAGACCGCCCATGACGCCAGCGAGGGCAACGGGGTTCTCGCCGTCGGTGATGAGCGCCATATCGCTCCTGAGCGTGCGCTCCTCGCCGTCGAGCGTCGTGAACTTCTCGCCATCGCGTGCGGCACGTACGCCCACGTGATGCTTGCCATCGGCGCCCTTGGGGAAGGCGCGCAGGTCGAAGGTGTGCAAGGGCTGACCCAGCTCAAAGAGGATGTAGTTGCTGATGTCGACGACGTTGTTGATGGGACGGGCGCCCAGGGCCGTGATGCGCTCGACGAGCCACTGCGGCGAGGGACCGATCTTCACGTCGCGGATGATGCGCGCCGTGTAGCGCGGGCATAGCTCGGGATCATCGATCTCGACCGAGACGAGGTCACGCACGTCCTCGGCGTTCGTGGGACCGGGCACATCACAGGGCGGCTCGTAATGCCACGGCACGTGGTACATCGCGCCCACCTCGCGGGCAAAGCCCTTCATCGAGAGGCAGTCCGGGCGGTTGGGCGTGATCTCCAGATCGAGCACCGTGTCGGTGAGGCCGCGCCAGGTGGCAAACGACTCGCCGAGCGGCGCGTCCTCGGGCAACTCCATGATGCCCTCGTGGCTGCTTCCGAGGTTGAGCTCGCGCTCCGAGCAGATCATGCCGCAGCTCTCGACGCCGCGCAGCTTCGACTTCTTGATCTTGAAGTCGCCGGGTAGCACCGTGCCGATGGTCGCGACGGCAACCTTGAGACCGGCACGCACGTTGGGCGCTCCGCACACGATCTGCGTCGGCTCCTGTCCGTCGTCAAAGTCGATGGTGGTGACATGCATGTGGTCGCTATCGGGATGCGGCTCGCAAGTCTTGACGAGGCCGATCTTCACGCCATCGAGGTTGGCGCCCATCTTCTCGACGCCCTCGACGCCGGTTCCGGTCAAGTCGAGCCTATCGCAGAAGTCCTGCAGGGTATCGGGCACCTTGACCATCGTGTCAAGCCATTTCAATGAAACTAGCATGGTGGTTTCCTTATCTACTACAAAGGTTGCGGGCTAGAACTGACGCAGGAAGCGCATGTCGCCTTCGAGCAGCATGCGCAAGTCGGGTACGTCGTATTTGAGGCAGGCGAGGCGCTCGACGCCCACGCCGAAGGCAAAACCCGTGTACACCTCGGGATCGATGCCCACGTTCTCGAAGACGTTGGGATCGACCATGCCACAGCCCAGGATCTCGACCCAACCCGTGTGCTTGCAGAAGCGACAGCCCTCACCGCCACAAATGCCGCAGGAGACATCCGCCTCGGCAGACGGCTCGGTGAAGGGGAAGAAGTGGGCGCGGAAGCGGGTCTTGCGCTCCTCACCGAAGAACGCCTTGATGAAATAGTCGAGGGTTCCCTTGAGATCGCCGAAGGTGATGCCCTTGTCCACGACGAGGCCCTCGATCTGATGGAACTGCGGCAGGTGCGAAGGGTCAGCAACGTCATGACGATATACCTTGCCCGGACTGATCATGTAGATGGGCGGTTCCTTGTCCTCCATGGCATGCACCTGCGTGCCCGAGGTCTGCGTGCGCAGGAGCACGTCGCTCTCACCGCGCACGTTACTCACCTCGCCACTTCTGTCGACGATGTAGAAGGTGTCCTGGATGGAACGGCTTGGGTGGTCCTTGGGCGAGTTGAGCGCCGTGAAGTTGTACCAGTCGGTCTCGATCTCGCGTCCGCCCTCGACCTCATAACCGATGCCGGCGAAGATGTCGGTGCACTCGCGGATGATGCGGTTGATGAGGTGCTCGCTGCCGATGGGCATTGAGCGCCCGGGCAGCGTGATGTCGATGGCACCAGCCGCAAGCTGGGCATCGAGCTCGGAAGCCTTGAGCAACGTCTTGCGCTCGGCCAAGGCCGCCTCGATCACGTCACGCACCTCGTTGGAGAGCTTGCCGACGATGGGGCGCTCCTCCTTGGGGACGTCGCGCATGCTGCGCAGCACGGTAGTGAGCGTGCCCTTCTTGCCGAGCACGCCAATGCGCACATCCTCGAGCGCGTCGCTTGTCTCGGCCTTCGAAATGGCGGCGAGCGTCTCGTCGCGCAGGCCTTCCAGTTCTTCCTTCAATGCCATTCTCTTGTCCTTTCGCCAAATCGTCCGCACTAGGTGAGGGCAATAAAAAACGCCCCCGCATGTCATGCGAGGACGGATGATGTATCCGCGGTACCACCTCGGTTGGCTGCACGATGCAACCCGCTCATTTGTGCCCTGTATCGGGAGCACCCGGCTCGTCTAGTGGGCATTGCGCCGTTCAACGAGCAGCTCCGGAGTGAATTCGCAAGCCCGCTCCACGTCGCGCCCTTCCAGCAACTCGGGCGCGTCTCTGGCGTTCTGCAGCGCAAAGGCATGCGACTGTCTCCATCAACGCAGTGACGCGAAGTATAGCACTTATGGGAAGCTTATGGAGAGGCCGGAATGACGGAAGCGCGAACAGGCAGGACTATCGGCAATTATCAATATCTGGGATATAGTTTTGAGAGATTATCAAGATGTGGACAAAACGGCTTTCATCACAGGGTCTACACAAAACGGCATAAAAAGCAACAGGAAAGTTAAAAAGATGTGGCGAGAATGCGAATTTGCCCCATTTTAAACGCGATGCGCGTATATTGCATGTCAGCGGGAAGGTCTCCCCAACTTACCCGCCTGATTCGTCAAATCAAGCTATTTGACTCGGCACACGAATCAGTCGCGACGCTTAGTCGCATCCCTCCTTGTGAGGACCCGCCTTCTCCTCTCATCCATTCAGGCGGGTCCTCTTCTTTTTGCCCAGAAACAGCCCGTAGACACAAAAAGACCCGCTTGAGCGGGTCTCGTTTTGTTTGGTGTCGGAGGGGGGACTTGAACCCCCACGTCCGTAAAGTGGACACTAGCACCTCAAGCTAGCGCGTCTGCCATTCCGCCACTCCGACTTTTCAAATAGCCCCGATGACTAGTGGACCGACCCCGTGGGGAAGGAAATCATCAGGAGAAGCAAGGATACCATGAACACGACCGCGAAGATAACCGT
>CABSKV010000119.1 GCA_902478425.1 uncultured Coriobacteriia bacterium | reverse complement strand
GCAGTTGGCGACGCATGTCCATCATCGACGAGCTTTTGCAGCGTCGTGTTCGCCGGAACGCTTACGGTCTTCCCATTCACGTTCACGTCACATATGGGCGGGAAGAAGACGAGCCATGCGACCGCAGCCAAGACGATGAGAACGAGCGCGATGATGACGATGAAGCGCTTGCTGCCATGCTTCTGGAAGGCGGCAGCGTTGCCACTCGAAATCGAATACGATGCGGCGCTGTTCGTATAGCTGCTGCGCTGCCGCGAAGGGACTTGCAGATAGGATGCATCTTGATGCGAGGCGTGGGCGGTGTGACCAACGGACTGATGCGCGACACTGACATGCGGACGGTTCTGCGACTCGTGACGCGTCACGCGTTGGTGCGAAGCGGATGCTGACGCACCTGCCTGTCTGGGTCGTCGCGTGCGCTGCTCGTCTGTCGAACGTGCACGGTACCGGTCGCGAGAATAGCGACTCGCATCATCTGACGAGCTGCGTCTCGTCCTATCGGATCCCACGGCAAACCTCCGCTGTCTGCATGTCTATTGCTTTTGCCAACCGTTTTCCAAGCACAGGATGATGACTTCCTCGTCAGTCACGCTGTTCGAGTACAGCCCCCTGCTGATGCGGCTGGCCTGCGTCGTGTACAGGATATTCGAGGAGAAGAACGCCTGCGGTGTCTCGGTCGCGGCGACTTCGCCATCGAAGAGCAGCGAGACGCTCGTCGCGTACTCGGCGCAGAACTTGAGATCCTGCGAGGCGATGATGATGGCAACGCCGCGCTTGGCGAGCTCGTGCAGGAGCTTGCCAAGTTTGCGCTGGGCGAACAGGTCGATGCCCTTCGTCGGCTCGTCGAGCAAGAGGACGGCCGTCTCGCGCATCATGGCCTTCGCGATTGCGGCAGGCTGCCTTTCGCCATACGAGAGAATGCGGGGGTCAGTATCCAGATAGGTGAAGATGCCAAGCGTCTTCGCGAAGTCGTTTACGTACAGGTCGATATCCTCCTGCGAAAAATGCCGTCCCGCAACCATCTGCTCGAGCTCAGCGCGCACGGTGTCTTTCGTGAGGAAGCCATCGAGATCCTGGGGCAGCAAGGCGACCTCGTACGCGCATTGGCTCGCCTTTGCCCAACGACCTCGCCTGGTGTCATGTATCGAAACGTGACCATGGGCGGGAAGCAGCACGCCTGCGGCCATCTTGAGCAGCGTCGTCTTACCCGAGCCATTCGCGCCGACAATGGCATGGACGCCGCCTTTCGCAACGGAAAGCGAGACGTTCTTGAACACCTCGCGTACGCCATCGTAGCTGAAGCTGAGATCCTCGAACTTCAAGACGGGCTGCTCTGGAAGGCTTCCCATGCGCTTGTCCGGAAGATGGCGCAAGGTCGCCCCCTTGAGCTCGCATTCCTCCTTCATCCAATCGCGGGCATCGCCCACGCTCAGGGGAAAGATGTCGGGGCTTGCCTGGGGATGCACACCGTGGAAGATGCGCACGGACGAGGGAAGCGCATAGGCAAACTGGTCATTCGCCAGATAGAGCGAACGCGCGACTTCGTGAGGCGTGCCCGCGTAACGTATTTTTCCGGCATCCATGACGGCAACCATGTCGGCCGTCGGATACACCTCGTCAAAGGTGCGCAGCCCCATGATGACCGTGACCTTCAGCTCAGCATTGAGATCATGGACAATGGAGAGGAAGGTCGAGGCGGTGACGGGATCAAGCTGCGAGATCGGGTCATCGAAGACGAGGACGCGCGGATTGAGCACCATGGCCGAGGCAATCTTGAGGAGCTGCTTTTGACCGTTGGAAAGCTCGTCGATATCGCGGTCGAGCCAGTTCGCGATGCCAAAGTAGGCCGTCGCCTCCGCGATGCGCGACTGCATGGTCGAATGCTCGCAGTTGATGCTGAGAAGGCCACGCGAAAGCTCGTCGATCACTTTCCCGGACCCGATCTGCGTATCGGGCTTCTGGGTGACAAAGGCGATCTGGCTCATCTGCGAAAACGGGCTCATCTCCTCGAGGGGAACGCCGTCGACGAGAATGGAGCCGGAACGTTGGCCTTCGGGGAATTCGCAGCAGGCGAAGTGGCTGAGCAGGGTGCTCTTTCCCGAACCGCTCTTTCCTCCCAGAAGGATCAATGAGCCAGGTACGATATCCAGGCAGACGTCATCGAGAGCGGGCCTGGATGCATGAGGATAGGTGAATATCAGATGATCGATTTCGATATGCGCCATGTCCACCCCCGTATTGCTCACGATTAAAGCGCACCATAGGCGCCCGGCGGAATTTTCGCCCAGAAAATTATACGCACATATACATCGGATGCTTCTGTCGTTTCCCTTAACATCCTTTTTCGGCAGGTGAAAGCACCTGCATGCCGGGTCCATGACATGTGCCGAGCTGTGACATACGCGTACCGGTTTGTGACCCATCGCGCATCCCGAGGCCCGCCAATACGCTATAAGATATTGCTTTATGTGGTTTCCACATCAGCATGATTAATCAAGAAGAGAGGAAGACATGGAGAGAACATTCAAGTCGATGGATGGCAACACCGCCGCCGCCTACGTGTCCTATGCGTTTACGGAAGTCGCGGCCATCTACCCCATCACCCCGTCAAGCCCCATGGCAGACCTCGTCGATCAGTGGTCCGCGCACGGGACCAAGAACATCTTCGGTACCGAAGTCAAGGTCATCGAGATGGAATCCGAGGGTGGCGCGGCCGGCGCGGTGCATGGCTCTCTCGGAACGGGTGCCCTCACCACCACGTACACGGCGTCGCAGGGCCTGCTCCTCATGATTCCCAACATGTACAAGATCGCCGGCGAACAGCTGCCGGGCGTCTTCCACGTGAGCGCCCGTACGCTCTCGAGCCACGCGCTCAACATCTTCGGCGACCACTCCGACGTCATGAGCTGCCGCCAGACCGGTTTCGCCATGCTCGCCGAGAGCAACGTCCAGGAGATCATGGATCTCGGCCCGGTGGCACACCTCGCCGCCATCAAGGGCCATATGCCCTTCCTCAACTTCTTCGACGGCTTCCGCACCTCGCACGAGGTCCAGAAGGTCGCCCAGTGGGATTACGCCGACTTGGCCGACATGGTCGACATGGATGCCGTCAAATCGTTCCGCGATCACTGCCTCAACCCCGAGCATCCGCACACACGCGGTTCGCACGAGAACGATGACACCTTCTTCCAGCATCGCGAGGCGTGCAATGCCGCCTACGACGAGCTCCCCGCCATCGTCGAGGAGTACATGAACAAGATCAACGAGAAGCTCGGCACCGATTACGGCCTGTTCAACTACTACGGTGCCCCCGATGCCGATCGCGTAATCATCTGCATGGGCTCGTTCTGCGACGTG
>CABSKV010000118.1 GCA_902478425.1 uncultured Coriobacteriia bacterium | reverse complement strand
ACTTCGAGTTCACCGGCAGCTTTTCGCAGTACTACCCCACTTACGAGGACATGAGCAACGAGCAACTACGCGGCTACTTCGCCTGGCGCACCAAGCTGCGTGCCGGCCAGCTCGAGCAAGGCCCGCTCTCGTTTGCCTACATCTACCTCTACGAGCTCATCAACCTTGTCGGCGTCACCAGCGCACGCAAGGGCTACGACGCGCTCCTCGCATTCGGCACCGCCTATCGGCGCTTTGACGCGCGCTTCGGCCAGCTCTTCGACACCTGGCTCGACGACTTCGTGATCTACTACGGCCTGGACGCAAGCCTGCTGCGCACTCGCTCCTTCGCACGCAACGACGCCGCCTTCGACGTGCTGCTACACCACGAGACGCACGCCAGCGGCGAGCTCTTCGACGCGCTCGTCACGCTCGGCAGCCACCCCATCGAGGATTCGCCCTTCTTCCTCGAGCACGAAGCCGAGCTCAAGCAGCTCGTGACACACGCCTACCGCTGTGCCAGCCAGCACCACGCCAAGCTCAAGACGACGCTTCCCGCCAAGCTCGCCGGTCGCATGAAGAGCGAGCGCCTTTGGCCCTTCCAGCGCGCCGTCTTCGCCAACCCGCTCGCCATCGAGCATGCCGAATACGAAATCAGCGCCCACGACACGGTGTACTGCCGCAACGGAGCCTGGTTTCGCACGCGCTACGAGAACCTCGAGTACCCCCTGCTCTGGGTCACGCAACTGCTCGAGACCTGCGAATGCGTCCTGCGCGACGCCTACGCGTACCCCAACACGCTCGAGCGCAAGCTCGCCACGAAGTACCTGCTCAAGGCCATCGAGGCACACGCGTCAGAGCTTGCCGAGGAAGCGCGTCTGCGCGAGCAGCGTGCCGTGCGCATCGACTTCTCGCAGCTCGACCACATACGCAAAGCCGCCGACGAGACCTGCGAGAAGCTCATCGTAGACGATGAGAGCAATCTCATCATGCGTGGGAACGAGGAGCAGACGCCTGACATGCCGTGCGGGGACGGCGCAGTCGCTCAGACAGTCCTGAGCTCGCACGAAAGCGCCACTGGCGCTTTCGCGAGTATGCGGCGACGCGAAGCTAGTCCCTTTAGGGAAACTCGCTTTGTGCATCCGTCCCCGCACGCTATGCAACAACCTATTTCACCTTCCCTCACGCCTGATGAAGCCGCTCTCCTCATCCACTTACTCGCCGGTGGTGAAGTCCGCGAGTTCGAGCGCACCCACCATTGCATGGCATCCGTGCTCGTCGACTCCATCAACGAGAAGCTCTACGACGAGTTCGCCGACATCTGCATCGACGCGAGCGGCGGCGAGCCCACCATCATCGAAGACTACGCCCCCGAGCTACGCGCCCTGCTCGGCCTGGACTAAGGAGCTACCGTGGCCACCAAGATCCCCAAGCGCATCGCATCGACCGTCCTCAACTCCCTCAAGGGCGGCGTCGTCCCGTGCGTCGGCCTGCCCTATGTGGCCGTCGGACGTGAGGCAGAGATCGACGCCCTACTCCATGACGTCGACATCATCGCCGATGGCGGCGCGACCTTCCGCTTCATCGTCGGCAAGTACGGCAGCGGCAAGAGCTTCCTGCTGCAAACCATCCGTAACTACGCAATGGACCGCAACTTTGTCGTCGTCGACGCCGACCTCTCTCCCGAACGCCGCCTGCAGGGCAGCCACGGCCAGGGTCTCGCCACCTACAAGGAGCTCATCCGCAACATGTCGACCAAGACCCGCCCCGAGGGCGGCGCGCTCACGCTCATCCTCGATCGCTGGATATCGGGCGTGCAGCAAGACGTACTCGCGCAAGGCCTCGAGCCGGGAACGGATGCCTTCACCCAACGCGTCGAGCAGCGCATCCACGAGGTCGTCGGCACGCTGTCGGAGCTCGTGCACGGCTTCGACTTCGCGCAGCTGCTCGTCATGTACTACCGCGCCTACGTGCAAGACGACGAGGACACGAAGGCCAAGGTCATCAAGTGGTTCCGCGGCGAGTACGCCAACAAGACCGAAGCCAAGACCGAGCTCGGCGTGCGCATCGTCATCACCGACGACGACTGGTACGAGTACATCAAGCTCTTCGCGTCGTTTCTCGTGCAGGCGGGTTACGCCGGCCTCATCGTGCTCATCGACGAGCTCGTCAATATCTACAAGATCCCCAACGCCATCACGCGCCAGTACAACTACGAGAAGATCCTCACGATGTACAACGACACGCTGCAGGGCAAGGCACAGCATCTCGGCATCATCATGGGCGGCACGCCGCAATGCGTCGAGGACAAGCGCCGCGGCGTCTACTCGTACGAGGCGCTGCGCAGCCGCCTGGCCGAGGGGCGCTTCGCCGGCCAGCAGTACAAGGACATGCTCGCCCCCATCATCCGCCTCGTGCCGCTCACCCACGAGGAGCTCCTCGTGCTCACCGAAAAGCTCACGAACATCCACGCCCAGCTCTTCGACTACGAGCCACGCCTGACCGACGAGCAACTCGTGCAGTTCATCAAGACCGAGTTCGAGCGTGTCGGGGCAAGTACGCACATCACCCCGCGCGAGGTCATTCGCGACTTCATCGAGCTACTCGACATCATGTACCAAAACCCGAGCGCGCAGATGGACGAGCTGCTGGAAAGCGAGGCATTTATTCAGGGGGCAGATTCTGCCCCCATAAACAAAAACGTAAACACAGCGCAAGGTGCCCGCCAGGACAACTTCTTCGAGTTCACGCTATAGCCAGGAGCGGCCATGGACGTCTTTGCCTCATACGCGCCCTTCATCCAGGACTTCATCTACCGCAATGGCTGGGAGAGCCTGCGCTCGGTACAAGTCGCCGCAGCCGACGCCATCTTCAATACCGAGGATAACGTCCTGCTGGCCGCATCCACGGCCTCCGGCAAGACCGAGGCGTCGTTCTTCCCCATACTCAGCAAGCTCGACGAAGACCCCTCCACGAGCGTCGGCGTGCTCTACATTGCGCCGCTCAAGGCTCTCATCAACGACCAGTTCGGCCGCCTGGGCGAGCTATGCGAGGAAGCCGACATCCCCGTTTGGCGCTGGCACGGCGATGTCGCGCAATCGCGCAAGTCCAAGCTGCTCAAGCACCCGAGCGGCATCCTGCAGATCACGCCAGAATCCCTCGAGGCCCTGCTGCTGCACAAGCACTCCTACATCCCCAAGCTCTTCGGCGACCTGCGCTTCATCGTGATTGACGAGATACACTCCCTCATGCGCGCCGACCGCGGCGGCCAATGCCTATGCCTCATCGAGCGCATGACGCGCCTAGCCGGCTGCAATCCGCGTCGCATCGGCCTCTCCGCCACCATCGGCGACCTCGAGCTCGCCGGGCGCTTCCTCGGCGCAGGCTCGGGCCGCGACACCCTCATCC
>CABSKV010000117.1 GCA_902478425.1 uncultured Coriobacteriia bacterium | reverse complement strand
ACTAGCTTCGCGTCGCCGCACGCGGCCGAGCGTTTTCGAGCTTCGGGTGCAATCGCTTGGCAAGCGCCTCGCGTCAGCGCGCTCCGTTTACAGTCCCCTACTCCCTGCCGTCCCAACAATAGGTGCAGATCTTTGACGGGTCGATGCCGATGGCCTCGAGCATGCCCGGTAGCGACTGGTAACTCAGCGAATCGAAGCCCATCTCCTCGCAGATGGTCTTGAGCATGCACGCACCGCGCTCGGTCGTGGCATCGGCATACTCGTCGATGTGCTCCTGGCCCTCGTCACCTTCGAGCTGCTGGATGACGCGGCGTGCGAGCAGGTCCATGTCGTCCTTGTTGCGCGAGAACGTGAGGTACTTGCATCCATACATGATGGGCGGGCAGGCGCTGCGCATGTGCACCTCGGCCGCGCCGGCGTCGTAGAGGAAGCTCACCGTCTCGCGTAGCTGGGTGCCACGCACGATGGAATCGTCGACGAAGAGCAGTTTCTTGTTCTCGATGAGCTCGGGTACGGGCACGAGCTTCATCTTGGCGACGCGATTGCGGATGGACTGGTCTTGCGGCATGAAGGAGCGCGGCCAGGTCGGCGTGTACTTGATGAAGGGACGGGCGTACGGCAGGCCCGACTCGTTGGAATAGCCGATGCCATGTGCCACGCCGGAATCGGGCACGCCTCCGACGGAATCGACATCGGGCAGAATGCCGCGGGCCTTCTCGTCGCGTGCCATGATGGCACCGTTGCGATTGCGCACGGCCTCGACGTTCTCCCCCTCGTACTTGGAGTTGGGGTAGCCGTAGTAGATCCAGAGGAAGGCGCAGATCTTCATCTCGTCACCCGGCTCGGAGAGCGTCTTATACCCCTCGCAGGTGATATCGACGATTTCGGCGGGGCCGAGCTCGTAATCGGTGATGTAGCCGAGCTTCTCGTAGGCAAACGACTCGAAGGACGCGCAATAGCCATCGGCATTCTTGCCGATGAGGATGGGCAGGCGGCCCATCTTGTCACGGGCGGCGATGATGTGTTCGTCATCGGTCATGATGAGCAGCGTGAGCGAGCCGTCGACGACCTCCTGGGCGAACTTGATGCCCGCGACGAAGTCCTCGCGCTGGTTGATGAGCGCGGCGACGAGCTCGGTCGAGTTGACCTTGCCGGAGCTCATCGCCATGAACTGGCGGTCGCCCTTGGAGAAGTACTCGTCCACGAGCTCGTCGGCGTTGTTGATGCATCCGATGGTCGTGATGGCGAAGACGCCCAGATGCGAGCGGACGAGCAGTGGCTGGGGGTCGGTGTCGCTGATGCAGCCGATGCCGCAATTGCCGTGAAACTTGGCGAGATCATCCTCGAAGCGCGTGCGAAACGGCGTGTTCTCGATCGAGTGAATCTGACGCTGGAAGCCGTCTTCGTCGTGGAAGATCATGCCCGCCCTTCGCGTGCCGAGGTGCGAATGGTAATCGACCGCAAAGAACACATCCAAGACGCAATCGCGCTTGGAGGCAACGCCACAGAATCCACCCATAATGCTTACCTTTCTAAAAGCGTCCGAGAGACTTTAGCAATATAGCACGAGCGAAAATCAGTATATGACTTGGGCCGTGTTGAAATGGTCGTAGTCGACGTCGCTTCCCCTTGCGCGGACGTTTACGCGTATGTCATAGGTTCCTCGCGCATCCGGGTTCCAGATCGCGGAGCTCGCCGGACTGTACTCGCGCACGAGCTGCCACTCGTCAGTGCCGACGGGCTTGGCGAGCATTTGGTATTCAGTCTCGACGTTTGTGCCGGCAAAGGCCTTGCCCGTGATGTGGATGCCATCTTCGTTCGACGTGGCACTCGCCTTGACGGCCGATACGTAATCGATTGTCGCGAGGTATTCCCCGGGTATGTAGAAGAGCGTGCTCGTGTCTTGGCCCGCATCGAGCATGCGCATGAAGGTGGCGAACGCCGTGCTGAACTTGTCTGCGCCCACCGCGTTGAGGTGCTGGTTATCGTAGAAGTCCTCAGGCGCGAGCTGGAGCAGCTCGGGCTTGGCATAGACGAAGTCGTAGTACTTGACGCCCATATCGTCGAGTATCTCGGCGACCGCCTCCTGCGAATCGACGTAGAGCTGCCCGTAGCCATGAATGTTGAAGGTGGGGATGGGCACGTTCACGACGATGAGCTCGATGTCGTGCTGCGCGCAGTACTCGCAGATCTCGCGTACGCCCTCGACCGCCGCTTCCTCGAAGGTCAGCGTCTCGATTTTCTCGAGCTCGCCGAACAGGGCGACGTTCTCGCCATTGTAGTCGAGCTGGTTATAGTTGTTGCCGTAGCCCTTACCGAAGTAGACCCAGCCCGGCTCCATCGCCTCGACGGCCGAGGCGACCGATGAGCCGTCGAGCTTGCTCGTCACGTTGCGCTTGACGCCGGAGAGCCCCTCCTTCCAGGCAGGATGATTGGAAACCCAGGGAAAGAGCATGTTGATCGACCCGGGCGCGCTCGCCGCACCCTTCTCGGCGATAAGCCAGGCCGCAGATGCGAGGTACGGGCCCGGACCGATGACGCGGCCACGTTGCGTGAGGTAGGTCGAGCCGAGGTTGGGCGTCTCGTTGAGCTGCAGCGTGGTGAAGTCGAGCGTCATCACGACGCGCTTGATGCCGAAGCACTCGTAGGCACTCTGTATGCCGAGATAGCTCTCCTCGATCTTCTGCAGTGGCGAGGCCATGTTGGCGGAGTTCGTGCCGAGCTCGTCATCGATGAGGATGGGGTTGAACGAGGAGGCGGCAATGGAGGTGCCGATGTAGATGGTGTCGAGGTCCTCGGACTGCTCGAAGTTGGTCCAGACGATGTTGCTCTTCGTTCCCTTGAGCTCGAGCGCGAAGTTGAGCACGCCGAACAGGCCGACCATGAGGACGGCGATGACAAGCGCGGAGAGGACCTTTCTCAACCTAGAAGTTCGCATACATGAACCCCCCGGATGATTGCACGAGCGTGAAGGAGAAGAGGATGAGTAAGACGAACGCGGTGTAGATGACGAAGCGCACGACCAGCGGAGCGGTAAGGATGCGCTCCTTCACGTCGATGCCGCGCTCGCTCAAGACGCTGATGACGAAGAGGATGATGCAGGAGACCCCCGCCAGCATGAGGCAGAGCGTGAAGTTGGCCGTGGGATGCAGGAGCAGATAGGGTACGAAGTTTTGCGGCTGGAAGTTGAAGATGGTGTTGTAAAACGCGATGGGGAGATCGCCGGCGTTCATGAGACGGTCGAAGTAGTAGCCGATGCACACGAGGATGAAGGTGCGCACGATCCTGAACACGTGATAGGGCGCCGACTCGACGTTGATCTTGAGCTTGTCGACGAGCCAAGTGAAAAGCGGGCGGGCCAGATCGGCCGAGGCGATGAGCACGCCATTGTACAGGCCCCAGAAGATGTAGTGCATCTCGGCACCATGCCACAGGCCCACGAGGAAGAAGAC
>CABSKV010000116.1 GCA_902478425.1 uncultured Coriobacteriia bacterium | reverse complement strand
AAACGGCCCTTTTCGTCGATGACCTCGATGTTGGTGGTAGTCCCCAGGTCGACGACCACGACGGGTGCTCCCTCGAGCTGGATGGCGGCTATGGCGTCGGCCACGCGATCGGCACCGATTTCGGCCGGATTGTCATAGCGCATCGCGAGCCCCGTCTTGATGCCGGGCCCCACGATGATGGGCTCGCGTTGCGTGAGACGACGCGCAACCGTCGCCCAGCATTCCGTGAGCGCGGGAACGACCGATGCGATGACGACATCGTCGCAGGCCTCCGCGTCGATGTCGTTGAGCTCGAGCTGGCCAGTGAGCAGGAGCTGTACCTCGTCGGCCGTGTCTTGCGAGCGCGTGGTGAAGACCCAATGCGCGATGAGCTCCTCGCCCTCGAAAAGCCCCATCGCAGTTTGCGTATTCCCGATGTCCACGGTCAGAAGCATGCATTCTCCATTTCTCAAAACAATTTCATTACGGGATAGCATGAACTATCCCGCAGCGCATACAATAGAAGGTAATCGTAACAGGTTATGGTTGAGTGGAGCTTACCATGGATGAAAAAAGCGAACAGAGAATCCTCGTCGTTGACGACGAGCAGGCAATAACCGATTTCGTCAGCTTCAACCTCTCGAAGGAGGGTTACAAGGTCGACGTTGCGCACAATGGCAACGAAGCCGTCGATATGGCCAGTGCCAATGACTACGACCTGGTCATTCTCGACGTCATGCTGCCCGGCATCGACGGCTACGAGGTATGCCGCCGCATTCGCGCGAAGAGCAACGTGCCCGTGCTGTTCCTCTCCGCCCGCGACACGGAGCTCGACAAGGTCGTCGGCCTCGAACTGGGCGGTGACGACTATCTGGCAAAACCCTTCGGCATCCGCGAGCTGCTTGCCCGCGTACATGCGCTGCTACGTCGTGCCCCGCAAGAAGCCGATACGGGCGCCGATGGCGTACGCGTCCTTGACGTGAGCGGCATCCATCTGGACGAGGCCGGTCACCATGCCACCTTCGAGGGCAAGGACATCGAACTCACCCCGCGCGAGTTCGAGCTGCTCGTCACGCTCATGAGCCACGCGGGCACCGTACTCGGTCGCGAGCAGCTACTGCGCGAGGCATGGGATTGGCAGTACGTCGTCGAGACCAAGACCGTCGACACGCACATCAAGCGCCTGCGCGACAAGCTCGCAAGCGTCGGCCTCGACCCCAACGTCATCGAGACCGTGCGCGGTTACGGCTACCGCTTCGTCAAGGACTTCAACAATAAGAAGAGCTAGGGCAGACCGTCTCGCCTCGATGGTCGCTCCCCGACGGGCCACTTCGTGGTCCTTACGGCTCGCTCCCTTAGACCTCGGTTCGACGACCTGCCCAACGCTAGGTTACTTGACAGCTTCGGAGCTCCTTTTCTAGCGGCCAAAGGGATTGAAGCCGAAGCCGTATCCGTTGTTGCCGTTGCCACCATTGTTCTGTTGGGCAGGTGCGCCGCCATCGGCATACTCTTGGGGATCCTCGTCATCGCTACCAAGCGTGACCGTGGCAGTGTGCTCGCTTCCACCGCGCACGTACGTGATCTCGATCGTGTCGCCCGCGTTCTTGGAGCTAACGGCGATGCTGACGTCGCTCGGCGAGTTCATGGCCTTGCCATCGATCTTGGTGATGACATCGCCCGTCTGCAGGCCGGCCTTGGCCGCGCCCGTGTCCTTGTATACCGAGGTCACCGCGACGCCCACAGGGTCGCTCGACGCGGTCATCGTGATGCCGAGGAAGGCGTGCGTGACCGTCTTGCCGGCGATGATCTGCTCGGCCACGCGCTTGACCGTGCTCGACGGGATGGCGAAGCCCAAGCCGGCACTCGATTGCGAGGTCGAGGAGATGTAGGTGTTGATGCCGATGAGCTGACCCTTGTCGTTCACGAGCGCACCACCGGAGTTGCCGGGATTGATGGCCGCATCCGTCTGGATCATGTCGGTGTAGACAGAGCTCGAGCCCGTGGCATCCTGCACGACATCGGAACGGTACATGGCCGAGATGATGCCCGTCGTGACCGTCTGCTCATAACCGTAGGGAGTGCCGATCGCCATGACCCACTCGCCAACCGTGAGGTCTGCCGAGTCGCCCCATTCCATCGGGGTGTAGCCACTTGCCTTGATGCTGACGACAGCGAGGTCGGTCTTCTCGTCCTGGCCGACGATCTGGGCCTCGTAGCTCTCGTCGCCAATGGTCACGGTCGCCCTCGAGGCGCCGTTGACGACATGGCTGTTGGTGACGATATAGCAGGTGCCGCCATCGTTCGCGATGATGACGCCGCTGCCGAGCGAGGACGGCGTATTCGAGGATGTGCCGCCGGAGAACGGGTTAGCCGATGCGCCACCCGAATACACGTAGATCGTGGCGACCGAGCCAAGGCACTTGGCCGCGACCGCCTCGGCAAGCGTGACGTCTTCCTCATCGGGATTGATGACGACGTTGCCGTTGCTAGATGTCACCGTAGCGCCCTTGAACGAGTCAAGCAGCGGGGTGAAGCTGCCCAGGCACAAGACGAGGGCAACGGAGACGATGCCGCCGAGCAGTCCGTAGAGAAACGACTTGACGCCACCGCCGGAATTCTTCTTGGGGGCATTCGGCATCTTGGGTGCCTCCGGATTCTTGGGGGCAGCTTGATTGGTAACGGGGGGAGCGCCTTGCGCGCCCTCGGGGGGAATGGGCCTATCGGAGCCATTTTGATTCATGTTGAAGCCCTCACTTTCATGCGATCAAAAATGCGTGCTGCCATATTAGCCTTTACTGAGGAGAGGCACTTGGAAAGAACGCGTTTTAACATAAAACCGTAATAAAGCCTGCAGTGATGTTACGAGGCAAAGATTGAACAAAGCTTGAACAAAGCTTGAAGCCCTGACCAACAAGACGAGGCAAGCGTTGTGCGTATTCGTCCTATTCGAACTCTTCGCGCTCGACGATCTTGCCCGAAAGGATGCGCTCTTGGGCGTCGGCGAGCTCCTCGGGCGTGTTGACGTTGATGAAGCAGCCACCGCGCGGCTCTGCCTGGGCAACGCGCTGTCCATCGAACTCCGTGACCGCGATCTTGTCGAACCAGCCATTTGCCCTGGACTCGCCGGCTTCCGTCGCCTCGTGAATGATGGGCAGGCAGCTCGAACGACGGTAGACGGCGTGGAAGGGCTCGTAGCCATGGGTCGTCTTGGGAACGGCGGCGTCGGCACCCTCCTCGATGAGGGCTTCGAGCTCGGCACTGATGAGATTACGCGAGGGAAAGATCATGTCGCACGCGACGAGGGCGACGTATTCGTTGGAGGCCGCGTTGACGGCCGTGTACACGCCGCGCAAGGCACCGCGCTTGTCGTACTCGTCAGTGACAAGGCGAATCTTGCCAAGCTCCACGAGGCCGTCGAGGAAGTCGAGGTTTTCTGGCTCGTTGGTGGTGATGATGAACTCGTCAGCGAGCGGAAGCAGGCGATTGATACCACGCCAGATGAGGGGCTCGCCCAAAAAGGGTACGGT
>CABSKV010000115.1 GCA_902478425.1 uncultured Coriobacteriia bacterium | reverse complement strand
AGCATGGCGAGTCCGACCCCCACGCCCGCAAACAAGAGCAACGCCCCTAACGCCAGGTAAGCGTTCTCGGAAAACAGGCCCTCCAGCGGACTATACGTGTCGATGTCGGCGGCGCAGAAAAACAGGATCGATAGCGCGACACCGAAGACGATGGAGAAAACGCCGATCGAGACCTTACGGGCAAACCCCCGTGTGTGCTCGTCATAGCCCACGACGTCGACTGGTGGCGTTCCCGGTGCCACCGAGGCGGCCGGCTCCACCGGACGGCCGGTAAGGTCTCCCTGCACGAGCTCGTCAAGCGTGCAGTCGAATATCTGGCACATGCGCAGGAGCTTGTCCATCTCCGGGTACGACTTCTCGGATTCCCATTTGGTCACCGACTGCCGGCTCACGCCGAGTAGCATGGCCAGCTGCTCCTGGGTCATGTTGTGCGTTGCGCGCAAGTGCTGGAGGTTTTCTCGAAAGCTCATGTCATTCCTTTGCGTTGGGTGCGATTACGTCCCCAAATCTACCGAGTGGCAAAGCGACACTCTACCAGCCAAGAGATGCTTTTTGCCGCGTTTTCGAGGCACCCGCTGGTTGCCAATCCCAGGTCACAGCCGTGCAAACCATAAATGAGACAATTGCTCTGAGCAACTGTCTCATCAAATGTTCTGCGTAACGACGGAGGCGCGCTCGCAAGCACACTGGCCCGCCCGTTCCGCATCAAAGCGGCGGTTTCTGAAGTAGATGACCCAGTTGATGCCAAGAAACGCGAGATTGAGGACGTAAATCCAGAAGACCCAATTCATCGCCCCGAGAACGACCTTGGCGGCTATGCCGCAGAGGTAACCAAGACAGATGAGCGTGAGGAACTGCCAGCTCGTCCCCTTTGCCGTCCTTGCCCTATACGACTTCCATGCGTTCATGGGCCAAGACAGCCCAAAGCATATGAGCATCGTGGCTTCCAGAAGCTCCGCCAATAACATCGCAACTCGCTTTCTCTCGCATCATTCCGAAGACTCGCACGTACCCCGCGTCGCTTAATTCTCCTATTCTCACGGTTCATATGTCTAATATATAATTTCATGTATTTTCATACTATTTTGATATGACTACTTGTCTAGTTTCATGGAAGAGCAGGAGAGCGGGATGGACGTAAGGCAACTCCGGTATTTTCTCGTGACGGCGCAGCTGGAACATGTCACCCATGCAGCACGCAAGCTTTCCATAGCGCAGCCCGCCCTCTCGCAGTCACTCCACAGACTCGAGGCGGAACTTGGCGTGAAGCTCTTCGCCCGGGAGGGAAGGAACCTGAGGTTGACCGAGGAAGGCGCTTATCTGAAAGACAGGCTCCCCCCCATCGTCTCGGAACTTGACAGCGCATGCGCGGGCCTCGAGGCGTTCGCGAAAGCCGAAGCGAGCACGGTGAACCTCTGCATCGCGACCGCCTCGGTCATCGCGGTCGACGCAATCGGCACCTTCGCGCCACGGCATGCAGAGACGCGATTCGACGTCAGCAGGGATGACGCATCAACCCGCAACGACATCATCATCGACACGATTCGGAACGTGAATGTCAAAAGTGGGGTAACCCATGTCACGAACTCCCGCGCCGACTTCGCCGAACGCGTCTGCATAGCCATTCCGGCGTCGAGGCCGCACGAAGAGATCATCACGCTCGACGAGCTCGTGGACGCGCGCTTCATCAGTCTCGCGGGCTCGAGGCGCTTTCGCTCCATCTGCGACGAGCTATGCGCGACCAGGGGATTCGAGCCCGACGTCATGTTCGAGAGCGATAACCCCGCCGTGGTGCGAAAGCTGATAAGCCTGGGCCTGGGCGTCGGGTTTTGGCCAGAGCGCAGTTGGGGTCCCGTCAACGGCGACGATGTCATCGTCTTGCCCCTGGCAGACGATGGCTTCTCGAGGACGATTCGCCTCGAGCTCACGTCCCGGGGCCTCGAGAAGGAGGCGGCGCGTACGTTCTTCGAGCATCTCGTCGCGCACTTCGCCGGCGTGTGGAAGAATGACGCGATTACCGGCTGATGCAAACCAAAAATGAGATAGTTGCCCAGGGGCGTTGTCTTATCCCCCTATGACGAGTGTCCGCGGCGATGGTGCTGACCGTGCGTCGCGCTTTGCGCACCATGGCAGGCCGCGATGCGATCGCGTAGCTCGCGCATCGACATGTCATGGCAATCGTCGATCGTGACATCGGGATCGAGCTCGGAGAGTTCGATCGCCGCAGCATACCGACCGCAGCCCATGCCGTGGGCATGAGCCTCCTCGCGCAACTCGAGGCTGACCGCATCGCACGAACCACGACACGGCAGGCTCGCGAGCCGCCGCTCGCTGGCATCCATCAAGGCGCGCTCCTGACCGGGATTATCGGAGGCGACGCTCACCTGCACGAACGCATCGTCATTCAGATAGGGCGCAAGTGCCTCGCTCGACGTGAGCGTGGAAAGCGCCTCCTCGTAGGGCAACCCTTCGAGCGCGAGGCCATCGAGAACGGAACGCCCATCCTCGTTCACTCCCTCGACGGCCACCACCTGGTTGGAATCGTTGAGCTGCAGCTCGATGGAGGGATTGATGTCGATATCGACGAATGCGGTCACCGCCGTATCGGGCAGCACCGCACCGGGCACCATGGAATCGCCCGAACCCACCGGCGCGGTGCCGACACGAAATATGCCGATCACGGCCAGCCCGAGGACGAGGCAGGCGGCAAGCGCGCTCATGAGACGAGCATGCCTGACCTTGCGGGGCGTACGAGATGGCGCAGCTTCGGAGGAGGAGACGACGCGCAGCTCCGGCTTATCCGCAGCCTGGGTTGCGGCAAGCTCTTCATAGGCCTCGAGGGTGCGCTGTCTCAGGGCATCCGGCACCTCGAGCGTGTCAAAGGCCTCGCGCACGCGCATGTCAAGTTCGCGGTCGTTCACGACAGTGCCTCCTTCAGCAGCTTTCGTCCCCGGGATATCCAGGAATAGACGGTGTTCACCGGGGCATCGAGCATCCGGGCGATCTCCGGCGCCGTATAGCCCTCGTAGACGGCAAGGTACAACGGCAGGCGCGGCGGGTCGTCAAGCGCGTGAAACGCATCGAGCACCTCGTGGTGGCGCGAATCGGGCTGCGACAGCGCGTCGTGCGAGGCGAGTGCCTCCGTCGAAGCGGGGGCTTCGTCAAGAGAGCGCTCGTCCCGACTACATGCGCGCAGCATGTCCCTGCAGACGTTTGCCGCCACCGTGATGAGCCATGCCTTACGATGTTCCTCGTCCTCGAAGATCTTGTCATCGTGCAGAGAGTACTTGAGAAACGTGTCCTGGAAGGCATCCTGGGCATCGTGCTCGGACCTGAAGTAGCCCTTGCAAACACGCCATACGGTCGTGCCGTAGGCATCCATGGCCCGTTCGATGTCTTCGCGAGGACGCAAGCCAACAGCCCTTCAAGCTCGTCTAGCGATTGCAGGTTCCATGGCCACCGTGATGACCACCACCTTGCCCCTGACCCTGGCCGCACCCCTGGCCCTGGCCAGCGTAGTTGTCGCAGACGCCGTCACCATCGGCATCGACGTAGCCGGGACGATCAGCAGTAGACGACGGGCCATATCCATAATGGGCAC
>CABSKV010000114.1 GCA_902478425.1 uncultured Coriobacteriia bacterium | reverse complement strand
GGCCAGGGCGAACGCCGCGACGATGATCTTGCCCGTGCCGACGTCGCCCAACAGCATGCGATTCATGCTACGCGGCGCGCACATGTCGCCGGTGATGTCGGCGACGGCCTGCTCCTGCTCGTCGGTGAGCGTGTAGGGCAGCTGCGCGCGCAGACTCTCCATGCGCGGGCCGGGCTCGTGCACGATGGGCTCGGCGTCGAGCGTCTCGGCGCGGCGCAGGCGCATCATCTCGAGTTGCAGGCGCAGGACCTCCTCGTAAGCCAGGCGCTTGCGGGCCTGGAGCATCTGCGTGCGGTTCTCCGGGAAGTGAATCTGGCGCATGGCCTCCTTCTTGCCGATGAGGCCATGTTTGAGACGCAGGTTGACGGGCAGGGCGTCGCTTATGTCGGCGGTTTGCTCGAGCGCGTTGGCGACGAAGCGGCGCATCCACGTCGTCGAGACGCCCTCGGTCGTGGGATGCACGGCAATCATCTGGGCAAGGCGCGCCTGCGGCTGGTCGGGCTCGCCTAGGAAAGCGACATAGGGGCTGTTCATGCGCTTGAAGCCGTACTCGAAGCTCACCTTGCCCGAAAAGGCGACGCGCATGCCGCGCTCGAACTTGCCGGTCATCCAGGGCTGCCTGAACCAGGTGGCGATGATGACGCCCGTTCCGTCGAAGATCGCGACCTCGAGAATGTGCAGGCGACGACGCGGCTGTTTCTCGGTAATCTCGTCGACCGTGCCCACGACGGTCACGAACTGGCCGATGGGCGCGCGGGCGGCAGTCTCGATGTTGGAGAGGTCGATGTAGCGGCGCGGATAGTTCTCGAGCAGGTCGCGCACCGTCATGATGCCCATCTTGGCGAGATTCTTCGCGCGTGCCGGGCTCACGGCACGCACCTTGCCGGCATCGCAATCAAGCAGGAAATCGGAATCTCCGCGTGATGTCATCAGGCAAGCCCCAGCACCCGTTCGTCTTGCGGGATGTAGGCAAAGCCGAAGCAGCCGGTCGAGACATGCGTGGTGATGACCGGGCCGACCATGCGCACGCCGACCTCGAGCAGGTTGATGCCAGCCTCGATCATGGCCTCGCGCAGCTCGTCGACGCCACCCATGTTGCGCGTGTGGGCAAAGCAGCACTCGAGCGGACCGAAGCGCTCCTCGAGCTCCTGGTAGCGCTGCACGAGCTTAGTGACGGCACGCTTGGGTGACTTGGCCTTGCCGAAGGTCTCGACCTCGCCATCCTCATCGACTGTGAGGAGTGGCTTGATCTTGAGCAGGGTCGCGGCAAGACCGGTCGCCTTACCCGTACGGCCACCCTTGATGAGGTTGCGGAGCTTGTCGAGCATGAAGCAGACGCTCGTCTTTCCCACGAGATCGTGCGCGGCCTCGACCAGCTCGTCGAAGCCCAGGCCGTACTCGCGCAGCTGCGCGATGCGGCGCACGAAGAGGTACTGGGCGACGGTGTTGCAGCGCGTGTCGATGACCTCGACGGGGATGGGCGCGCTCTCGGCGGCCATGCGCGCGGTATGGACCGTGCCCGACATGCGCGACGAGATGTGCAGGGAGATCACGTGCGTGTAGCCGGCCAGCGAGAGATCGGTGTAGAGCTGCGCGAAATCGAGCAGGGGCGGCATGGACGTCGAGGGAAGCTCCTCGCAGTCGACGACGTAATCGTAGAACGCCTCGATGTTATCGGGCGTGTTGTCCTCGGGAAAATGCGTTCCATCGGATCTGATGACCCTGAGGTGGACGCACTCCACACCCAGCTCGGCAAGTTCGGCGTCAGATGCGTCGCACGTGTTGTCGGTTACGATCGCAATCTTTTCCATCTGCATCTCCTACATCACCTGCGCCTATTCGATCGAGAAAACGATGGGATACAGCGGCTGCTCGCCACGCTGTGCGTCAACCTCGAGGTCGGGATGGAGCTCCTCGATTTGCTCGACGAGAGCCTCGAAGTCTGGCTGCGCGAGGTCCTCTCCCGCGAGAAGCGTGAGGGAGTCGAGGTCATCGTTGAGCTCGTCGATGAGGGCGAGCGTCACTTCCTCGACGCTTTGGCCCACGACGTCGAGCGAACCGTCGGCGATGCCGATGATGTCATCGGGGTGAATTTCGCGGCCATCCGATGTCTTGGAATCCTTGATGGCCGTCGTGACCTCGCCGCACTTGACCTCGTCGAGCACCTCGATCATGGCCTCGGCGTTCTCGTCGAGGTCGCCCTCAAGGTCGGCGACGAACATCGCGGAAAACGATGCGGGCACCGAGGTCGTGGGCACGACCTTGCAGGGGATGTCGGCGTTCTCGGCTGCAGCGTTGGCGGCCATGATGATGTTCTTGTTGTTGGGGAGCAGGATCACGGAATTGGCGTTGACCTCGTCGATGGCATCGAGGAGGTCCTTCGTCGAGGGGTTCATGGTCTGGCCACCCGAGACGACGTGATCGACGCCGAGCGAGCGCAGGATGTTGGCCATGCCCTCGCCTGCCGCCACGGCGATGAACGCGATGGGCTTGCGCTGCGCGGACTTGTTCGAGGCGGCCTCGTCGGCGGCGATGCCATCGGCACGCTCCTCGCTCTCGAGCACCATGTTGTGGATGAAGACCTCCGAGACCTGTCCGCGGTCGGTCATGTAGGTGAGCACCGTACCTGGCGTGTCCGTGTGCACGTGCACCTTGAAGTCGGGATGCGCGCCCACAAGCAGCTCGCAATCGCCGAGCGAGGCGAGGAACTCGAGCGCCCCGACCGGGTCGATCTCATCGCTGTGCAGGAGGAACTCGGTGCAGTACATGTAGTCCGAGCCCGCCCAATCGCGCACGTGCTCGATGGCGACCTTCGCCTCGGCATGCGTGAAGTCCTCGGCGGAAGCCAGATGCGCCTGCTCGCCGGTCAACGCGGCGATGAAGCTCTGGATGAGGATGGCAAGGCCGAAGCCGCCGGAATCGACGACGCCGTTTTCCTTGAGTACGGGCAGAAGCTCCGGCGTACGCTTGACGGAAGCCAGCGCCTCGTCGGAGATGGCGTGCAGCATCGTGGTGACGTCGAGCCCGTCTTCGTATGCCTGCTGCGCGACGTTCGCGCAATCCTCGAGCACGGTGAGGATCGTGCCCTTCACCGGCTTGCGCACGGCCTGGAAGGCGACCTCGACGCTGCGCTGGGCAGCATGCGCGATCGTCTCGGTGCTGAACTCGGTGGCATCGGCAAGTCCCTCGCATAGACCGCGCAGGATCTGGCTCGTGATGACACCCGAGTTGCCGCGCGCGCCCATGAGCGAGCCATGCGTCACGGCCTTGCGCAGCTCCGCGCCGTCGGCATTGGCCGGAAGCGCGGCGACCTCGCGGGCCACCGACTCCATCGTCAGCGACATGTTCGTTCCCGTGTCGCCGTCCGGCACCGGAAAGACGTTCAGGCGGTTGATCTCCTCCTTGCGTGCGGAGAGCTCCGCCGAAGCGGCTGCAATGCAGGTGCGAATATCGTCAATGTTCATGGATGTATCCCCGTTGATTCGTGGCTTACAAGTTGCTAGTCGCGGACCTTCACGCCCTGGACGTGGATGTTCACCTCGCGGACGGGCAGCTGGGCGCCGTCCTCGAGCACGAACTTGACCTTGTCGGCAAGCATGCGGCTTACCTCGGCAAGGTTGGTGCCTGT
>CABSKV010000113.1 GCA_902478425.1 uncultured Coriobacteriia bacterium | reverse complement strand
GGCCGGAGGCGCCCGCGTCGAGCAAGATCTTCACGTTGTTTGCCTCGATGAGGGCGGAAAATCCCCATTCGCAGTCGAGACCGCCGGCAGCGCAGTTATCGGTGAGTATCGTCGTCTTCATGATTGTGCTCCTCGCCTTCGTCGGATGATGTCATTATAGAGGGGTAGCTCGGACGAGGATATAGGAGGCGGCATGGAGCGCTTCGAGTTGGAGACACCCGCGTATGGCTTCGTGGACATCACGGCACGCGTGAAGCAGATCGTACGGGAGAGCGGAATCGACGAGGGGCTGTGCGTTGCGTTTTGCCCGCATACCACGGCAGCGATCACCATTAACGAGAACGCCGACCCCGACGTCGTGCATGATCTGAAGCTCGCGCTCGAGGAGATCTTTCCCGACCGCCGCGACTTCAGGCACGCCGAGGGCAAATAGTGCCGCGCATCTCAAGAGCAGCGCCATCGGCGCATCGGAGACCTTGCTCGTGAGCAATGGCTCGCTCACGCTGGGCACTTGGCAGGGCATCTACTTCTGCGAGTTCGACGGTCCGCGTCATCGCAAGGTGTACGTGCAGGTGGTGGGGGAGTAGGGGCTAAGTCGCGGAATGGCCGTGTGCCGATTCAATCCGCATGGTTGCTTGCGCCAAGACAATTTTTCATGGCTGGAGTTTTCGAAAAACTCGAATGAAAATCCTCGAAAATCACGATTTAGATTCCTCGAAAAACACGAGTGTGTTATATTGACCTTGTGTTAAGGAGGTGCGTCAATGGTTCGGTATTCGCCTTTGAAACCCGATGGCTACGTGCCACGTCTTGTTGACTCCTTGGTGGAGCGTAAGCTCGCGGATTTCGGCGCATTGGAAATCCAGGGCACGCGTTGGTCTGGCAAGTCGTGGACCGCATCGGCTTTCGCAAACAGCATTACAAGAGTGGACGAGGGAATTGATTTGTATGAGGAGGATCCCGCTCTTGCGCTACTCGGAGAGCGCCCTCATGCCATAGACGAGTGGCAAGACGTGCCTTCTATTTGGAATCGCGTGCGGCACGATATAGATGACGCCTCTAATGAGCCAGGCCAATTCCTGCTCACTGGGTCCTCCACTCCTCCAGAAGATGAGAGCAGACATAGTGGTGCTGGCCGTATATCAAGGGTGCGCATGCGAACCATGACACTGGCGGAAAGGGGCCTTTCCACCGCCAAGGTCTCCCTGCAAGCTCTATTCGAAGGGAAGTTTGCGCCGTCAGAAAACCACGCATCTTTCGAAGATTATGCATCATGGATATGCCATGGGGGATGGCCCGCGCTTTTGAACTCGTCCGAAGAGAGGGCGCAGGAAACAGTAGAAGAATATCTCGACCTGCTATTTTCGATTAGCATGCGCAAAATGGGCAGGAATCCGATTCTGTCACGACGCATAGCCGTGTCGCTGGCTCGTAACTTGGGGACCAGCGCAACTCTCGGCACGCTGTGCAAAGATGCGGCCGCGGGTGATACGGCACCTTCCGGAGAGACGCTTTCGGGTTATTTGACGGACTTTCGATTGAACTTCTTCCTGGACGAACTTCCCGGTTGGGATGCGCCCGTTAAATCACGTTCGAGAGTGAGGACAAAGCCCAAGCGCTATCTTGACGATCCGTCGATGGCAACCACGTTGCTCTCAGTTGATCGGATGCGCTTGCTTGAAGACGGTCAGCTGTTCGGTACCTTGTTCGAGTCGCTATGTTTTCACGACATGGCCGTGTATGCGAGTTTACTGCCACAGGCAAGTGCAAACACCCTGAGCTATTACGCGGATGCAGATGGTCTGGAGGTCGATTTCGTCATCGAGCTACGTGATGGCAGATGGCGCGCTATTGAGGCAAAACTCGGCGAGAGCAAGGTGGAGGTGGCAGCAAAGAACCTCAATCGTCTGAAGGCGAAGGTCCTCGCAAATCCGGCTGCAAGAAACCGTGAGCCCGAATTCATGGCCGTACTAGTTGCCAACGCGCCCTACGCCAGGCAGCGCAAGGAAGATGGCATATATGTGATTCCACTCGCGACGTTGACCGCATAAAAGGGGACGCAAGGCTTGTTCTGCCCTTTGTTCCCTGGCAGCGCTCGATGCGTCAGGACTGCGGTAGCTGCCGCGGCTCCTCGTCTGGGAGGCCGCACCATTGGCGCACGCGCTTGAGCATGCCGGTTATGTCGAGGACGCTCTCGGCGAAGCCCTTGCGGATGAGCTCGGGCGGCACGTACTCGTCGTATTTCTCGAAGATGGGGACCTCGTCGGGATAGACGAGGTCGAGCGGGTCGAAGGGCGTGAGCGCCTGCTGTGCCAGCGCGTCGTAGAAGTCCTGCTCGTCGCCCTTCATGCGAAACTCCATGAAGTACGGGCGTGACGAATCGAGCCCCTTGAGCTGGAGCTGGTCGGCGCACTTGACCTTGAGGAAGCGCTCGAGTGCGAGGAAGGCATAGCTGCCGAGCCAGGGGAAGAGCCCCCAGGTGTCGCCGCCGAGGCGCACGAGGGGAACGTGGTCGAGATGCGCCGCGCGGGCGGTCGAGCGCGCCTGCGCGAGTCTGCCGCGGGCGTTGTCCATGAGATAGGGGTAATCGGCGTCTTCCATGAGCACGCGCAGCATGCGCTCGAGCACGACGGTGTTGATGTCGCCCGGCACGTCGCCGAAGTAGGCCGGCACCTGGCCCTTGACCTGCGTGACGTAGACGAGGTGGCGCTTGTGGTCGACCTCCTCGACAAGCCAGGTGGCGCCGGCGATGGCGAGCTTCTCTCCCATGGGCGGCGGCAGCACGACGGTGCCGAGCTCCTGGGACTCGTTGCGCACGGTGTACTCCTCGTTTTCCTGGAAGACGCCGTAGAAACGGTAGCTATTGATGACGCGCTCGCCCGCGAGCCCCACGATGAGGCCGCCTTCCTCGGTGAGCTGGATGTGATCGGTCTCGATGAGGTAATGCAGCAGGAGCCGGAAGTCATCGGAGCTCACACGATGAAAGTAGCTGAGCGTGAGCACGCGCGCCGCGAGCTCCGCCGGTGTCATCTCGCCGCCGCTGGCAAGTGTCGCCATGGTCTGGTGGTAGAGCAGGCTGTAGGGTAGCCGGTCCAGGCGCGGTGGCTCGACCCAGCGTTCCTCGAGGTAGAGCTGCACGAGCGCGATGCCCTGCAGGAGCTTCCACGGGATGGTCGCGCCCAGCGTGGTGCGTGGCTCGGCGCGGTCCTCGCGCATGACGAACCACATCTCGGGCGGTGCGCCACGACGACCCGTGCGGCCCATGCGCTGCAAAAACGAGCTGACGGTGAACGGCGCATCGATCTGGAAGGCGCGTTCGAGGCGGCCGATGTCGATGCCGAGCTCGAGGGTGGCCGTGGTGACGGTGGTGAGGTCGAGCTCCTCGTCGCGCATGACATCCTCGGCGCTTTCGCGCACGGCTGACGAGAGGTTGCCGTGGTGGATGAGGAAGCGGTCGGGCTCGTGGTTGGCCTCGCAGTAGCGGCGCAACGTCGTGGTGACGGCTTCGGCCTCTTCGCGCGAGTTGGAGAAGATGAGGCACTTCTTGCCGCGCGTGTGCTCGAAGATGTAGCCGAGGCCCGGGTCTGCGCCGATGGGCGCGGCGTCGGTTGCGGGCTCTGGGGCGGCGAAGGTGAGGCGCTCCGCTCCGACGGTCGCTCCCCGCGAGCCTGTAGTCTCGCTGGCTCGC
>CABSKV010000112.1 GCA_902478425.1 uncultured Coriobacteriia bacterium | reverse complement strand
CGACCCTGTTGCGAAATGCCTTGATTTCCTTGCCTTCGCCGGCGGAAAGGATCTTGGAGAATATGTTTGCCATGATTCATGCCTTTATTTTCGAGAACGATATTGGCGTCACACTACTTTATCACAGGTCAACGCAACCCCTCCCTAACGAGTGGGGAACAAGTGCGTACCCATAGAAGCCACATATCGCGTGCAGGACTTCTCCACCTCCCCCGCTCATCAGGCCGTCTTCTGCGTGAACGCCGCTTCGAGCCGCAGGAGCTCGGGGTCGGTCGTGACAAGGGCGTTGTACATCTCGCGCGTCTCGATAGACGGGTCGAGACCGAGCGTGCCCTGCAGGTAATCGCGGCACGAGAGGTAGGTCTTGATGGCCGGGCAACGCTGGCCGGACGCGATCTGCGCTTTCATGAGCGCGCGGTATACGTCCTCTCGCGTCTGGTCCTCCTCCATGGCCTTGCGCGCAAACCACAGGGCAATGCGCATGTCATGCACGCGCAGCGCGCAGTCCGTCGCGGCAACCATCGCATCGACGTAGAGAGCGCGGTACCGATCACGCTGCGCATTGATGGCTCGCACGCTCCTCTCGCTGGGCAGGAGGCTTCCCCGATAGAGGACCTCGATCTTGGCATAGGTGTCGAGTAGGTAGTTCGCATCATGCTCGGAGACGAGCAGGTGGCGCGTGAGCTGCTCGAACTCGCCGACGTCCGAGCGCACGAAGCGCGGATCGATGCGACAGTACTCGCCGTTGCGCTCAAGGTAGGGATCTTCGCCCACGACCGAGACGCAGTTACCCCAAATCGTGTAGAAGTTATCAAGCGCATGCGTCCGCGGCAGGCCCGGCCATATTTGCTTGAAGAGGTCGTCGCGGGGAACATCGCGACCGTGATTGAGCACGAGCATGGCGAAGAGCGCACGGGCCTTCTTGCGCAACTTTCCCTCGCTCAAGAATTTGTCGCCGATTGTCACCTCGAACCCACCGAGCAGACGCACGTACATCTCGTCCACGCCGGAGTTGACAACGTTGTGCTTGGGTGCGCTCGCTGCCTTATTCGAGGAAAGCCCGCGCAGCTCCCAGGGAATCGGGATGGACTCGAGCCCGCAGCAGTTTGCGAGCATCTCGAGCATGTGCGTGGCACCATCGAGGACCTTTGCATCGCGGCGGTCTATGACAGGCCCGACAAGCCCGAAGTACCCTGTTTTCCACATGTCCCGCACAAGCATCGCCTCGGAAAACGTCGTCACGCCGCACCTGCGCATCCGGAGCACCGCGTCACATCCAAGGTCCTGAACTAGATGGCGCAAGTCGGGATTGTCGACGTGGGCAAGCACATGCAGGGAGAGCCTGAACGCACGGGAATCCCCGAACGCGTCGGCATGTGCGGTGAACAGTGCCGCAAGTTGCCGCACGCGCTGCTTGCCGGGAGCCCGACGCGCCTTCTCGTACCTGATGTCGTCATCGAGGGCATTGAGGTAAAACGCGCGTGCGACCTCGGCGTTCGAGCATATGTCGAGTACGTTGGCGAGAAAGTCGAGCGCGCACGACGGCTCGTATTCTGACGAAAGCGTGCGCTGCCCGGTCTCGACTATCGCGTTCTCATCGAAAACCGCAAGCGCAATGCGCGCCGCGATGCTGGCGGCATCGGGTTTTCCTGCCTGCTCTTGCGTGACAAGGACGTGCCGCGCGATATGGCACGCTTCGCGCGCATCCCCCGAAAGACCGGCGACCCACGCATGTATTGCCTGCAGTATGCTGCTCGAGGCATACGATGCTTCGGGGCAGCGATCGAGAAGCGTCGAGACGAGATGCGTCTCGCCCGCATCGAGGAAATCCCAACCGCGTTCGACAAGCCAACTCGCGCAGCGCTCGTCGTTGCAAAACGCGTCGATGACCGCCGACCCACGTCGCAGGTCGTTGCGCCTGAACAGCGAACCGAGAACCCGCTCGGATAATGCGTGGCTGCCCTCGAGCACGATCGGCTCGAGCTTGTTCGCAAAGACCGCGTGTTTCAAATCGACCAGCTCGAAGTGCATGACCTTGAACTCGCCCGAGATCGTATCGATGCCAAATATCGGATAGTCGCGCGCGAGCAGGGAGATGTCCTCGTTCCTGAGTGCGACTCCCGCGCTCTCGAGGTCGCGCATGGTACCCGCCTCGAACAGGAACATGGCGAACATGCCGCGCACGATGTTGATGGGAAGCTTCTCGGAGAACAGGCCCCTGAGACACTCCCGTTGTGCCAACATGTTCTTGCTCCATATGACCGATGGCACGCGTCCGAACAGCAGCTTGCCGGCATCATTCCATCGCTTGCGCGCGAACGCGCGGCTTCCTCCGTCTTGCTCGGTCACCTGGCGTGGTGCACATTCCTGCTCGGTGACGAGCAGGTCCGTCGCATACACGCAGAGGCGATCGGGTTGCAAGACGCTGAGGGTGTCGCATGAGGGCGTCGTAGTCATGATGATTTCGATGCCAACGTAGAGGGCGGCGTCGATGCACTGCGAAAGCGTCTGCGCACGTTGCTCATGCAACCAGGGAAGCCCATCGAGGATGGTGAGCCCCGAGGGCGTGCCGTTTCGCCTCAAGATCGTACGGTCATCGTTGTCGAGCGCGAGCAGGAAGTCGGGACTCGAGGCGTCGATCCAGTTGACAGCATCGGCCGGAAAGAGGCGCTGCGCATACTCGCGTGCGAGCTCGGTTTTGCCAAAGCCATGCGGGGCGACAATGACGCGCAGGGAATTGCGGTCTTGCAGCATCGTCGAGATGAGCTCGTCGCGTTTGACATGACCGGCTGCGAGTGACTCCATGCACTGGTTCGTGTCGAGCGCGAACTCCGCAATGTCGGCCTCGTTGGCAAGCGACTCGAAGTCGAGTTCCATCTCGTCGTTCATGACCATGCGCCTCCCTCAGAACAGGCTCTCACATGCGAGGAAGACGGCCTGGGAAAATGCCGTGTCAGGCGTGCAGATAACCGCGATCGCGCAGATGAGCAAGAAGATGCCGCCTACGGACAAAACGCAAGACGTGATGAGCAGCGCGCGAGGTTGGCGCACCGCATGAACACCTTTCTCTTCCGGAGACTCGTCGCGCGAGAGGCGATCGAGACGCGCCATCACTGCCGAGGCATTCTCGTGCGAGGGCGCAGGGGGAATCACAATGCTCATCTTGACTCCTCGATATTGCTCTTGCGAGAGAGCAGGGTACTCGCGGCACTTGTCCCGCTTGGGAAAAACCATCTCGGCAAGATATGATTTTTTGCAAACCATGGTTTCGCATGGCAATGAGAGGGTCTCCTCCTGCACGTCACGCGGGGTGACGTGCGCCTCCTTAGTTCGTCACGGAACTGATTTCGATGCGAATCTTCAGAAGTCGAACGCCCTTGACGTCAATGAGCCCGTCACGGCTTATCTTCTTGAATCCGCTCTCCTCGTCTGGGATATCCAGAATCAGGCCATCGCCCGTCACATCGCCGACAATCGCGCGCGCTTCGGCTGTTTTCGCCGCCCGCCAGCAACCCGCCTCGGCCAAATGCAAGACATCGGCACGCGTGTTGTCGCGCCTCATGAGCCTGTCCAGGTCGATGCTCACGTCAATGCCCGACTTCCCGTAGATGATGTTGTAGATTCCGCAGTACATGACGAGAAAGGCGAGAAGGAAATCGCCCACCTCGCGATGCGTGCACACGATGATGAGCTTGAGGCGCTCGGGATGGCTTTCCTGTCGAAAGAAGCTCTCGAGTCCCGTGGCCATGTCGTCGGCGCTTATGAAGAACGCCTCGTCGATGATTGCAAGGTTTCCACCC
>CABSKV010000111.1 GCA_902478425.1 uncultured Coriobacteriia bacterium | reverse complement strand
TGACGGCAGCGATGCAGTCGGGCGCGTAGCCGCGATCACGTGCGATAACCTCGAGGCGCGTGGCGAAGAACACGCGAATCTGCTCGCGCACGGCATCGAAGTCGAAGTCGACGACGCCGCGATAGTTGCCGAGCGCCACGTCGATGAGCTCGGCGAGCGACACGTCGAGGCCGGAGAGCAGGATGTTGATGGTGCCGATGGCGGCGCGGCGCAACGCGAAGGGGTCGGACGAGCCGGTGGGGCCTGCGCCGATGGCGAAGATGCCGCAGATGGTATCGAGCTTGTCGGAAAGCGCCGTGACGGTGCCCGCGAGGTTGCGCGGCAGCTCGTCGTCGGCAAAGCGCGGGCGGTAGTGATCGGTGATGCCGAGAGCGACCTCGGGCGTCTCGTCCGCAAAGCGCGCATAATGCCCACCCATGATGCCCTGCAGCGAGGTGAACTCGACGACCGCGCTCGTGATGAGGTCGGCCTTGCACAAAAGCGCGGTGCGCACGACATCGTCGCGCTCGGCACCCGTGATGCCGGCGGCATCGCAGACCGCCTCGGCGTTCTTCACGATGCGCATGGTCTTGTCGTAGACGCTTCCGAGCTTTTCCTGGAACACGACGCGCTTGAGACCCTCGACGTAATCCTCGAGCGGCTTGCGGCGATCCTCGACCACGAAGAATGCCGCATCGTCGAGACGTGCGCGCACGACGCGCTCGTTACCGGCGACGATGGTCTCGGCGTACGCCGGGTCGCCATTGCTCACGACGAGAAACGCGTTATCGAGCGTACCATCGGGCTGGTACATCGGGAAGTAGCGCTGATGCTCGAGCATCGCGTCGGTGATGATCTCGGGCGGGACGTCGAGGAAGCGCTCGTCGAAGTGCGCGAGCAAGACGGTGGGATACTCGACGAGGTTCACGACCTCGTCGAAGGTTCCCTTGGGCGTGTCGGCCTTGAGGCCCGTCTCGGCCTCGATGGCATTGATCTGGCCGCGAATCGCCTGGGCACGCTTTTTCGCGTTGGGAATGACCTTCATCTCCTCGTAGCCCGCGAGAACGTCACCCGCAGATGCGAACTCGAACTCGCGATCGGCCATGAGGCGGTTACCGCGCGAGCTGCGGCCGGCGACGAGACCGGCGTACTCGACGGGAACGACCTCGTCGCCGTAGAGGGCCAAAAGCCAGCGGATGGGACGCGAGAAGGTCACGTGCCCGCTGCCCCAGCGTTGGGACTTGGGCCAGCCGATGCCGGCGACGAGCCCGGCAAGCAACTCGGGCAGGATATCGGTCGTCTTGCGCGAAGGCTCCTCGACCAGGGCATAGACGTACTCCTTACCACTCTCGTCGGCTTCGCGCACGAGTGCGTCAGCACTCACGCCCTTGCCCCGAGCAAAGCCCTCGGCGGCCTTCGTGGGCTTGCCGTCCTCGTCAAAGGCGATGGCGGTGGCAGGGCCCTTGGCGCGCATGGACAGCGCCTCGCTCGCGTCGGCAAGATCGTCGACGACGAGAATCATGCGACGCGGTGTGGAGCAGGTCATGACCTCGCCGTGGGCAAGACGCGCCTCGTCGAGCGCGGTCTCGGCGGCAGCGGCGAGATTGCGCGTTGCCGCATACAGCGGCATCGCGGGGATTTCCTCGGTTCCGATCTCGAAGACAAGCTTGGACGTGCTCATTATGCGACCCCCTCCTCATCAACGCCGGCGGGCGTCTCGCGCGGACCATCCTGCGAGGCGATGTAGGCACCGCCCTTCTCGACCACGTGCTCGAGATAGGACTCGCAGCAGGCCTTGGCCATCGTGCGCACGCGCAGGATGTAGGCCATACGCTCGGTCGCGGAAATGGCCCCGCGGGCATCGAGCAGGTTGAATGCGTGGCTGCACTTCATGACGCAGTCGTAGGCGGGCAGGGGCAGGCCAAGATCGAGCAGGCGCATGCACTCGCGCTCGGATGCGTCGAAACGCGCGAAGAGCATGTCCGTGTCGGCGAATTCGAAGTCATAGGCGCTCTGCTCGCGCTCGTTCTCGTAGAAGACGTCGCCATAGGTGAAGACCGTGCCGTCGGAACCCTCGCTCCAGACGAGGTCGTAGACGCTGTCGACACCCTGGATGTACATGGCGAGACGCTCGAGGCCATAGGTGATCTCGGCCGGGACGGGGTCGCACTCGATGCCACCGACCTGCTGGAAGTAGGTGAACTGCGTGACCTCCATGCCGTTGAGCCAGACTTCCCAGCCCAGACCCCAGGCGCCGAGCGTGGGGCTCTCCCAGTCATCCTCGACGAAGCGGATGTCATGGTGATAGGGCTCGATGCCGATGGCGCGCAGCGAACCGAGGTAGAGCTCCTGCACGTCATCGGGAGAGGGCTTGAGGATGACCTGGAACTGGTAGTAATGCTGCATGCGATTGGGATTGGCACCGTAGCGGCCATCGGCCGGACGACGGCAGGGTTGCACGTAGGCGGTCTTCCACGTGCCGGGGCCAAGCGAGCGCAAGGCGGTCGCCGTATGGTAGGTGCCGGCACCCACCTCGGAGTCATAGGGTTGCAAGATGACGCAGCCCTGGTCGGCCCAGTACTGTTGCAGAGTCAGAATGATGTCTTGAAAGGTCAGCATGTTCCCTATCCAATCGTGCGTGCAAGCTGATGCGTTTCAGCGCGTCCCTATAGCCCGCCAAAGCGGTCGAGCGGCCAATACCTGAGCATGGCACGGCCCGTGATGCTCTCGAGCGGAATGGAGCCGAATGCGCGGCTATCGGCGGAATTCGTGCGATTGTCTCCCATGACCCACACGTAGCCATCGGGCACCGTATACGGATACTCGATACCGGAATTGAGGTCGTTGCTCGGCTTGCCCTGCGTATACGGCTCGTCGAGCGCAACGCCATTGACGTACACGACCCCATCGCGCAAGTCGACCGTCTGACCGCCCGTGGCGATGACGCGCTTGATGAGCACGCGCTCGGGGTCGGCCGGGTCCTCGAAGGTGATGATGTCGCCCTGCTTGGGCTCGCCAAAGGTGTAGCTGAGCTTCTCGGAGAAGATGCGATCGCCAACCTCGATGGTCTGCTCCATGGAGCCGGAGGGAATCTCGTAGGGCTGCATGATGAAACGCGTGAACAGCGTGGCAAGGCCAACTGCCACGACGATGACAAGAAGAATCTCTATGACCAGGCGCAATGGTGAGTTCTTCTTCATATGTGCACCCCCTCGCTTCTCCGATGTGGACATGTAAGCGTATATGATAGCGCGACCGAGGCGCTATCTCAGTCAGAATCGGTACGAATGGTATCCGCAAATGCGCGCTCGTCATCCGTCAACTCGGCAGCCGCAAGCATGTCGGGGCGCAGCAAGGCGGTCTTCTCGATGGCAGCGCGGCGACGCCACTGCGCAATTGCAGCGTGGTTGCCCGAGAGCAGCACATCGGGGACATCCATGCCACGATAGCTTGCGGGGCGCGTGAACTGCGGAAACTCGAGCAGCCCGTCGCTGAACGATTCCTCGACGGCGCTGTTCTCGTCACCGAGCGCACCGGGGAGCAAGCGGCACACCGCATCGGTCACGACCATCGCGGCAAGTTCGCCGCCCGTCAAGACGTAATCACCCAGGCTGATGCAGCGATCTGCCAGCGTGTAGACGCGCTCGTCGAAACCCTCGTAGCGACCGCAGACCATGAGGAGGCGCTCGTAACCCGAGAGCTCGACAGCCATGCCCTGGTTGAAGGGCTCGCCGGTGGGCGTGAAGAAGATGATGTGTGGTGTGGGGCCACTTGCGGCGATGTCATCGACGGCCTCGAAGATGGGCGGACAGCACATGAGCAGGCCTGCCCCTCCCC
>CABSKV010000110.1 GCA_902478425.1 uncultured Coriobacteriia bacterium | reverse complement strand
TCCCGCGATCGTGCGGCCGATGTGCTTGCCGAGGTGCGCCGTCGCCCAGGACGTGAGCGCCTTCATCGACGGGCGAAGCGCCATCGGGTAGAAGACGTAGTCGCGCATCCATGCACCGAGGGTGATGTGCCAGCGGTGCCAGAAGTCGGCAATCGAGATCGAGAAATAGGGCTGGCGGAAGTTCACGGCCATCTTGATGCCGAAGAGCTGCGAGACACCGCGCACCATATCGATGCCACCGGAGAAATCGGCGTACTGGTAGATGGCGTAGAGAAGGATGCCATAGACGATGACGCTGCCCGGCGTCGAGACATCGATCGAGTCCAGGGCGTTGCCGACACTCGCGACGAGCACGTCGGCGATCGCGTACTTCTTGAAGACGCCATAGCCGATGAGCAGGATCGCACGGCGCACGTTACGGACATCGAGGCTATGGGACTCGTAGAGTTGGGATGCAAGATCGTCAAAGCGGTTGATGGGACCCTGGATGAGCTGCGGGAAGTATGAGACGAAGAGCAGGAAGCGCGCGAAATTGCGCTCGGGCGGGTACTTGCCGAAGTAACAATCGATGATGTAGCCGATGGACTGGAAGGTGTAGAAGGAGATGCCGAGCGGCAATAGCAGCTGCGATGCGAGAAAGCCGTCTGCGGCACCGAACATGCCGAGGATGACGTTCCAGTACTTGATGTAGCTCAAGATGCCGAAGTTGAGCAGCATCACCGCCAGAAGGAAGAGCCACTTGCGCTGCTTGATGCGACGCTTGATCTCCTTCTTGGCCGCACGGTCGGCGGCGTCCTTCTTGAGCGTCTTCTCGAGTTGGTCGAGCTTGTCGAAGCGCAGGCCCACGAGCCAGACCGAGAGCGCCGTGATGCCGATGAAGAAGAGGTTTTGCCATCCGGAGAAGAGATAGAAGCCGAGGCTTCCCACGAGCAGAACGACCCATTGGAAGCGACGATAGCGCGTGCGTCCCACCATGAAGTAGATGATGAGCGCGAGCACGAGGAAGCTCACGAATTGTAGCGAGTAGAGCTGGGTCAACGCGTCTCCATACGCATGCGGTCAAGAATCCGTGCAGGCAAGCCACTAGCTCATCAGTTGCCTACACGATACTCATTCCGCAAGTGACGAATACAAAACCGCACCATTGTAACGCAACGTTTTTTGAGCGATGTGGATTATTCGCGGCCCAGGCCGCGTTCATGGCGCTCGCGTGCCTCTTCGTCATAGCGCTCGATGTAGCGCACATCGATGAGCTCGGCAACGATGGCGATGGCGAGCTCGGCCGGCGTCTTGGCCCCGAATTTGAGCCCGATGGGACGCTTGACGTGCTCCCACTGCGCATCGGTGAGACCGGCGGCCTTCACGATTTCGTAGACGGTGCTATTCTTGCCAGAGCAGCCCATCATGCCCACGTAGTGCGCGTTGCAACGCTCGGCCCAGACGCAGCATTCGGGATCGTACATGTGACCGCGCGTCAGCACGCAGACGTAATCGGCGGGATCGGCAACATATTCGTCGAGTGCGGAGAAGTCCTCCGAGGGCAATAGGATGCGCTCGACATCGGGGAAGCGGCGCTCGTTGAGATAGGCGGCGTCGTTATCGACGACCGTCACGTCGAAGCCGACGTGCGTCGCGAGCTTCGCGAGCTCGACGGCGACGTCGGAGGCACCAAGCAACCACACGTGCACGGGCTCGAAAAGCGCAACGCTTGCCCAGGTAAGGCCCTCGAATTGCTCGTTGTGCATGGAGGGACCGCGCGTGACGTCCTTCATCTGGAAGATGTCGCGGTCCGAAACGGGACGCGAGCAGACGATCTCCTTTGCGTCGTTGCAGAAGAAGAGCAGGGGCTCGCCATCGGCAGAGCCAACGTCACCGTACTTCTTGGTGACGGCGTTGTCGACGTTGTTCACGGCAAGTGCCGCATCGTAGACGACCTTGAAGCCCAGCCAGGCAAGTTCGCTGTCGTCGATGGCGCGAAGGGCACGCTCGAGCGTGGGAATGTCGGCAGCTGTGAGGGAGGCCATGATGGCATCGAGTGATGCAGGCGACATGTGCGCGTTGCCGCGCGTGGCCTCCTCGCTGAAGGCAGGAACGTCATCGGTGGTGAATACCGGGATCTTTCCTGCATCAAGTGCTTCGATGGCCTTGGCGATTGCTTCCCTGTTCATGCTTTACCCTCACATTCGCGCGAGATTGTATTATATCTTACAAAATATAATACTATACGAAACGCCTAGAAGGAATAGCCCGTTCCGTGAACTACGTGGCCGTCGAAGGGGAAGAACTCCCCGTCTTCGTACGTGAAGCGCTCCTTCGTCTGGGGAAGCCACCAGACCTTCGTCGTATCGGGCGCGTAGCCGAACTCCTCGCAGACGATCGTCTCGCCGTCATGTTCGCCGCCGCGGACCTTGCCCTCTCGCTCCATATGCCCCCCCCTATCGCGTCTAGTGATGGCAGGTGTTGTCGACGGTCATCTTGTCGACCTTGCCCTGCGCGATGAGCTCGGCGACGTCGCCGACCTTCGGAGTCTCGTTCTCGAAGTAGACGTCGATGCCCGCTTCCGAAAAACCCATGAAGGGGCGCATGCCCATGCCTGCCGCGACGATGGCATTGGCACCGGCGTCGGAGAGCAGCATGACCGGACGCAGACAGCCGCCTTCCTCGTGCGGCGGATTGTCGATGGCCTCGACCGTCGTGACCTGGCCATCGTCGATGGTGACGAGAGTGAAGCAGTCGCATTTGCCGAAGTGACCGCTGCGCTCGGAATCGAGGCCAGCCGTGCCCATGGTGGGAATCGCAAGCTTGATGGTGCTCATGGTTATCGCTCCTGATCGACGTGAATTATGCACGTCGTTAAGTATAGGACGAGGTATCGCAGGGCAATGCAACGGTTCGATAACGGGTGAGTGGAGAGTCCCTACTCACCCGCCACGCCATACCCGATCAGCTCGTCGATGGTGACGAAGCGGTAGCCCTGCTCCTTGAGCTGCGGCAACGCGGTACTCAGGGCCTCGACCGTCTGGCTGCGCTCTCCCCCGCCGTCGTGCATGAGCACGATCTGTCCGGGCTGCACGGAGAGTATGCGCTCGACGATCTTGTCCACGCCGGGACGGCTCCAGTCAAGCGTGTCGACATCCCAGCCGAGCTCGGCCGTGACATGCGAGGCAAGCGTCTCGACCATGGGGCCGTAGTAATTGCCACCCGGTGCGCGCATGACACGGCTCACCTGATGTCCGAGAACGCTCTCGATGGCATCGAAGCCCTTGGTTATCTCGGCAATCTGCTCGTCGGTGGACATGAGCGTCATGTTGACGCCCTGCCCCGACCCATCGGCATGGTCATAGGAATGCGTCGCGATCTGATTGCCTGCCTCGGCAACCTGCTTGAGAACGGTTGCGTTGTCCTTGCACTGGTTGCCGATGACGAAGAAGGTCGCATGCGCGTCGTTGGCGTTGAGGATATCGAGTATCTGACGCGTGCTTTCGGGCCAGGGACCATCGTCAAAGGTGAGCGCGATTACCTTCTCGCCGTTCGTATTGGGACTATAGGCCGTGAAACCGGAGTTGACGGGCTGCTCGACGACCGTCGTGGCCGTCTTGCCCGACACCTTGCCGGTACGCACCGCCTGCACGCCATCCACACCTGTCGAATATAGGTGCACCGATCCCTTGTAGTACGAATCGGGCGTTGCCGTCATGGTGCTCGCTTGGTATGGCAGACGCGTGGTCGTCTCGTCGTACTCCTCGGTAACGTCCTCGCCATCTTCTATGACGATAACCGCGTCCTTGACGATACGTGCCTGCGGGTCACTCGTCGCCTCGCCGTTGATGGTGGCTGTCAGGAGGTTTCCGCCGCCCTGCTTGGCGACGCTGCCATCGACGGCGATGAGGTC
>CABSKV010000109.1 GCA_902478425.1 uncultured Coriobacteriia bacterium | reverse complement strand
GCCGGCACCGACAACAAGGCGACCGTGCAGGCGGTCATCGACGCGGCCATCGAGAAGTTCGGCCGCATCGACGTGCTCGTCAACAACGCGCAGGCTTCGGCCTCCGGCGTGTCGCTGGCAGATCACACGACCGACCAGTTCGACCTGGCGATCTACTCCGGCCTGTACGCGACCTTCTACTACATGCAGGCCTGCTATCCGCACCTCAAGGAGACGAAGGGTTCCGTCATCAACTTCGCGTCCGGTGCCGGCCTCTTCGGCAACTACGGGCAGTGCGCCTATGCGGCCGCCAAGGAGGGCATCCGTGGCATGAGCCGCGTGGCCGCCACCGAGTGGGGCCCCGATGGCATCAACGTCAACGTGGTGTGCCCGCTTGCCTGGACCGCCGCGCTCGAGAACTTCCAGGAGCAGTATCCTGAGGCGTTCGAGGCTAACGTCCACATGCCGCCGATGGGCCACTACGGCGACGTCGAGAAGGAGATCGGCCGCGTCGTCGTCCAGCTCGCCAACCCTGACTTCAAGTTCATGAGCGGCGAGACGCTCACCCTCGAGGGTGGCATGGGCCAGCGCCCGTAAACCCGATTCGCGTCGCCATAACGCGCACCGCATGACAAAGCGCCCGGCTCGGTACGAAACCGAACCGGGCGCTTTCATTCGCTTTACAGCTCATAGCGGCAGGCGAGCTGCTCCGCTCCGACGGTCGCTTCCCGACAGCCCGCTTCACGGTCCTTACGGCGCGCTCCCTTAGACCTTCGCTTCGCAGCTTGCCTGCGCCCAATCCTGACCTACGGCATTTGACACCTGCCGTATCTTTTCGTCTTCCTACTGAATGCCCTCGATGGAGGGGATGGTCGCGAAGCCGACCTCGAGCTCCTCGTCGGTGGGGATGTGATCCGTCATCTCGCCGCGGTTGTAGGCCTCGTAGGCGTACATGTCGAAGTAGCCCGTGCCCGTGAGGCCGAAGAGGATCGTCTTCTCCTCGCCAGTCTCGGCGCACTTGCGCGCCTCCTCCATGGCCTGGAAGATCGCGTGTGCGCTCTCCGGTGCCGGCAGAATGGTCTCGAGGCGGGCAAAGTCCTCGGCTGCTTTGAAGACGTCGGTCTGCTTCACGGCCACGGCCTCCATGTAGCCATCGTGCTTGAGCTTGGAGACGATGGGGCTCATGCCGTGGTAGCGCAGGCCGCCGGCATGGTCGGGGGAGGGCAGAAAGCCACTGCCCAGCGTATACATCTTGACGAGCGGGCAGGTCTGGCCCGTGTCGGCGAAGTCGTAGGCGTACTTGCCGCGCGTGAGCGACGGGCAGCTCGCGGGCTCGACGGCGATGAAGCGCGTGTCGGGCTTGTCACCACGTAGCTTGTCACGCATGAACGGCGCGATGAGGCCGCCGAGGTTGGAGCCGCCACCCGCGCAGCCAATGACGATGTCGGGATACTCGCCAAGCTCCTTCATGGCCTCGTAGCTCTCCAGGCCGATGATGGACTGGTGCAGCAGCACCTGGTTGAGCACGCTGCCGAGCTGGTAGCGTCCCTTGTTCTCGGGGACGTTGAGGGCGCGCTCGACTGCTTCGGAGATTGCCGTGCCAAGCGAGCCTGTCGAATCGGGATGGTCGGCGAGCATCTTCTTGCCGATCTCGGTCGTGTCAGACGGCGAGGGTGTGACGGTCGCGTTGAAGGTCTGCATGATGGAGCGGCGGAAGGGCTTCTGCTCGTAGGAGCACTTCACCATGAAGACGTCCAGGTCGACGCCGTAGTGGTCGGCGGCCTCGGAAAGCGCGGTGCCCCACTGGCCGGCACCCGTTTCGGTCGTGATCTTATCGAGACCTTGCTCCTGGGCGTAGTAGGCTTGCGCGAGCGCCGAGTTGAGCTTGTGCGAGCCAGAGGTGTTGTTGCCCTCGAACTTGTAGTAGATCTTCGCTGGCGTGTTGAGGTAGCGCTCGAGGTTGTATGCGCGGCACAACGGGGAGGGGCGGTACACCTTGTACATCTCCTGTACGCCCTCGGGGATGTCGAAGTACGCGGTCTCGTCGTCGAGCTCCTGGTCCACGAGCTTGTCGCAGAACACCGGGGCGATGTCGTCATGCTCGGCGATCTTGCCGTTGGGCAGGCGCATGGGCTCGGGCGGCTCGGGCATGTCCGCGCGCAGGTTGTACCATTGCGTCGGAATCTGGTCCTCGCGCAGGTAGAGCCTGTAGGGGATTCCCTCGTTCTGCTTCTTGTTTGCGTCTGCCATGGTCTTATCCTCTCTTTTCTTCGGACTTTCGTCCACGTTCCTGCCTTGCTAGTCGTTCTCACGTATCTCATGGCCTGGGAAATAAAAAAGGCCCCCGGATTACCGAGGGCCTTCAAGGTATGTGATGAGAAGCGTGAAGTCCGATAACCCGATTACGATATTCGACTACGCCACCACCAAGCGCCGGCAAACGCCTGCGCGTTGGCAAAAATGCTATGTGCGTGCACGTAGTTCACATTCGTCCTTTCGGGTTGCGACGTACGGTAGCACAAATCAGAGTAAGCAATATCGAAATGTCCAGATTTTATGATGGAAAATGGCAAAAAATATCAGTAAACGGTAGATAATCAACAGTGAACGGTAGTTTTCGTTATATACTATTTCCATGGGAACGAGAAAGCGCGATTCTGCGCGGGAGGGAGCCCGTCATGTGCTCGGGAATCAGGTTTACCGATGACAAAGGCAACATGTACTTCGCCCGTAACCTCGACTGGAACTGCGGCTACGGCCAGAAGGTCACCGTGACTCCCCGCGGCTACGAGCGCCATTATGTCTTCGGCGCCGACTCCCGGCAGGATTACGCGGTCATCGGCCCGTGCATCGTGATCGGAGGCGTTCCGCTCTACTTCGATTGCGCAAACGAGAAAGGCCTCGCCATCGCCGGGCTCAACTTTCCCGGCTACGCCCAATTCGAGGCAGATGCCGTCGAGGGCAAGACCAACCTCGCGGCATACGAGTTCCCCCTGTGGGTAGCCAGCAACTTCGCCACGGTGGACGAGGTGGAAGAGGCGCTCAAGGATGTCGCCATCGTCGGCAAGCCCGTGAACGACCAATTCCCCGTCGCGCTTCTCCATTACCTCATCGGTGACAAGGACCGTTCCATCGTGGTCGAGTACATGGTCGATGGCATGCACATCCACCACGACGACGTTGACGTGCTCACCAACCAGCCCACCTTCGACTGGCACGTGGAGCATCTGCGCAGTTACATGAACCTAAGCCCGGAATACGTCGCTGACGTACAGTGGGACAAGCAGAAGCTCGCGCCTTACGGGAGCGGCGGACAGCTCGTGGGGCTGCCCGGCTCGAGCTATTCGCCCGATCGCTTCGTGAGGGTCGCCTACCTGAACAGCCACTACCCGCAGAAGTCCGGGGAGGCCGACAACGTCTCCAGGATGTTTCACACGCTCGCCGGTGTCGCGATGATCGACGGCGAGGCGAAGATGGAAAACGGCGAGTTCGAGACGACGGTCTATACCGGCGGCATCTCCATGGCAACGAAGACGTACTACATGAACACCTACGAGAACCCAGCCATCGAGGCCTATCCCATGGACAAGGCTAACCTCGACGGTTCGGAGTTGTACGTCTTTGCCTAGGCAGGTGCGCCGTAAACATAGGGGCGCCCGTCCACTTGACCGGATGGACGCCCCTCGTCTGCAAATCGACGGGTTCTAGCTCTCGTTATCCTTCGGCATCCACTTGCGCATGATGGCGACGAGCGACTCGATTTCCATGGGCTTTGCCATGTGGTCGTTCATGCCCACCGAATGCGCGTGCTTGACGTCTTCGGCGAAGGCATCGGCCGAAAGCGCGATGATGGGGATTTGCGCCAGGTCGGGTCTGTCTATCGAAGCCGCGCGGATGGCCGTCGTCGCCTCGTAGCCGTTCATGACCGGCATCTGGATGTCCATGAACACGAAGTCGTAGTAACCCGGTTCGTGCTCGAGCAGCATGTCGACGGCGACCTGGCCGTTTTCGGCATGTTCGACCTC
>CABSKV010000108.1 GCA_902478425.1 uncultured Coriobacteriia bacterium | reverse complement strand
GCCATCGCGTGGTCAACCACGCCGGGCGCCTCGTGCCCGGCTGGGATGAGCAGGCGGCGCTTCTGGCCGAGGAAGGCGTCGAACTCAAAGATGACACTCACGTCGACATGCGCATATACCAATGGAAGTGCTGAGTGGAGCAGTCGAATCCGCCCCGGCGACTTCTGTCTTGCCCCGGTGACTTCTGTCTGGCTCTCCTGACACACGAAAGGGGGCGGCCGCAGCGCGGTCGCCCCCTCCCCTCTGAGCTATGAACAGACGCGTTTACCAGGTGAGGTCCTCGGTCTCTTCCTTGCCACGGCCCGTGAGCTTGTCGAGCATCATCTTGTGCTCGATCTGCGCGGCGATCTGCTTGGTGTGGATGACCGCATCCGGGTTGACCGAGATGGAGTCGATACCACTCTTGATGAGGAACTCGCAGAACTCCGGATAGATGCTCGGAAGCTGACCGCAGATGGACACGGTCTTGCCATCCCTGTGGGCAACCTCGATGAGGTGGCGGATGGCACGCTTGACGGCGAGGTCACGACCATCGGCGACATCCTGGATGATCTCGTTGTCGCGGTCGAGGCCCAGAACGAGCATGGTGAGGTCATTGCTGCCGATGGAATAGCCGTCGACGAACTTGTTGAACTGGTCGGCCATGATGATGTTGCTGGGGATCTCGGCCATGAGCCAGATCTTGAAGTCCGGGCTGCGCACCAGGCCTTCCTCGGCCATGATGCCCGTCACGATCTCGGCCTCCTTGACGGTGCGGCAGAACGGGATCATGACCTGGAGGTTCTTGAAGCCGTACTCGTCGCGGACCCTCTTGATGGCCTGGAGCTCGAGCTTGAAGGCCGGGAGGTACTTCGGGTCATAGTAGCGAGACGCGCCACGCCAGCCAAGCAGCGCACTCGGCTCCTCGGGCTCGTACTTGTCGCCACCGGTCAGGCCGCGGTACTCGCTGGACTTGAAGTCGGAGAGGCGCAGCACGACCTGGCGCGGGGACAGGGCGCTTGCGACTTTGCGCATGCCCTCGGCGAGCATGTCGACGGCCTCCTCGGCGCGACCGGTCTCGATGAGGTGCATGGGATGCTCGTGGATGAAGGTGGTCCAGATGAACTCCTCGCGCATGAGGCCGACGCCGTCGCACGGCAGCTTGCCATGCTTCTCGGCCAGGTCGGGGTTGCCGAGGTTCATGTAGATCTTGGTGCCCGTGACAGGTGCCACGTAGGCAGCGGCTGCGACCGGGGACTCCTCGGCAGGAGCCTCGGCGACCATGCTCTTGACGATGCCCGCGTACACGGTACCGTTGGAGGCATCGACCGTGATCTCCTGGCCATCCTCGATCGAGGCCGTAGCCTCCTGCGAGCGGCTTGCCGTGCCGACGATGCAGGGGATGCCCATCTCGCGGCTGACGATGGCCGCATGGCAGGTCATGCCACCGGCATCGGTGACGATGGCGAGCGCCTTTTGCATGGCGGGAACCCAGTCGGGTGCCGTCATGGTCGTGACGAGGATCTCGCCGTCCTTGAACTCGTCGATGAGGGCGGGGTCGGTGATGACGTGCGCCTTGCCGGCGACCTTACCGGGAGAGGCCGGAAGGCCGGTCACGATGACATCGAGGTTCTCGGTCCCGGCGACATCTGCCTCATCGGCAACATCGCCGTCGGCCTTCTTGCGCGACCAGACCGTCTCGGGGCGTGCCTGGAGCAGCCAGACCTTGCCGTCGCGCTCGTCGATGCCCCACTCCATGTCCATGTAGCAGCCGTAGTGCTTCTCGAGCTGCTTGGCGTAGTCGGCGAGCTCCTTGATCTGCTCGTCGGTGATGACCTGCTGCTTGCGCTCGTCGGCGGGGACCTCGACTTCCTCGACGTCGCCCTCGGGCTTGCGAATCATCTTGATGTGCTTGTCCGAGATGATGCGGCGCGTGATGTCGCCCGTCGCCTTGTCGACGACGAAGTTGTCGGGCGTGACGGCGCCCTGCACGACCATCTCGCCCAGGCCGTAGGAGCCCTCGATGGTGACGACCTTGTCGTTACCGTTGGTGACGTCGAGCGAGAACATGACGCCCGCGGCCTTGGAGAAGACCATCATCTGGACGGTTGCGGAAAGCGCGATGGACAGGTGATCGAAGCCCGTCTTCTCGCGATAGTAGGTGGCGCGATCGGTGAAGGTGGAGGCGTAGCATTCCTTGATCTTCTGCACGACCATGTCGGGGCCATGCACGTTGAGGTAGGTGTCCTGCTGGCCGGCAAAGCTGGCATCGGGGAGGTCTTCTGCGGTGGCGGAGGAGCGCACGGCGACGAACGGATCGTCCACGTGCATCTTCTCGCCGAGCTCGGCATAGGCGTCCTTGATGGCCTCGACGATGTCATCGGGCATCTCCTCGGCGACGATCATGGCGCGGATGTTGTCGGTCACCTCGCGCAGCAGGGCAGAGTCCTCGACGTCGGTGAGCTTCTTCAGCTCCTCGCGGATGCGCTTGTCGAGACCCGTCCTTTCCATGAACTGACGGTATGCGTATGCCGTGGTGGCAAAGCCATAGGGCACGGGAACGTCGGTCTTCGAGGTCATCTCACCCAAAGACGAAGACTTTCCACCAACGATCTCTACGTCCTCGCGGCGAAGCTCGTCGAACCAAAGAACATATGCCTTATCACGATCCATCTTGCCTATCCTTTCTTTCCTGTCGGAGAGGACGCGGTACGTTATGTAGTGTGAGAATCCCCGTTTCCAATGTTCGACATTATAGGGTATTTGAAGCGCATGCGAACTGGCTTTGCGCCATGACTTGATGAACGTGTACGGGGGTCAGGTGTAAAAGGGCCTGACCCTTTTACACATTTTAGAGAGACGGGACACGGGGAAACGCGGCGTTGTAGTGGCGCAGTATCTCCTGCGCCGTCTCCTCGATGGCGCGATCCTTCGTGTTGATGATGACGCAGCCAAGACCACGCATGATGGTGCGCGCACGGTCGAGTTCAAGCGTCACGGCGTCGATATCCGAGTACTTCGACTGATCGCCCAGCTGACCGCCTATGCGCGTCTTTCGCACCCCGACAAGTACGGAAGGATCGGTGATGAGACCGAAGAGCCTCTCGCGGTCAACGTCGTAGATCTCCTTGGGAAGCTCGATTCCCTCGACGAGGGGCACGTTCGCGACCTTGTAACCTTGCTGGCCCAGGTAGATGGACGTCGGTGTCTTGCTCGTGCGCGACACGCCAAGGATGACGATGTCGGCCTCGGGGAGGTCTTGCATGAGCAGGCCGTCATCATGGTTGACGGTGAACTCGATTGCCTCGATCCTCTGGAAGTACTGGTCGTTGATCTTGTGCTGCTCGCCGGGAATGGGGTTATGGACCTTCCCGCTCACCTGCTCGATGGCCATGATCGGGCTCGACAGGACATCGACGGCGTGGATGTTGGGATGCTCCGCGAGATATGACTCCAGCGCCTCTTTCAGCTCCTGAATGACGAGGGTATAGAAGACGATGATCCTGTCATCGCCGTATAGCTGGCGATGCATGTACTGCTCCTTCTCGAGAAACGAGCGAATCTCGTCGAAGGAGCTGACATGCGAGAGCACCGTGATGTTGGGGTCGAGCTCCCCGAAATGGCTTGCCGCCGAGCGAGCGATGGTCTTTGCCGTGTTGCCCATCGAGTCGCTGATGACGTGGATGGTCGGCAGTGCGGGCATGTCGCTCAGAGACACCATTACTTCTTGGCCATCTTGCCGATGTCGGCCACGTTGGCGAACACGGCGACGAAACTGTTGAGCAAACGCAGGCGCATCTCGCGCAAGGCCGCGTCCTCGTCCATGATGAGCACCTCGTCGAAGAAGCTGTCGATGGGTGCGCGCAGGCTCGCGAGGGCCTCGATGGCATCGGCGTGCGCACCGGCGGCAATCGCGGCCTCTACCGCAGTCTGGGCAGATGCCACGGCATCGGCCAGCGCACGCTCCTGTGCGCCCATGAGCGATGCGTCGGCATCGCAGCCGAGCGCGGCGTCGGTGAGGTTTGCCGCACGCGTATAGGCGGTGGCGAGGTTCTCGAAGGTATCGGGCTGCTCGTTTCGCGCGGTCTGCAGCGCGTCGATGCGCGCAAGCGTCTCGGCCGGCTCGAACATGC
>CABSKV010000107.1 GCA_902478425.1 uncultured Coriobacteriia bacterium | reverse complement strand
GAGATGTGTATAAGAGACAGCACCTCGGAGGGGCCCGCGATCATGTCGATGCCCACGTCGCCGTTGACGAGCTTCTTGGCCGCCGCGACAAAGGCGTTGCCCGGGCCGGTCACCTTGTCGACCTTGGGGATGCTCTCGGTACCGTAGGCCATGGCCGCGATGGCCTGTGCGCCACCCACCTTGAAGATGCGGTCCACGCCGGCGACGCTTGCCGCGGCCAGCGTGTACGGGTTAACCGTGCCGTCCTTGGACGGCGGCGTGCACATGACGATCTCGTCGACGCCGGCCACGCTTGCCGGAATCGCGTTCATGAGCACGGTCGAGGGGTACTGGGCGCGCCCACCGGGCACGTAGATGCCCGCGCGCTCAAGCGGCGTGAAGCGCTGACCGGTGATGGCACCGTCGTCACGCGTCGTGAACCACGACTGCTGCAGCTGACGCTGATGGAAGTCGGCGATGTTGTCGGCCGCGTATTCGATCGAGCGCAGGAACTCCTCGTCGACCGTCGCGAGCGCGGCGTCGATCTCCTCCTCGCTCACCTCGAGCTCGTCGAGCATCACGCCGTCGAAGCGCTCCGAGTACACGCGCAGGGCCGCATCGCCCTCGCGGCGCACGGTATCGACGATGTCGGTCGCCGCCTTGAGCGCCTCGGCGTCAAACGCGCTGTCGCGCTCGAGCATCGCCACGTCGAAGCTCTGTCCTTCCTCCAGTACGATCGTCCTCATTTCCTATCCTTCCTCGCCAAAACGGGACAAGTATCGCCGGGGCAAGACAGAAGCCGCCGGGGCACAATTGTCTCGGTAACCAGTTGCATGTCTTCTCGTGTCTCCCGCATCTTCTAACTCAAGCTCACGTCGCGGTCGCGCGTCAGCTCCTCGAGCCGCGCGGCCAGCTCGCGCACGCGCGCGTCGGTGCGCACGGACGCGGAGTTCGCGATGAAGCGCGCGGTCGACGAGAGCACCTCGTCCACGACGCGCAGGTTGTTCTCGCGCAGGGTCGTGCCCGTCGCTGTGATGTCGACGATGCGATCGGCCATGCCCACGAGCGGCGCGAGTTCGATGTTGCCATGCATCTTGATGACATCGACCTGCACGCCCTTCTCCTCGAAGAACGCGCGCGTGATGTTGGGATACTTCGTCGCGATGCGCAGCACGCCCAGGCGCTCGTAGTTCTCCTCGGCCACGCCGCGGCGCTCCTCGGGCTCGGCCACGATGAAGCGGCAGTACCCGAACTTCAGGTCCACGAGCTCCATGACCGAAAGCCCCGCCTCGACGAGCGTGTCCTTGCCACATATACCACAGTCCGCGCCGCCGTAGGTGACGAAGACCGGCGCGTCGGTCGGTCGCACGATGATGAAGTCGACGCCGGGGTTCGAGATGATGAGGCGCCTGCCGGGGTCGGCCAGGCCCGTCGTGTCCAGGCCCGCCTCGGTCAGCAACTCGACGGCATCGCCGAACAGCGATCCCTTCGACACGGCGATGCGCAGATTACGCTGCTCCATCTCACTCACCACCCAACTCGACGCGGATGCCCTGCGCGCGCAACTCGGCGGCGCGGGCGAACAGCTTGTACGGATCGTCCCCACTCAGCGTCTCCTGCGCTCCGCTTTCGGGCGGCGTGGCACCTTGCGCCTCGATGGCGGCGAGCACGCGCTCGAGCCCGATGGCAAAGCCAGCCGCGGGCTCGTTTCGCCCGAAGGCGGCCAGCGTCGTGTCGTAGCGCCCGCCGCTCACGAGCGATGCGGGCACCTGCGGTGCATAGGCCTTGAAGACGAGGCCGGTGTAGTAGTCGAACGAGGAGACGATCGAGAAGTCGACGATGAGGCTTCCGGCCTGCGTGTTGGCGACGACGAGCTCGTAGGTGCGCTCCAGGTCGTCGAGCCCGTCGACGCAGCCGAGCGGCTCGCACAGGGCACGGCACGCCTCGAACGCCTCGGCCCCACCGCGGATGCGCGCGAGCTTGACGATGGCCTGGCCATATGCGGGCTTGACGCCATCGGCGCAGCTCAGCGCATCGACAGCCACCATGTCGGACTTGTGGAACGCGCGCAGCACCTGGTCGCGCCACGTGTCATCGTCGCATGCCGAGCGCACGAGCGCGTTGAGCACGCCGACGGTGCCGATGGCAACGGTGAAGTCGCGCACACCGGCCGCCGCGAGCGCTTCCATGCACACGCTCAGCACCTCGGCATCGGCAACGTAGCCGCCGCGACCGATGAACTCGATGCCGAGCTGCGTGAACTGGCGCTCCTGGCCGTAGGTGGACGCGCGCTCGGTGAAGACGGGCTCACTATAGTAAAAGCGAAACGGACCGGGCTTCTCGCGCAGGCGCGTCGCGGCCAGACGTGCCACGGGAATGGTCACGTCCGGACGCAGCACGACGAGGTTGCTATCGCTGTCGAAGAAACGGAACGGCGCCTCGGCGCTGGTCGTGAACTGGGCTGCCGTGTTGTCGAGGCTGCGCGCCTCGTCGAGCACCGCGGCCAGCTCGACCGCCGGCGTCTCGATGGGCTGGTAGCCCCACAGCTCGAACTGCCTGCAAACGGCATCACTCGTCGCGCGTCGCCAGGCCGCCTCTGTGGGCAGCACGTCGCGAAATCCGCGCGGCGTCCTCGGAATCATCGTACTCCATCTCCTTCAAATCGCGTGATTGCACACTATAGCGCAACATGCGATACTCTACCACAGTAGAGTGATGGAGTACCCAACTTTCCCCAACATTTTTTTAGCCGTCCTTCTGCACGATGTGTTGAGAGGCCACGCGCCCCTACACTTTGACAATCTGGCACGCAGAGACGATGCGGTACAGCTCGTCTTCGGCGCCCTCGCTCAGAAGGACGGCGCTCGTCCCTTCGATCGCGGCATCGGGCACGCGGCACGCCTTGTCACGCAGCTCGCTTGGCAGCTCGTCCTCGACGCCCGCATCGCCCAGCACGAGCGCTCGCTCGACGTGCGCGTACTCGGCCTTGCACACCTCGAGCAGCCGACGCATGGCGTCCTTGACGCTCACGCCATCGGGCACGACGCACACCGAAAGCGCGTCCTTGTTGCCGTAGACGAGCACGATGCCCGAATCGCCGCGCGACCCGGCGTTGATGAAGAGCTGCGGCTTCTCGGAGCCCAGGATGTCGAGCATCAGCAGGTTGCAGAACACGTCGCCGCCCACGTGCACGTCGACGCAGGGGAGGAAGTAGGCCTCGCCCACGGCGATGGAGTTCGACCCGGCGAGTATGAACTCGACGTCGCGGCCAAGCTCCTCGAGCTCCTCCTCGAGGCTTTGCAGCAGCTCGTCCTGCTCGAGCCCGGAGACCTTGCTCTCCATGGTAGTCGGGCCGCTCACGACGGCGATGTTGAGCTTCGAAAGCGAGATGCCCGCCTGCATCGCGATCTTGTCGACGATGTCGACGAGCGTGTGCTTGAGGTCGTAGCCCGACAGCGATGCGTAATCGCCCGGCTCTTCCAGCGAGCCGAGCAGTTCGTTTGTCTGGAGATTGTAGATGCGGCAGCTCACGAGCGACGCGTTCACGTAGGTGGCAACGCCGTATCCCGAGCCGGTAGCGTCATCGGATGAAAGAAAGCGTTCGAGAGCGTCCGAGCATTCACTCGGTTGCAGCACGCTTTCTGTCGTCCCCGCTACATCCATGCGAATAAGTTTAATAATTCGCGTGTTAGCAGCGGCAAATACCCGCAAGAAATCGGTGTACGTTTACAATTTTTTGCCGAATGACAAGCCGCGTATCGTATTGCGGTTCATGCCGCTTTTTGCCGAGTGAAAAGACGCGAGCCGAGTCGCGGCTAATGCTCCTTTGCCAGCTCGCTGAGCTCGGCGAATCGCTCGGCAACCAGTCGTCCACCCGCATCGCCATCATGCGGCAGCGTGCACGCCGAGCAGTCCTTGACGCCGTCTTCGGTGTAGGTGAAGTCGCCGCCACAGCGCGGGCCGAGCGCGTACAGCGGACAGTAGCAGAACAGGCAGTTGAAGCTGTCCGTGTCGACCCCCTCATGGCAGGGGAAGTACTCGCATGCCCTATGCGCGAAAAACGGAAGCTCGTATGCCGTCTTGTCGTCCATGCGTCGCAGTCTACCAGACAAAAGTCGCCGGGGCACATTTGTCTGGTTCGCGAAG
>CABSKV010000106.1 GCA_902478425.1 uncultured Coriobacteriia bacterium | reverse complement strand
CAGTTGGGGCATGATGGCATCGTAGGCGGCCATCGCCTCGATGGTCTCGGGGAGCAGGTCCTTCGGATGGCTCGTCACGAAGCGAACGCGCTCCACGCCCGACTGGCCCGCAAGCGCGAGGACCTGAGCGAAGCGCGGCTCACCATATAGGTCACGCCCGTAGGAGTTCACGTTTTGTCCCAGCAGGGTAATCTCACGTATGCCCTCGTCAGCGAGCGTGGCGAGCTCGGAGGCGATGTCATCGATGGGTCGCGACATCTCGCGTCCGCGCACGTAGGGCACGATGCAATAGCTGCAGAAGTTATCACAGCCGGTCATGATGGGCATCCAGGCATGCCACGCCTTCTCGCGCCGTACGGGAAGATCGCTCGAAAAGCCGTCGCTTACCTCGAGCGTCTCGACCTGGGGCTCGCCCGTGACGATGCGACGCGCGAGCAGATCGACCAGGTGCCCGAGGTTATGCGTGCCGAAGACGACGTCCACGTGGGAGAGCTCATCGCGCAGGGTCGTACCCTCGAGTTGCCCGATGCATCCGCCCACGGCGATGATGCGCTTGGCGTCATGCGCGCTCGGCACGTTCTTGATCGAGGCGACCTGACCCATGAGACGCTCCTGCGCCTTCTCGCGTACGCAGCAGGTCAGGAAGACGGCGATGTCGGCTTCCTCGATGGTGAGCACCGGCAACGCACCGGCTTCCTCGAGCATGCCGGCGACGCGTTCGGCATCGTTCTCGTTCATCTGGCAGCCAAAGGTGCGCTGCCAGTACGTCATGCCCGCAAGCGGTCGTCTCTCGTCTATCTCGTTCATCTGGTGCACGTTTCGTTCCATCGCTCTCTATGCGCGCTCGCATGCAGCGAGAAACGCGCGGTATTGCCCTTCATCAAGCCCGTAGGCGCCGAGCTGGGCACGACGTACCGTATCGCCATGCCAGTCGGAACCGCCGCTGATGCCAAGGCCAAGGCTCTGGGCAATCTCGACGAGCTCGGCGCTCTGCTCGGGCGTTTGCAGGGTATGGTATGCCTCCAGACCCGTCATGCCCTCGCGGGCGAAGCGGGCAATGAGGTCAACGATGCGATAGCGCGCGGGATGGGCGACGAAGGCGTATCCGCCCGCCTCCGAGATGAGGCGCATCGCCTCGATGGTATCGGGATAGACGGCATCGACATAGCACGGAGATGTCGCCCCGAGGAGCTTGCAAAACGCCTCGTCGACATCCGAGACACAACCGCGCTCGACGAGCAGGCGACCGAGGAGCGGACGGTTGGGGGTCGCCTGCATCTCGCGCAGGTCATCGGCGCTGACGGGATAGCCGTGCTCGTGCAGCAGATCGGCCATCTTGTAGACGCGGTCGGCGCGTCTACGACGATTCTCGTCGAGGTAGGCGATGAGCGCGTTGTTGCGAGGATCGACGAAGTAGCCGAGCATGTGCACGGCGCGCCCGTCGTAGCGCGTCGTGATTTCCACGCCGGGAACGAACTCGACGCCATGCTCGGCACATGGCAAGCAAGCCGCCTCGAGGGCGGCCAGGGAATCATGATCGGATATGGAAATGGCCTGCAGGCCATCGATACTGCCGGCAAGCGCGGCAATCTGTGCAGGACTGTGAGTACCGTCCGATGCGGATGAATGCGTATGCAAGTCCGCAAAGGGCAATGTGATACTCCTAGACGAGCGCAGCCTCGTCCACCGTCTCCTCGACCTCGACGACATCATCGGAGTAATGCGGATGCACGGCAAAGCGGATGCCCGTGCGCGTATCACCGTTTATCTCGAGCTCGACGAAGGAGGGCACGCAGGCGACGTCGATACCGCTCGGCGCGAGATAACCGCGCGCGATTGCAATGGCCTTGACAGCCTGGTTCACGGCACCAGCGCCAATCGATTGTATGCGTACGGGATTCCCGTCCTTGATGAGACCGGCAATCGCGCCGGCAACGGAAGCGGGGGAAGACTTGCTTGAAACCTTCAGAAAATCCATGGCGTGTCCCTAGTGCGTGTGTTCTTCATTAGTACGGTGTTTAAGCTTTGTGCGAGAGGATTATAAACCATAGAGCATGGGAGAATGACTAGGATTGCAGAAATAAGTGACCAGAAAATGTAACGTTTTTTCGGTCCAAAATATCCTAGTCATTCAGGCATTATATGTCGGATGTATATATCTCTCCCAATTCGGGCCACAAGCCCATCGTATCCTCTGAAATCGCTTAGTCGAGGAGCTTCTGGGCAGCGTCAGAAAGCTCGGAAAGTAGCTGTTCTGCCTGCTCACGGATATCAGCTTTGCTGAAGACGTATGCCTTGATCTTAGGCTCGGTACCACTCGGACGGATGATGATTCTCACGCCGTCGCCCAAGTCGAAGGAAATGACATTTGCCTTCGGAAGAGTCTGATGCTCGTCAGGATTTCCGTTTATCTTGGTCATGGGCGCATCATCGGCATAGTCCAAGATACTCACGACGGGTAAACCGGCGAGCTCTTGTGGAGGATTTGTGCGCAAGCCCTCCATGATCGCGCTCATTTTGTCGGCTCCGGAGCTTCCGGGATAGGACATGTTGATGGTTCGGTTCAGGTAATAGCCATAGCGCTCGTAAAGCGATTCCATGGCCTCGACCAGATCGACGCCCTCGTTCTTGTACATTTGCGCCATCTCGCATATGAGCATGGAAGCGCTGATGGCGTCCTTGTCACGCACGTACGTGCCCGACATGTAGCCGTACGATTCCTCGAAGCCGAACATGAACTCGTCGGCATGGTCAGCCCCGAGTAGGGCGATTTGCCCGCCAATGTACTTGAAGCCGGTCAGCACGCGCCGCAGCTCGAAGCCGTAGTAGGCGGCCTGCGCGTCGGGCATGAGCGTCGAGACGATCGTCGTGACGACGAGCTTCGAGGAAAGATCCACTCCCCTTTCGCCGAGGCGCTTGGCGATGTAGTCGATGAGCAGCACGCCCACCTCGTTGCCGGTCAGAAGCTCGTATGCGCCATCATGCAAGACGGCGATACCCACGCGGTCGGCATCCGGGTCGGTTGCGAGCAGTATGTCGGGTTGCACGGTCTCGCACAGCTTGAGGCCGAGCTCGAGCGCGGCACGGTCTTCCGGATTGGGATATGGGCAGGTCGTGAAGTTTCCGTCAGGATCTCTCTGCTCGTCCACGACGCTTACGTCATCGAGGCCAACACGCTTCAAGATGCGCGTCACGCACTCGAGGCCCGTGCCGTTGAGCGGCGTGTACACGATGCGCAGCTTATGCGTGGCCTGGGCGTCCTTCGGCTTGACCGATTGCGCGGCGACTTCGTCGAGGAAGCGGTCAATGACGGCATCGTCAACCCACTTGACCAGCCCCACTGCAAGCGCCTCGTCAAAGTCCATGCGCTTGACGTCGTCGAAGAAGTCAAGGCCATCGATATCGGCCTGGATCTCGACGGCGGCCTGCGAGGCAATCTGGCAGCCGTCCGCGCCGTACACCTTGTAACCGTTGTACGCAGCGGGGTTATGGCTTGCCGTCACGTTGATGCCGGCACTACACCCGAGCTCGCGCACCGTGAACGAGAGCACGGGCGTTGGCTGGATGGCCTCGTACACATGTGCGACGATTCCGTTTGCCGCGAGCACTCCGGCGGCGGCGCGCACGAACTCGTCTCCCTTGTTGCGGCTATCGCGGGCAAGCGCGACGCTCGGGTTCTCGTCGTGGGCGTTAAGATAGTTGGCGAGCCCCTGCGTGGCCTTGCCGACGGTGTAGACATTCATGCGATTGGGACCGAGCCCGATGATACCGCGCAAGCCGGCCGTACCGAACGCAAGCTCGCGGTAGAACGCGTCGTGCAGCTCCTCGATCGACTCCGCCTGTTCGCGAAGCTGCTCGGCCTCCTCGGCGCTCACGCGCTCCAGCCACTGCTCGTACTGCTCTCTCTCGGTGCTCATGGGTTACAGCTCCTTGTCGAAGGGAAACTTGACGGTAATCGCATCTTTGCCAACGCGAATTATAGGCTCATCGGTCAGCTCGATGTAGTAGCGTTGCGCCACCATGGTGAATGCGTCCTCGAGAGCGCGCGAAAACGCCGCACGGTCATCGTCGGAAAGCTTGAGGCCGCGCCTATCCCGATACCTGTCTCTTATACACATCTGACGCTGCCGAC
>CABSKV010000105.1 GCA_902478425.1 uncultured Coriobacteriia bacterium | reverse complement strand
GCGGTGGCTGTCGGCGCCGCGAATTTCGTCGACCCGCTCGCGAGCCTGCATGTGCTCGACGGGATGGTCGCGTATTGCAAGGAAAACGGAGTTACGCAGGTAAGCGAGCTCATTGGCGCACTGGAGGTATAGCGCATATGGATTGGAAGAACGAGTCTGCCGCCGATCGCATCATCGTCGCCCTCGATTGCTCGCCCGACGAGGCAATCGTGCTCGGCGAGAAGCTTGCCGGGCATGCGCGCTGGGTCAAGATCGGCATGACGCTCTACTACGCGGTTGGCCCCTCCATCGTGAACACGATGCACAAGCTCGGCTTCAAGGTCTTCCTCGACCTCAAGTTGCACGATATTCCCCACCAGGTCTACGGTGCCGCCAACTCTATCGCCAAGGCAGGTGCCGACCTCTTCACCGTGCACGCCTGTGGCGGCAAGCTCATGCTCGAGTCTGCCGAGCGTGGTGCGCATAAGGGCGCATCGGAATCTCCCGAAGACATCGAGCCTCCTGCCGTTTGCGCGATCACGGTGCTCACGAGCATGGATGCCGAGCAGCTTGCCTCCGTCGGCATCGACGTCTCGCCTGCCGAGCAGGTCGAGCGCCTTGCCGAGCTCGCGCACGAATCCGGGCTCGATGGCATCGTCTGCTCGCCCATGGAGGCCGCCCAGATGCGCGAGCTGCTGGGCCCCGACGCCATCATCATCACGCCGGGCGTGCGCCCCAAGGGTGCCGCGCTCGGTGACCAGAGCCGTGTCGCCACACCCGCCGAGGCGTTCGCGGCAGGTGCGTCGCATCTCGTTATCGGACGCCCCATCACCCGTGCGGCAGATCCCGTCGTCGCCTTCGACGAAATCGCCGCCGAGCTCGACTAGGGGAGTGCCATGGCTGAAGGTTCCCTCTACGTCATATCGGGTCCGTCCGGGGCAGGCAAGGGCACGCTCGTCGAACGCATCCTCGATGGGCATCCCGATATCACCCTCTCCATCTCGGCAACGACGCGCCAGCCTCGCGAGGGCGAGGTCGATGGCGTGCATTACCACTTCATGAGCGTCGACGAGTTCGAGGACGCTATCGCTCGTGACGGGTTCATCGAGTGGGCCCAGGTGCATTCGAACTACTACGGTACGCCGCTTGCGCCCATCGAGCAGCATCTGGCCGCGGGCGATACGGTCTTGCTCGAAATCGACGTGCAGGGCGCCTTTCAGGTGCTTGACAAGCTGCCTCAGGCCAAGCTCGTCTTCATCGCCCCGCCTTCCATCGAGGAGCTCGAACGCAGGCTGCGCGGGCGCGGGACCGAGACCGAGGAGGTCATCGCCCAGCGTCTCGCCAACGCGAAAGGCGAGATGGATGCCTCGAAGGACTACGATTTCGTCATCGTCAATGACGATTTGGAAAGGGCTACCAAAGAGCTCGCCCGCGTGTTAGAATCTTAGGTCGATTCGAAACGAACATCGTCCATTTGAGGAGCTTATAGCATATGTCCATTGTCGAACCACGCATTGACACCCTTCTCGATAAGACCGACGAAGACAAGTACCTGCTCTGCGCCATCGCGTCTAAGCGCGCACGCGACATCAACGACATGATGCGCGGCCAGCGCGATCGTGCCGTCGCCCTGCAGTCCATCAGCGAGATTGCCGAGTTCGCGGGTCGCAAGCCGCTGTCCCTTGCCATGGAGGAGATCGCCCGTGGCGAGGTCTCCTACGACAAGACGGCCTTCATGAACGACAAGAGCTAGGGGGAGCGCTTGTTCGAGCGTATCTGCCTCGTTCACTATCACGAGGTTGGCCTCAAGGGCCGCAATCGTGCCTCTTTCGAGCACCGTCTCCTCAGCAACATGGAGGCGGCGCTCGTTGCTTTTGACACCAAGGAAATCTGTCGTATCTCCGGACATCTGCTCGTCGTCTTCGAGAATGCCGAGGACCTCGAACCGGCTGCCCGGATCCTGCTGCAAGTGCCCGGCGTCGCCCGCGTGTCGCGCGGCTGGCGCTGCGCACGCGACCCCGAGGAATACAACCTCTGCGCCGAGCTCGCGATGATGGATTGCGGCGAGTTCGAGTCCTTCAAGGTCGTCGCGCGCCGCTCCAACACCGATTATCCCATCGATTCCATGCAGCTCAACCAGCTCGTGGGTGCCCACCTGTGCGCGTTCGCACCCGACAAGAAGGTCAAGATGAAGGACCCGGACGTCAAGGTCCACGTCGAGATCATCCAGGGCAGCGCCTACGTCTTCTCGCGCAGCGACCGTGGCATCGGCGGTCTGCCCGTTGGCACGGCCGGCAAGGTCGTGAGCCTCATGTCGAGCGGCATCGATAGCCCCGTCGCCAGCTGGAAGCTCATGAAGCGCGGCGCCGTCGTCGTGGGTGTGCACTTCTCGGGTGCCCCCGTGACCGATGACGCGAGCGCCTACATCGTCGATGACCTCGCGCATGCGCTTGCGCCGGCTGGCGGCATCGGCCGCATCTACACGATTCCCTTCGGCGACTACCAGAAGGCCATAGCGAGCGAATGCCCACCCAACTTGCGCATCGTGCTCTATCGTCGTCTCATGTTCCGCGTCGCGCAGGGCATCGCGCGCATCGAGAAGGCCAAGGCGCTCGTCACCGGCGAATCGCTCGGCCAGGTCGCAAGCCAGACCCTCGACAACATCGCCGCCGTCAACGCCGTCGTCGACATCCCGGTGCTGCGTCCGCTCATCGGCAGCGACAAGCTCGAGATCATCGATGTCGCCAAGCAGCTCGGCACCTTCGAGATCTCGTCGCGTCCGGCCGATGACTGCTGCACGCTGTTCATGCCGCGCTCACCCGAGACGCACGCCAACATCGCCGATTGCGAGGCGGCCGAGGCGCTCGTTCCCATCGACGAGTGGGTTGCCGAGATTCTCGGCAACCTGGAATATCGTGACTATCCATGCCCGGCATACAAGCCGCCACGCGTGAGGCATTAGGAGGAAAGACTCGATGCAGTCAAGCCAAGTCAAGCTCGCCCTACCCGATGGTATCGACCTCGCGCTGATTTGCGGACCGGCCGATGCCAACCTGCGCGCCATCGAGGACCTCTTCAACGTCACCGTCGCCCTGCATTCCGACAGCGTTGTCGTGACCGGCGACGCGCTCGAGATCCCCGTCATCTCCTCGCTCGTGGCCGACCTCTTCGAGATGGTCCAAGCTGGCAAGGCGCCGACGGTAGACGACATCCGCCGCGCTGCCGAGGTGATACGCAACTCCGACTACTCGCCGAATTCGCTGCGCGAGGACACCTTGCTCACCTATCGCGGTCGTGCGATTCGCCCCAAGACGAGCGGTCAGAAGCGTTACTGCGACGCCATCCGCAACAGCACCGTCACCTTTGCCATTGGCCCGGCGGGCACGGGCAAGACCTATCTGGCCATGGCCATGGCAATCGCCGCGCTCAAGCGCAAGGAAATCGGACGCATCATCCTCACGCGCCCCGTCGTCGAGGCCGGCGAGAACCTGGGCTTTCTGCCGGGCACGCTCAACGAGAAGATCGATCCGTACGTGCGTCCGCTCTACGACGCCCTCTACGACATGACCGATATGGAGAAGGGCAACCAGCTCATCTCGCAGGGCGTGATCGAGATCGCCCCGCTCGCCTTCATGCGCGGACGCACCTTCAACGACGCCTTCCTCATCCTCGACGAGGCGCAGAACACCACACCCGAGCAGCTCAAGATGTTCCTCACGCGCCTGGGCTTTGGCTCGAAGATGGTCATCACCGGCGATGTCACGCAGGTCGACCTGCCCGGTGGCTGTTCCGGTCTGCGCGACGTGCGCGACATACTTGGTGGCATCGACGAGATCTCCTTCATCGACCTCACCGGCGTCGATGTCGTGCGCCACAGCCTGGTGGCCCGCATCGTGCGCGCCTATGACGAAGCTGCCCATGGTGTGCAACAGAGCATCGAGGGGTTGGAGTAGCTCATGGTCATCACCATCGACAGGCGTGGGGGAGAGGCGAGTTGGGACGACGAGTCCATCGAGCGTCTTGCCGCCTTCACGCTTGCGCACATGAAGGCACCCGATGCCTGCGAGGTGTCGATCAGCCTCGTGGACGTCGACGAGATACATGAGCTCAACCGCACGTATCGCGATATCGACAAACCGACTGACGTGCTCTCCTTCGAATGCGATGACCCCTGGGGCGCGTACGAGGAAGGCGAGCCGATTCAGATTGGCGACGTCGTCATCGCGCTCGACGTCGTCGACGAGCAACGTGCGCAGTTCGCGACGAGCTTCGAGCAGGAGGCCTCGCTCATGCTCGTGCACTCGATCTTGC
>CABSKV010000104.1 GCA_902478425.1 uncultured Coriobacteriia bacterium | reverse complement strand
TTGCGTGCCGTGCCCTGCCTCGCATTGCTCTGTTCTCGGGGTAGAATACTCATGAGGAAACATTTCCACTCCCGAAAGGCACCCCATGGCAAGCGTACATGTCATCGACCATCCGCTCATCGAAGCCAAGCTCACGCGCATGCGGGATCGCAACACGTCCTCGCCCGAATTCAGAACCTTGCTGAAGGAAATCTCCCTGCTCATGGGCTACGAGATCACACGCGACTTCCCCACGAAGATGCGCGAGGTCGACACGCCCATTTGCCGTGGGTCATTCCCCGTCCTCAAAGACGACTTCTTCACCATCGTACCCATCTTGCGTGCTGGCCTCGGCATGGTCGACGGCCTGCTCGAGCTCATGCCCTTCGCCCATGTGGGGCATATTGGCCTCGTACGCAACGAGCAGACGCATCTTCCCGAGGAGTACTACTACAAGATGCCCGAGGGCTATGAGCAATCCGTCATCATGGTGGTTGACCCGATGCTGGCCACGGGCGGCAGTGCGGTCGATGCCATCGGTAGCCTGAAGAAGCGCGGCTGCAACAATATCCGTCTCGTCAACTTGGTGGCCACCCCACAGGGAATCGAGGCCGTGCGCACGGCGCACCCCGACGTCGACATCTACGTGGCCGCCGTGGACGAGGGGCTCAACGAGAACGCCTACATCGTGCCGGGCCTGGGCGATGCGGGTGACCGCATCTTCGGCACGCGATAGGGAGGTCTTTCATGCTTCACATGAGCGATGATGAGTTCGAGGAGCTGGTCGCAAAAGCGCTCGATGACATGCCCGAGCAGTTCATGGACGACATGGAGAACGTCGCCGTGGTCATCGCCGACGAGCCGACGGATGAGGAGCTGAGTCGCCTCGATGACGAGGGACATCCGGCGGGAATCCGTTACGGCGGCGAGATCCTGGGCCTCTATAGCGGCGTGCCCCTCACCGAGCGCTACTACGGTGATTTCGAAGGCGGATATCCCGACGTCATCACCATCTTCAAGGGGCCGCATGAGCGCTGCTTCGGCTCGCGCGAGGCGATTGCCAAGGAGGTTCGCAAGACCGTCATCCATGAGATAGGCCATTACTTCGGCCTCGATGACGCGCGGCTTCACGAGATGGGGTATTAGGAGCCGGTTCCTATGCGGTGATGAGGGTGCCCGTCTCGCCGCGCAGGGCCTCGGCCGCATGCTCGAGCGAGGCGATGAGGGCGCGTCCGCCGGGATGCGCCTCGACGAACTCCACGCAAGCCTGCACCTTGGGCAGCATGCTGCCGGGCGCGAACTGTCCCTGCTCGATGTATTCGTGCGCCTCGTGCACGGTCATCGTGTCGATGGCCTTCTGGTCGGGCTTGTTGAAGTTGAGGTACACCTTGTCGACCGCCGTGAGGATGACGAGGAAGTCGGCCCTGAGCTTCCACGCGAGAATCGAGCTCGTGAGGTCCTTGTCGATGACCGCCTCGACCTCCGTGTAGACGTCGTCGCTCTCGATGACGGGGATGCCGGCACCGCCACACGCGACGACCACGTATCCGGCGTTCATGAGGTCGCGAATCTGGTCGATCTCGAGGATGTGCTGGGGGCGTGGGCTTGCCACGATGCGTCGCCAGCCGCGCCCGGAGTCCTCCTTGACGGGAACGCCCTCCATCTTCGAGAGCTTTTCGGCCTCCTCCTTCGTCATGAACGCGCCGATGGGCTTCTCGAGGTCCTTGAAGGCGGGATCATCGTCGTCCACCACGACGTGGGTCACGACATCGACGACGGAGCGCATGATGTCGAACTCGTGCAGCTTGTTCATGAGGGCGCAGGTGAGCTGGGCGCCAATGTAGCCCTGGCTCATGGCGTTGCAATCCTGCAGCGGCATGAAGGGGACGTGGTTGGGGTCATCCTTGTGCGCGACTTCGAAGGCCTGGTTGATGATGCCGACCTGGGGGCCGTTGCCGTGCGTGATGACGACGTTGATGCCCTCCTTGATCATCTTGGCGATGAACGTGGCGCTGTCAGCGACGCGCTTGCGTTGCTCTTTGGGGTCGTCGCCCAAGGCGTTGCCACCCAATGCGATGACGACGCGCTTGTCCATGAGATCGTTTTGGTTCATGACATGCCCCCTTGAAACGGAATAATCTTTTCCCAGAATAGTACTCCTTATGAGAGAACAAAGCCATGCAAGGCATTCGTTGCGTCTGCGTTTCTCCCGCTCAAGAGCGGTCGCAACTGATAGTTGCGTGTGATAAAACACGAAATGACTACTAAAAAGTCTGGTGCAACTGGCTCGCAACCCGTATGTTTGACGAACGAGAAGACACACGACGCCGAAACGAAAGGGCATCCAATGAATGTCGAAATCGCGCAGCGCCTTGCGGCCATGCGTCGCGAGAAGGGCTATAGCCAAGAGGAGCTGGCAAACAAGCTCGGCCTCTCGCGACAGGCTGTCTCCAAGTGGGAGCGAGCGGAATCATCGCCCGACACGGGCAATCTCATAGCACTTGCCGATCTCTACGGCGTGACGCTCGACGAGCTCGTGCGCGTGGATGTGGACATCAGCGACGACGTGCGCTTCGAGGAGGCCGATAAGGAGCAAGCCGTCGAGGCGACGGCGGAAATGCTCACGGCGGCAACGGAGAGCGTCGCGGCGTCGACGGCCCGTGCCGAGTCGGCCGCACGCGTGCATGAGCTGAAAGACGAGCTCAAGGATGCGGTGACGCAGGCGACGAAAGAGGCGTTTGGCGCGCAGGGCAAGGCGCCGGATACGCCGCAGCCGCCCCCGCCCGATCCGCAGACGCGCTTCACGCCCGAGGCTCCTGCTGCGCAGCCCGCGGCAAGTCGTCCCGCGCGTAGCCCCTGGGCGACATTCCCGTACCCCGTGCTCTGCGTGATCATCTTTCTCGCGATTGGCTTTATCTTCGGTTGGTGGCATCCCGGCTGGGTCATCTTCCTCACGATCCCCATCTACTACTGGATCGTGCGCGTCGTCGAGGATGATCCCAACTGGCGCAGCTCCCACGAAAACCGAAACGGGAAGGTGTGAGTGCCATGACGAGGCTTACCAACGCGAGCTACGTGAAGATCGGCCTTCTCGTGCTCCTGGCCATCGTGATTTGCGGCGGAATCGTCAGCTGCTCGAATCGATGCGCGGCAGGTCCGGCATTCATGGGCCGCATCCACGATACGTATAACGGCGTTACCGCGCGTGAGAGCGGAGCTGGTTCGGTCGCGGCGGCCGATGTCAAGAACATCGCCATTAGCTGGGCCGCCGGCTCTGCCACCATCACCGTGTGCGATGATGCCGAGACCAACGGACAGATCACCTTTACCGAAACGGGGCAGGGCACACGCGTCCAGCCCCTGCGCTGGGGCTGCGAGAACGGCACGCTCGTGATCAGCTACGCCCTATATGACAGCCTGGTAGGGTGCTCGAACTTCGGGTCGAAGAACCTCGAGGTGAAGATACCGCGTAGTATCGCGCAGAAGCTCGAGCGCTTCGATTTGGATACCGCCTCGGGCGACTACAAGATCGACGGCATCACCTGCCAGACGATGGGTCTGGGCGTCGCCTCGGGCAGCGTAGAGAGTATCAACGTGTCCGCGCAGCAGCTGAAGGTGGATCTCGCGAGCGGACGCATCGCGGCTACGGGAGATTTCCCCGCGGCAGTCGACCTCCACGTGGCAAGCGGCACCATCGACATTACTTCGAACACGTGTCCCACGAGCAGCAAGCTCGATATGGCAAGCGGTAACGTGAGCTTCGCGCTTCCCGCGCAAAGCGTCTTCGAAGTCGACTACGACGCGCTGTCGGGGAATGTCGATAGCGAGTTTCCCATGCGCGGCGGCTCCGCGTCTGCAGGCTCGCCCAAATCCGGGCAGTCCACCGTCTATGGCGATGCGGGCACCGAGGTCACCGGTCGTTTCGACGTGGACATGGCAAGCGGTCACCTCGCGTTTCGCATGGCGAAGTAACGCCAGGCCTAATCTCCGAAGAGCTTGCGTTCCGAAATAAGCCCCTCGCGCTTGCCCATGGCCCAATCGAGCGACTTCTTCGCGCCCGGCGAGTTGGGGTTGGTGGCAAAGTCGGTGCAATAGCGGTTGATACTCTTGAGCAGGTCCTCGAGGTTATCGCCGTGCATGTTGCGCACGTACGCCTTGAAAGCGTCGTATATCTCGTTCTTGTCGCGCACGAGCAGCTTGGGCGCGTGCTTCACGAGCCAGCCATGCAGCGCCGCATTCAGACGCGTCCCTTCCGGATCATCGGCAAAGAGCGTGTCGATGGGATCCCAGTATTGTCGATAGAGGCGTACTTGCTCGTCATAGCCAAAATGCACGAACAGCAGGTTGCGGATGAGATCGGACGGGCGTAGCGG
>CABSKV010000103.1 GCA_902478425.1 uncultured Coriobacteriia bacterium | reverse complement strand
TAAGAGACAGCGTAGGGATCGGAGAAGTCGACGGCCTCCTTGCGTTCCTCGGTGATGGTCATGGAGCTGATGACGCAGTCTGCCTTGTCGGTCTGCAACGATGGGATGAGGCCGTCCCAGGCCGTGTTCTCGATCACGAGGTCGTAGCCGTAGCGATCCGCGAAGTCCCGCATGAAGTCCACGGCCAGGCCGGCGGGTTGCCCCGCATCGTCCTTGGTCTCGAACGGCGGGTAGGCAAGCTCCATCGCCACCGTGAGGACGGGCTTGCCATCTTGCGATTGCGTGCCGCCGCCTTGCGACCCGCAGCCCACGAGGCCGATCGCTCCAAGTGCCAGAATCGCCGTCAGAGCAAATGCCGTAATCGTTCTCCTGTTCATTCCCTGTTTCCTTTCCTTTTCCATGGGTATCGGTCAAGGTCATGTAGGTTATGCGACGATCGCCTTCGCGTCTTCTACATCAATTGTATGCCGTAATACTTTGATATCAAAGTATCGTCAACATACACGATTGTTCGCATGCCATGCCGGGCCAGACAATTGCCGCCGGGGCACTTTTGTCTGGTTCGGCCGCAGCCACCGTTCGCATGCCTCGATGCATTTCGGTGCCGCCTCCATGCATCTCGCTTATGCGCGGCCCCTTCCCTTGCACATCACGCCCTATACTCTCGTCAAGAAAGGAAGGGCCATGAAGATCGAGATCGAAACCGACGAATTCCTGCGCGAACCGGAGATCATCGTGCGCTGCGCTGTCGTGGACGAACGCATCGTCTCCATCATCGCCGGTCTGCGCATGCATGACCGCAAGATGACGGGTGACGTCGATGGCGAGATGCGCGTCGTCTCCGCGGGCGAGATTCTCTACGTCGAGTCCGTCGATGGCCGTAGCTTCGCCTACACGGGCGACGCGGTCCTCGAGATGCCGCTTCGCCTCTGCGAGCTGGAGGAGCGCCTGATAGATGCCGGCTTCGTCAAGGTTGCCCGCAACTGCCTGGTCAACCTGTGTCGCATCGCTGGGCTGCGCCCCTACGTCGGCGGCCGGCTGCTCGCCCGCCTGGACAACGACGAGGAGATCGTGATCTCGCGCAAGTACGCGGGCGAGATAAGAAAACGACTGGACGCATAGGAGGAGATTGCCATGAACAACAAGATCATAGACACCGAGAAAAAAGGCGTCGGCGAGTACCTCAAGATGCTGGGAATCAACTTCAGCGTTGCTTTCACGGTCTTTATGCTGTTCAGCATGGTCTTCGGCATGATATTCGCCGGCGAGGAAGCCAGGGCGGGCATTATGTACTGCTGGGGTATTGCGGGCGCCATGTTCGCCGCCGTGATCATGCAACTCGTGTTCTTCACGCCGCTGGTCATAAGGAGGTTCGGCTATGGTGCGCGCATCGCCCTGTTCGGCGTCTGCCTCTATGCCGTGCTCACGCCTGCGGCCGCGTTCTTCGGTTGGTTCCCGGCCGACATACCAGGCGCGTGGATTACCTGGACCGTCACCTACGTCGTGATCCTGGCATTCATGACCGTGCTGTTCACGCTCATCTACCGACGCGAGACCAAGGCGCTCAACGAGAAGCTCGAGAGGTACAAGTCCGGCCATTAGGACCCGCGACGCGCCTACGCCAGACGGGTCTTCTTGGTGACGGGGCAGGTGATGACATCGCCGCGCTTGATGTAATGGACCAAGAATCCGACGCCGGCCAGGGCCAACGCGGTGCCGAGGCCCGTGTAGAAGAACGCGACGAACCATCCGGGCACGATACCGAAGGCGCGCAGCGAGATGCCACCGCCCATCATGATGGCCATGATCACGTAGCCCTTCACGTCGAAGAAGCGCAGGACGTGCATCTTGTCCTCGCCATAGCCGCGGATGCGGTCGGCATGCTTGCCGACGAGCTTGCTGAACATGCAGTGGAAGACGACGAAGACGACCGGGATGCCGATGACCAGAAGCCAAATGGCGGCGTCTCCCTCGAGGCAGGCGATAACGCCGAGACGCATGATGTTCACGCCCGCCAGAAACCAGACGGCTGCCGCGATGAGCAAGAGGTATTTCGCACGTACCCTGAACATGATCGAACTCCGTAACCCACGGACCGGATATTCTTGCGACGAATTGTACGCGATACCTGCCCTGGCCTCCAGCGCTTCGCCAATCTGTCATCAAATCTTCCCCGGCATTCAAGCCAGAGATGTCTCGGTTGTGCCTCTTACTCCCCAAACGCTCCGGTCTGGCGGTTCCACAGCCGCGCGTAGTCGCCACCCTTGGCAACGAGGTCCGCGTGCGGACCGTCCTCCACGATGCGTCCCTGCGACAGCACGACGATGCGGTCGAGGCTGGCCACCGTGGACAGCCGGTGCGCCACCACGATGGCGGTGCGTCCCTCCATCAGTCGCGTCAGGGCCTCCTGGACGGCGGCCTCGCTCTCGGAATCGAGCGCGCTGGTCGCCTCGTCGAGCACGAGGATGGGGCAGTCGGCGAGCATGGCACGCGCGATGGCGATGCGCTGGCGCTGCCCGCCGGACAGCTTGACGCCGCGCTCGCCGGTGATGGTGGCAAAGCCCTGGGGAAGCGCCTCAATGAACTCCAGCGCGTTGGCCGCACGCGCCGCCTCGCGGATCTCTTCCATGGTGGCGTCCGGACGTCCGTAGGCGATGTTCTCGGCGATGGTGCGGTGGAACAGCAACGCCTCCTGGGGCACGTAGGCGATCTGGCGACGCAGGCTCTGCTGGGTCACGTCGGCCACGTTCTGGCCATCCACCAGGATCTCGCCCTCCTGGATGTCGGCCAGGCGCAGCAGTAGCTTGGTGAGCGTGGTCTTTCCCGCGCCCGACATTCCCACGAGCCCCACGCGCTGGCCAGCCGGAATGTGCAGGTTGAAGTCGTCGAACACCTGCGTCTTCACATCACCGTCGGTGTACCAGAAGTTGATGTCGTCGAAATCAATCTCGCCTTCCTCCACGTCGAGCGGCTTGGCGTCGGGCTTGTCGGCCACGAGACGCGGTTCGTCGAGCACGGCGGTCATGCCAGAGGCATCGCCGAAGGCCTGGTTGATGCGCTGCAGGCCCGTGTTGATGAAGTTGAACTGGTTGGTCACCGTGTTCGTGTAGGTGAACATGAGGATGACCGTGCCCGGTGTGATGCCGAACCAGGCGTTGCCGCCGGAGATGAACACCGTCACCACGGACATGATCACCACGGTTATGGCCGCCGTGGTGATGCCACGGGCAAGCGAGGCCCACATGCGCTTGGAATCCCGGGCCACCACTTCCCTGTTGGCCGCGTCGAAAAGCCGGCGCTCGTGCTCCTCGCGGCCGTAGGTCTTCACGGCAAGGATGTTTGTGACCGCGTCTGACAGCTCTCCGGACAGCTGGTTCTGGGCGCTGGCCGCCCTCTCGTTCAGGTGCAGAATGCGCTTGTACATGATGTAGGAGATGACAGCGTACACGGCGAGCATGGCCATGAGCACGCCGGCGTAGATGGGCACGGCGGGAAACAGGATGAGGCAGGTGAAGGTGATCGAGCACAGGATGGGAAGGAACGGGAAGTTCATGGTCTGCAGCAGCTGGGTGTAGCCGGCCATGAACTTGGAGGTCTGGCTCACGAGCGTGCCGCCGAAGCGGTTGGAGTGAAACGACAGCGACTGGTTGCACAGGCAGTCGAAGGCCATGGTGGCAAGATCGTAGCTCACGGCGATCTGCAGCTTCCAGAGGGTGTAGTCCTGGAGCTTGCTGCATGCCTGGCCGGCGACGTTGATGCCAATGAGCGCCGCGATGTAGGGACCGAACACCGCGAACACCTGATCCGCGGCCACCGGCTCGGCGGCGATGCGATCGACGATGAGGCTCATCACGTAGGGATTACCGTAGGTGAGAAAGCCGCAAAAGCCAATGGTCGAGGCGACAAGCGCCACGAACAGTCCCAGGTGGTTGCGCGTCGCCAGCCAGTAGTAGTGCAGGCTACGCTTCGTCAACGATTGCTTCTTCGACATCGGATCTCTCTTTCAGTACCCATCACGATCATGCGTGGATGAGAGTTTACTCCCTAGCCGCTGAAAAGAAACAGAACACCATAGCACCTTGCCTGATCGGCGATGCATTTGCGTCCTTTGATGTCATGATGCTTGGTTTCCCTGATGAGAAATGCCCCTTGGCCGTATCGAGATTACCGTTGAGTGAACCAGGAGGATACGCGCTATTGGAACAAGGGGCTCAGCTCCCTGTCGCAGCGCCTCACCGCATATGCGACGAAGACATCCCTTCCGACGAGACCGATGAATGCCCCTATCGAGAATCTGCTTTCGAGAAGCTGACCGTTTACCTGGCCACCACCCCCGAAGCCGAGGGAAACGATTACGACCCAAACACCATTGCGGTTTTGGCAACAGCGGCACGTTTACTGCACCAAGCAGGGAGTCC
>CABSKV010000102.1 GCA_902478425.1 uncultured Coriobacteriia bacterium | reverse complement strand
ACTCTACGGCCTCGTTGGCAACGACGTGATTTGCGTCAGACAGGTTGCACATGGGTTTCTTGAGCGAACCGAAGGTCGCATCCGGGAAGAGGCACCCGATGTCCTCGACCTGGTGATCGGGCAGTTGCATTGAGAGCATGGCACCAGAGAGGAACGCGCCCTTGTATTCGTCATTGAGGATTGCGAGCAGGTTGTAAGTCCTCGTGAGCGATTCAAGGGATACGGACACGTCATCGTCCATGACGAGCAAGTGGGTCGGGGGGTTATCCGAATGCATTGCCTCCATCATGCCGCGGGCGAACCCGCCGGCGCCGCCGAAGTTGGGGTTCCTGATTAGCTTGATTTGCTTGTTATCAGAAAGCGGGCCAGTTAGGGTTTGCCCGTTGTCGACGATGGCAATAGACAGATTCTTTGCGATTGGTTCGTCGGAATTCATGAGCTTCTCGAACAGAGCTATATTAGCGAGGACGAACTTCTCCTTCTTGAACGTTGGAGTGATGATCTCGAGCCTGATGTCGCGAATGGCCGGCTCGTCGACCATGGCTGTATACCATGCGCCGGAGAATCGGCATTCGCATCTGGTGATGATCTCGAAAGCAATAAGGTCGAAGTCTTTTGCGTTCTCCGGGAGAGATATATCCACAATGTCCATGGAGTTATTCTCAAATGCGAGCGTTTGAACGATATTGCGAATTGCCAGACCATATTCCAGGTCGTTGTTCATGGTCATGATCTTCACGGTGAAAGAGCCTTCGATTTCAATATGAAGCGAGAACTTTTTGACGTTCGTGTAACGATGCCATTTCTTCGTTGATAGTGCTCCGAAGTACGTATCGAATCCGTATAGAGTGTGGGCTGGCATAAAGACCGTGCCGTCCTCATTGAAAATGAGAGGTGAGGACGCTCTTACATACATGCTTCTGTAATCGTGAGTTCTCTGGTTGTCTTCCAGAAGCACGTTTTGAAGCTTGTACTCAGTGGAGTTAGACATGTCCCTTTTCTTTCGTTGAAAACTTGCGTTCAGGCAAAAGGCGAAACTCAAAGAGGAATGCCGTGGTATGCAAGGTATCGAATCGTAATATATTCGATTATATATTCCAATTCCAGGATGTTGGAAAATCGCGGGAGCGTGAGATGAGCGGACTGGGACAAATGACCTGTCCATTTGTCCCAGTTAAAAAATCGTTGCCCCGCGCTTCGCGTTGCTGTATCCTTTCTCTTCGCGTCGTTTCCTCCGTGAGGACAAGCCTGCACGTGAAACGAATGGCACGACAAGGAAAAGGATCAGATAATGGACTACATCCGCGCAATCGAGCAGCAGCAGATCAAGGAGATCCCCGAGTTCTTCCCGGGCTCCCATGTGAAGGTTCACTACCGCATCAAAGAGGGTAACCGCGAGCGCATCCAGGTGTTCGAGGGTGACGTCATCCGTCGCCACGGCTCCTCCAACCGCGAGACCTTCACGGTTCGCAAGGTTTCCTTCGGCGTGGGTGTCGAGCGTACCTTCCCCGTACATTCTCCCAAGATCGAGAAGATCGAGGTCGTGCGTCACGGTGCCGTGCGCCGCGCCAAGCTCTACTACCTGCGTGACAAGGTCGGCAAGGCCGCCCGTCTGCGCGAGAAGGGCTTCTAAATCGCTCTCACCAAGAAAGAACGCGAAGAGCTCCGTCGGGTACATACCGCGGAGCTCTATTCGTATATGCGCGAGATTGTTCCCGTCGGGCTCGTCGTCGGTATCGACGAGGTAGGCAGGGGAGCGCTTGCCGGCCCGCTCATGGTCGCCTGCGTGGCACTGCCCGACGAGCCGCAAGTCATCGGGCTCGATGACTCCAAGAAGCTCTCGCCCAAGCGTCGCGAGGAGCTTGCCGCGCAAATCGACGAGGCCGCCTTTGGCGTGGGCGTCTCGCGCGTCGAGCCTGAAGAAATCGACGCCTGCGGTATGGCCGCCAGCTTGCGTGTCGCGATGACGCGGGCCCTTGAGGCATGCGAGCGTGACCTTGCCGATCGCGGGCATGTCGAGGATATCGCAGGCGTGCTCATCGACGGCAATCCCGTGCACGTGCACGAGCGCGAGATCTGCGTCGTCAAGGGGGACGGCAGGCTCGCCTGCATCGCCGCGGCAAGCATTGTCGCCAAAGTCACCCGTGACAAGCTGATGGTCGAGCTCGCCGAAGAACATCCCGCCTACGGCTTCGAGAGCAACAAGGGTTACGGGTCGGCTGCGCATATCGCCGCCCTCAAGTCGACGGGACCGTGCGCCATCCATCGGCGTAGCTTTCTGGGCAACATACTCGCCGAGCAGCAGTCTCTGTTGTAGAATGACAGGTCATGTGCATGTGACGCGCGATATACGCGCGCGCCCTGCGTTAAACGTGAACCGAGGAAACTTGCAAGCAACGTACAGGAGTTCTTAATGGCGCAACGCAAGTCGTCTGGTAGCGGCTCGGGCAAGAAGGCCGAATCAGACATCGAGAAGCAACGGCGCGCGAAGGAGCGCGAGAAGGCCGCCAAGAAGCGCGAGAAGGACAAAGCACGTCAGGAGCGCGACGCCGAGCGCTATCGCAAGGCAGCCGAGGCCGCGCGCAAACGTGCCGCAGAAGAGCGTGCCAAGCGGGCGGCTCAGGAAAACGATCCCGTATACCAGGAGAAGAAGCGCAAGGAGGCCGAGAAGCTCAAGGAGCGCGGTAGGCGCGAGATGGAGAAGCAGCGCAAGCGCTCGGAGCGCCGTGCGGCCGCAGCCGCACGTTCCAAGGCCAAGATTGACGAGCGCGACAAGCAGCAGAAGGGCACGGGCATCTCGAGCGTCGAGCGCAAGCGCCGTCAGCGCGAATACGCAGACCTCGAGCGTCGCCAGGCCCTTGCCAAGCAGAGGAAGAACGCTCCCTCCAAGGCGAAGCGCAACAGCAAGAGCCTTGCGTGCCTCGCACTCATCATCATCCTTGCCATCGCCTCTGCCATCGTGCTGTATCCGCCACAAGACAAGATCACCCAGGGCCTTGATATCCAGGGCGGCGTCTCGGTGAACCTCAAGGCCTCGACGACCGATGGCTCGCCCATCACCGCCGAGCAGATGGAGCAGACGCAGAAGGTCATCTCTAACCGCGTCAATGCATCCGGTGCCGCGGCCGCGACCATCCAGCAGCAGGGCAGTGACGCGTTCCTCGTCCAGGTTCCCGGTGCCGCCGAGAACTCGCAGGCCATCCTCGACACCTTGAGCAGCCAGGGCGTTCTCGAGTTCGTGAACGTCGCGACCATCGAGGACGAGACGGCGCGCAACTTCATCATGCAGGGCCTCACGGGCATGAACCTCAAGAAGGAGGGCGTCGCCTACAAGCCGTTCATGACGGGCGAGAACGTCGAGAACGTCACGGTCGACCGTCCGCAGGCATCGGCCGAATACGCCGTTAACCTGCAGCTTGACCCCACAGGCACGACCGAGTTCGCAAACGTGACGCGCGAGCTCGTGAGCACCAAGGGCCAGATCGCCATCTTGCTCGACGGCGTCGTCGAGTCAGCCCCGGCGGTGCAGGCCGCCATCACCAACGGCCAAGTGCAGATTACCGGCAACTACACGGTCGAGGAGGCAAACGCCCTCAAAACCATCATCGATTCCGGTTCGCTGCCGGTCTCGCTGTCCATCGAGCAGGCCTCCACGGTTGGCCCCACGCTCGGCCAGCAGGCGCTGTGGTCGGGCATCCTCGCCGCCCTCATCGGCATCGCGCTCGTCGTGGTGTGGCTGCTCGTCTTCTACAAGGGCCTCGGCCTTCTACCCGCGGCCTCGATTTTCCTCATGGCCGTCATCTACCTCGGCTTGCTCGCCCTGCTCTCGCAAGTGGGGTGGTTCTCGCTCACCTTGCCGGGCATCGCGGGCATCATCGTCAACATAGGTATGTCCGCCGACTCATCGATCCTCATCATGGAATGCTTCCACGAGCAGATACGCGAGGGCAAGTCCGTCAAGACGGCGGCGACCGCGGGTGTCAAGGAAGGCATCTTCACCTCGCTCGACGCCGATATCGTCACGCTCGTCTCGGCGCTCATCCTGTACTTCTTCGCCATGGGCGACGTGCGCGGCTTCGGCCTCACGCTTGCCCTCGGCATCATCTGCGACCTTATCGTCATGGCGCTGTTCAGCGGCCCGATCATGCGCATTCTCGGCCCGCGCGTCATCGATCGCCATCCCGCGTTCTGGGGTATCGTCGATGACGTCAACGAGGGCGAATACATCGCGAAGGAGGCGGTGTAAATGTACTCGTTGAGACCACACACCAAGATCGACTTCGTCAGGCTCTGGAAATACGGTTTCAGGCTCTCCGGCGTCCTGATCGCACTTGCGCTCGTCGGCTTCATCGTGAGCACAGTGCTTACGGGAGCACCGCTCACGCTCGGCACCGAATTCTCGGGCGGCACCTCCATCCA
>CABSKV010000101.1 GCA_902478425.1 uncultured Coriobacteriia bacterium | reverse complement strand
CCGATAGCTCTCACGGCCGAGATTGCCGCGCATTCCGACGTGCTTGCGGTGCGTGCGCTCGAAAACGACAGGTCCCGTGAAAAGTTTGCGCCCCTCACGCCGGAGCAGGAAGCGGCGGCTGGAATAACACCGTCTGGCTTCGGTATCGACATGGATGCGGAGGAGGCAACCACGCTTCTCTCGCAGCTCGATTTCGCGAATGGCGAGGAGCTGCTCGCGTATTGCGAAGGGGAGGGGCTCAACATCTCCGATGCCATCTGTAGACGTGAACGGTGCCTGCTGGTTTTGCAGGACATCGCCGTTGATGACACACATCGCTATGTGGATGACGCCATCTCCGTCATGCGCGCGAGTGTGAAAGCAGCTGTAGATGATCCGCAGCCATCGATGGGCGGACTCATCGGAGGGGAGGCACGCCGCCTTTACCAGCTAGATCCTGCAGGTGCCATTTGCGATTCACTCACGCTGCGCGCCATCACCTACGCGATGGCGGTGCTCGAGACGAACGCCTCGATGGGTCGCATCGTCGCGGCGCCCACCGCGGGCTCTGCGGGCGTGCTGCCCGGCGTCTTGCTCGCGCTTGCCGACGAGCGTGGCTACACGGATGCGCAGCTCAACCGCGCCGTGGCCAACTCGGCGGCCATCGGCATGCTCGTGGCGCGCGTATCGACCGTGTCCGGTGCCGAGGGGGGATGCCAGGCCGAGGTTGGGACGGCCAGTGCCATGGCCGCGAGTGCCGCCGTCGAGCTTGCGGGCGGAAGCCCTGCGCAGTGCCTGGATGCCGCGGCCATCGCGCTTTCGGGTCTCATGGGCCTCGTATGCGATCCGATTGGCGGGCTCGTGGAGGCGCCGTGCCAGAAACGCAACGCCACCGGAGCCGTCAACGCGCTTGTCGCGGCCCAGCTCGCGCTTGCGGGCGTCGAGTCGACGATCGGCTTTGACGAGACGGTGTGGGCGATGGATACGGTCGGGCGTTCGCTTCCCTTCGAGTTGCGGGAGAGCGCTCTCGGCGGCCTTGCCGCAACGCCGACAGCTCACGTGCTCTGCGCGAAGTGCCCTGGCTGCGAGGGATGAAAAAGAGGCAAAGCGGCAGCTACGCTTTGCCTTATAGGAAATATATTGCGTATCCTATTTTCGCAGGTGAATTACCTAATCCGATGCAAGCAAATGCCTAATAAGCATCTTGTTGCATTTTATGCCTAGAACAAGAAGTCAAAGCTTAGCTGAGGCTCTTCGTCCGACTCGTCAGGCTCATCCTCAGCTGGTTCGATGGAAGGCGCCGGTTCATCGATCGCGTCAGCCGCGGATCCATCGTCGAGTTCAGATACTTCGGCGCGGGAGGCTTCGAATACTGCCACGCCTTCCGTAATCTCCTCAAGAATGTCCTCAGCTGCTTCAGCGTAGGCTTCGGTGTCCGAGACCTCTGCGGGTTCCCACGGGGGGAGGGTTTCTGATTCATGAGTATCTACAGGCTCCTGTCCTGAATTGACGGCTGCTTGGCTTTCCGGTCTCGCTTCAGACGCAAGAACATCATCGACGCTCTGCGCTGATGCGTAATCCTCTTCAAATTGCGATTCATTGACAGGTTCCTGCTCTGATATTCCCTCATGATCGTGCTCCGTTTCCTGCTGTGTTTGCATTTCTTGTTCGGGTACCTGTTCAGATATTGGCTCAGAGGTGTGAGTCTCCTCGGAAACCTCCTCCGAGTGCATCTCCTCTTTGATGATTCGCTCGACAAGCGACTCTGCCGATAGCTTCTCTGCAGGTTCCTGTATGGACTGGGGCAGAACCGCTTCCTCTATCACCTCGTCATCGCCCGAATCATCTGGCGGTTCCTGTATGATTGCTTCCTCAATCGGAGTCTCCTCGATGGACTCCTCACTCACAACGAGTTTTTCGACCGTTCTCTCGATGACGACTCGCTCTTCGGTCATCTCCACATGCGAGCTTTGGGGCCATCCGTCATGTGACGGAGCGTTCGGATCAAGCTCGCTGCGCAGCATCGCGACACTACCCGCGAGTAGCTCCGAGCCATCGATTGTCGCTTCGAACGCATCGAGATCCTCCGTGTCTCCCGATGCCAACAGAGCAGTCAATCCGCCAAACATGAAGTCGATGGAGGAGCGCAGGTTTTGCGGCAGGGCCTCGGGGTCGAGCTCGAACGTGGCGAGCCACTCGCCAACGACCATCTGCTTGGCGCCCTCGAGAAGACGCTGGTTGCCGTTCTCGCTTGCCAGGGCGCGCAGGTGATCGAAACCGGCGTTGGCCTGATTTGCGGCGTCTTCGTCATCATCTGCGGGCGCGTCGCCCAAGAGAGCGCATGCGAGTGACGCGAACTTCGCGTGCTCGATGCTTGCCTGCGCAAGATCCCACATGCTCTCGTAGTGGTAGTAATAGGAGTTGCGGTTGACCTTTGCCCGGGTAACGATGTCACGCACGGTAATCTCGCTGAAGGGCATCTCCTTCAGACAATCCCAAAAGGCCATCTCCATACGCTCGGTTGCGCTTGGCCCTTCTGCATTCTTCGGCGGTCTTGCCACGTTTGCTCCTATACTAGATATTGTGTCTATTACATCTGAAAGTGGATTATCTTGTATTTAACTAGATAAGCTGTCTAACATGGTATCACGAATTAGACTTATTGCCCATAAAAATGAGCAATTTGCGCGAAATATGTCAGGAAGAGCATTCCGTAGCGTCGCTATTTGCGCCGTATGCGGGTCATCTTGCCGAGCAGTGGGTTTGCGACGAGGAGCAGCGTGACGAAGGTGGCCGCAGCTTGCATGCAGTTCATCGGGAAGCCCGCCAGGTAGACGGCGACAATCGTCTCTGGCGTGATGCGCGAGACCATGAAGAAGAGCGAGCTCGTGTCGAGCACGGGGCCGGCCACGAGCACGACGAAAGCGGCTCCGAGTGCGCTCAAGGCCACAAGTGCGGGAGCGCCCAGCTTCTCGCGTGCGATGATGCCGCGCTGCGCGAGCGCTCCGAAGACGAGCCCGCACAGTCCGAAGGCGAGCATCTGCCAGGGCGTCCACGGGCCCTGCCCGAAGATGAAGTTGCTCGTGAGCGCCGCGAGCGAGCCGGCGAGGAAGCCCGACGAAGGCCCGAGGGCGATGCCGGTGATCATGATGATCGCCGCCATCGGCTTGAAGCCCGGAAGCCAGACGAACGCCGCGCGCGCCGCCACCGCGAGCGCGCACATGACCGCGAGCATGACGATTTCGCGCGTCTGCGGCCGCCGGCTTTCGAAGAGGACGAAGAAGGGCGCGATTGCGCAGAGCACGACGATGACGCTCACGACCACGTATGCCCTGCCGCCGACGAGCGCACCTGCGATGACGCTGGCGACGGCGCAGGCAAGCGCGATGCCCCATGCGAGCGCGACCCGCGCACGCGAGCTGGAACGGCCACGTTGTTCCTCGTCTAGCCCAGGCACAGCTCGATCACGTCCTCGTCGGTGATGGCGCCGGCAAAAACGCTGCGGCTCATGCGGTTGGCCGCCGTCGTGTAAAACCCGCTGTCCGAGAAGAAGCGGCGCGGGCTGGCCGTGGTCACGACGTGCCCGTCGAAGAGCAGCGCGACGAGGTCGGCGTGGCGTGCGCAAAACTCCACATCGTGCGAGACCATGATGACGCTGCATCCGCGCTCGACCAGCTTGCGCAGCAGCGTGGCGAGTTGGCGCTTGAAGAAGGCGTCGATGCCCTTGGTGGGCTCGTCGAGCAAGAGCAGGCGCGGCTCGGTGAGCAGCACCTTGGCAAGCGCGACGCGTTGCTGCTCGCCGCCCGAGATATCGAATGGATGCGCGTCGAGCAGGGCTTCGATGCCGCAGTCGCGGGCCAGCTCGGCGAGGCGGGACGCGTCATCATCGTCGCTTGCGCGCAGCATCTCGGTTAGCTCCCCGCGCACGGTATCCTTCGAGAAGAGGTTGGCGGGGTCTTGCGGCATCATGGCGCACTGCCCGTGGAGGGCCCCGGAGTCGCGAACGCCCGTGACGTTGCGGCCGAGCACGCGCAGCTTGCCGCGATACGCCCGCTGCACGCCGCAGAGGCATTTGAGCAGCGTCGACTTGCCGCTGCCGTTGCCGCCGACGATTGCGAACAGCGAACCGTCCGGCACGCGCAAGTCGAGCCCGCGCAGCACGTCGGGCGCGTCGCGCTCGTAGCGAACCCACAGGTCGCGCAGCTCGACGACGGGCTCGCGTCCCTCCCAGCCAAAGCCCTCATCGGCTATCGCCACGCGTGCGGGCGGGTCGGCGAGCACGCGCTCGACGAGCCAGCTGCGCCCCTCGCGCACCGTGAGCGGGCAGGGGACGTTCGCTTCCTCGTCCACCCCGTAGAACACGCGGGCGGGCGAGGGCAGGGCGAGTGCCATGTCATCGCCGGTCGCGTACAGCGTGCGCGCCACATCGCGCGGCGTGCCGTGCGCCGTCACGCGCCCGCCGTCGAGCACGAGCACGCGGTCGGCGTGGGCGAAGATATCCTCGAGGCGGTGCTCGGTGATGATGACGGTCG
>CABSKV010000100.1 GCA_902478425.1 uncultured Coriobacteriia bacterium | reverse complement strand
GTAGTAGTCCATGTGAAATGCCGCGCCGAAGCGATCACGCAGCGGACCGGTGAGCATGCCCGTGCGCGTGGTGGCGGCGACGAGCGTGAAATGGGGGATGTCGAGGCGTATGGAGCGCGCCGCAGGGCCTTGCCCGATGACGATGTCGATGGCGTAGTCCTCCATGGCGGGGTAGAGCACTTCCTCGACGGCGCGGTTGAGACGATGAATCTCGTCGATGAAGAGGATATCGCCCTCCTCGAGGTTGGTGAGGATGGCGGCAAGGTCACCCGCGCGGTCGATGGCCGGGCCGGACGTGGTGCGGATGCTCACGCCCATCTCGTTTGCCACGACGCTGGCAAGCGTCGTCTTGCCCAGACCCGGCGGCCCCGAGAAGAGCAGGTGATCGAGCGGCTCGCCACGCAGGCGTGCTGCCTCGATGAGAACGGAGAGATTATCCTTGATGCGGCCTTGGCCCAGATAGTCGTCGAGTGTCTTGGGACGCAGGCTCTGCTCGGCGCGCGCGTCTTCGGGCTGCTCGTGCGCATCAACGATGCGCTGGGTTTCCTCGAAGTCGGGGGCTTCCCAGATCATGCCGCACCTCCCACGTGCTTGAGTGCGTAGCGGATGATGGCACTCGTTTCGGTCTCGGTGCAGCCCTTGAGGGCGATCGCGACTTCCTCGGCGCTAAAGCCCATGCTTTCGAGTGCGCTTGCGGCGTCTTGCATCGGACGGTTGCCCTCGATGGCGGCAAGCGTATCGAAGCTCTCGCTCGTCTTGAGCACGCCTTGCAGCTCGAGGATCATGCGCTGGGCGATCTTCCTGCCGACGCCGGGAATGGTCGAGATGGCGGTTACATCGCCCGCGGCAATTGCCGCGACGAAGTCGGCGGGTTTGAAGGTCGAAAGGGCGGAAATCGCCATCTTGGGCCCGATGCCGCTCACGGCGATGAGCTTCTCGAAGAGCTCACGCTCGGAAGGCTCTGAAAAGCCGAACAGCGAGATATCGTCTTCCTTCACGGCAAGGTATGTCCAGACCTGGGCGGGCTCGCCGCAGGCGGGAAGCGATGCGAGTGCGTGGACGGACATGGCGAGCTCGTAGCCGATGCCGCCGGCCTCGATGATGGCGCCTTCTGCATTCTTGTAGGCGACTATGCCCTTGATGAAAGCGATCAAGCTGACTCCTCTTGCTATGAGCGTTGCTCGGCTTGTTTCTCGATGGCCCGTGCGGTGCGCATGCGCGCATGCGTGATGGCGGCGGCCAGGGCGTCTGCGGCGTGGTCGGGGCGTGGCTCGTGGTCGAGCCTGAGCACCGCACGCACCATGTACTGCACTTGCCGCTTGTCTGCCGAGCCCGTGCCCACGAGTGCCTGCTTGATTTGCATGGGGGTGTATTCTCCGTATTCGAGCCCCTTGTATGCGCAGGCCACGAGGGCGGCACCGCGTGCCTGCGCCGTGGGGATGGCGGACTTGGCGTTGTTGCCGAAGTAGATGCCCTCGACGGAGAGCTCCGAGGGAAGGTAGCGGTCGATGATCTCGAGGAGGTTGTCGTGGATGATGGCAAGACGCATGGGAAGGCTGTGGCTCTTCGTGGTGGTGATGCAACCGTAGGCGATGGGGGCGATGTGCGTGCCGTGGCAGCGTATGATGCCCCATCCCGTGTTTGCCAGGCCCGGATCGAGGCCCATGATGATCTGCGATTCCATCTGCGTTCCTTCGACACAAACAAATGTTCGAGAACAGAATACCCGTTCGATTCGCGACATGCAAGCGGATGCTTGTCAGGCGGAGTGTTTCAACTCGGTGGCATTGTCCGTTCCGAAGTGACGTTGTGATACCCTATCGCGTATATGTTTGAGACCGCGTGCGGTCGTTTCACTAGGAGTTGCCGGCAATGAGCAAGAAATCGTATCTCTTCACTTCGGAATCCGTGACCGAGGGACATCCCGATAAAATCTGCGACCAGATTTCCGATGCCATCCTCGACGCGGTGCTCGCCAAGGAAATCCAGCTTGCCGAGGCGGGCTACATCGCTCCCAACGGCATGCCCGCAGACCCGAAGAACGCGCGCGTTGCCTGCGAGACGGTCACGAGCACGGGTCTGGTCATGGTCACGGGCGAGATTCGCACGCAGGCCTACATCGACGTCGACCGCATCGTGCGCGAGACCATCCGTGAGATCGGCTACACGCGCGCCAAGTTCGGCTTCGACGGCAACACCTGCGGTGTCATCAACGCGATTCACGAGCAGAGCCCCGACATCGCCCAAGGTGTCGACGCGAGCTCGGAGTTCAAGGAAGACGGTGCCGATGAGCTCGACGTCTTCGGTGCCGGCGACCAGGGCATGATGTTCGGCTTTGCCTGCAACGAGACCTCCCAGCTCATGCCCATGCCCATCTACCTCGCTCACCGCCTATCCGAGCGCCTCACCAAAGTGCGCAAGGATGGCACGCTCGAGTACCTGCGCCCGGACGGCAAGACGCAGGTGTCCGTGCGCTATATCGACGACAAGCCCGTTGCCGTCGAGAAGATCCTCATCTCCACGCAGCATTCCGATGATGTCGAGCAGAAGCAGATCTACGCCGACATGGTCGAGCATGTCATCAAACCCGTCTTCGACGAGGAGGGCATCGCGTACGAGGATGCCGAGATCTACGTGAACCCCACGGGGCGTTTCGTCATCGGCGGTCCGATGGGTGACGCCGGTCTCACCGGCCGCAAGATCATCGTCGATACCTATGGTGGCATGGGCCGTCATGGTGGTGGCGCGTTCTCGGGCAAGGATCCCACGAAGGTCGACCGCAGCGGTGCCTATGCGGCGCGCTGGGTCGCCAAGAACGTCGTCGCGGCAGGCCTTGCCGACAAGTGCGAGGTGCAGGTTGCCTACGCCATCGGCGTCGCGCGCCCCTTGAGCCTCATGGTCGAGACCTTCGGCACCGAGCATGTCGATGCCGAGGCCATCGAGAAGGCCGTCGAGCAGGTCTTCGACTTGCGTCCTGGCGCGATTCTGCGCGACCTCGACCTGCAGCGCCCCATCTATCGCCAGACCGCCGCGTATGGCCACTTCGGCCGTGCCGAGTTCCCCTGGGAGCAGACCAATCGTGTCGATGAGCTCAGGGCCGCTTGCGGCCTCGACTAGCGGGCTGCATGCTCGTCGCGTCGGTCATAGTCGATGTAAGCGCGCGGGCGGTCGATAGGCCCTTCTTCTACCTCGTGCCGTCCGAGCTTGCGGCAGGCACGCAGGTGGGCTGCGCCGTGAGCGTCGACTTTGCCAATCGTCCGGTCGTGGGCTACGTCATCGACGTGCTCGACATGGACGAAGGCGAGATCGGGAAATCCGTCGGCGAGTTCTCCAAGATCAAGCCCTTGCTCGGCGTGCTCTCCGAGCCCTATTTCGACAAGGTCGCAGCGCAACTCGCTGCCTGGGTCGCACACGAGTACCTGTGCACCTTGCCCGATGCCTTGCGGCTGTTCACGCCGCCGGGCGGCTCGCCCAAGGTCAAGCGCATCGACGGAAACTGGGAGCTCGTGTTCTCCGGCGTCGGTCCGGTGGATGACCGCTGGGCCATTCCGGCTGAGCAAGCGGCAAGCTATATGCCTGCCAAGAACGCCGTCAAGCAGCAGCGGATTCTCGACGCGCTCTCGTGCGGTGGCATGCGCGTCGCCGAACTCAGCGCGATTCTCGGAAACGTCAATCCCACGCTTGCGGCTCTCGAGAAGCGCGGTGTCATCCGCATCGAGCACCGCAGGCGCATACGAGAGGCCATGCCGGCGAGCACGGGTGCATGCGCGAGCGTCTCGCATCTCACGAATGGCCAGCAAGTCGCGCTCGACACTATTCGCGCGACATTGGAAGGGCAGTCCGCATCCAATGTCGTCTTGGTAGATGGCATCACCGGTTCGGGCAAGACCGAGGTCTACCTGCGCTCCATCGCGCAGGTATTGGAGGCGGGGAAATCCGCCATCGTGCTCGTTCCCGAAATCGCCCTCACGCCCCAGACGGTCGGGCGCTTCAGGTCGCGCTTCGGTGATGATGTCGCCGTTTTGCACTCGCGCCTCTCGGCTGGCGAGCGATTCGATCAGTGGGACCTCGTGCGACAGGGTCAGGCACATGTCGTGGTCGGCACCCGTAGCGCGCTGTTCGCTCCCGTGCATGACCTGGGACTCGTCATCATCGACGAGGAGCACGATTCGTCCTACAAGCAGGATAGCTCGCCTCGCTATGATGCACGCGTCGTGGCCTACGAGCTCACGCGCATGCGGGGCGCTACGCTCGTGCTCGGCTCGGCAACGCCGAGCATCGACACGCTTGCGTCGTGCGAGAACGGTGTGCTCGGCGAGCGCGCCTGGCAGCACGTCATGCTTCCCGAGCGTCCGGGCGGCCAGCCGCTGCCCGACGTGCAGATCGTCGACATGGCTGCCGAGTTCAAGGGCGGTTCGCGCTCCATGTTCTCCAAGGCGCTCGTCGACGCGTTGCTCGATGTGCACGAGCGTGGCGAGAAGGCCGTGCTCCTGCTCAACAGGCGCGGATTTGCCTCCTTCGTGCTGTGCCGCGAATGCGGTTTCGTGCCCGAATGCCCGCATTGCTCGACTTCGCTCACCTTCCACGATTCGACCGGCGAGCTCGCCTG
>CABSKV010000099.1 GCA_902478425.1 uncultured Coriobacteriia bacterium | reverse complement strand
GGCGTGAACATGGCCATCGAGGGCACCTGCGACATCGGCATGGCATCCCGCGAGCTCAAGGATTCCGAAGTCGCAGCAGGCGTCAGGTCCCAGCCCATCGCCCGTGACGGAATCGCCGTGATCGTCGCACCGTCCTCGTCCGTCGACGAGCTGACCAGCCAGCAGGTCAAGGACATCTTCTCTGGTGTCGCAAAGACCTGGGCCGACGTGATTGGCTAGCCATCCCATGAGCCATTCCATGTCAAGGCAGGCCCTCAGGGAAGGCGTGGCGCGGTGGCTCTTTGCCGCCGCTGCCGCGATCTCCATCCTGGCCGTGGCGCTCATCTGCCTCTTCCTCTTTGCCAACGGGGTTCCCGCCATGGCGCAAATCGGACTGCCCGACTTCCTGCTGGGAACCACCTGGAAACCGGGAAGCGATATGTACGGGATATTCCCCATGATAGTCGGCAGCCTCTACGTCACCGCCGGGGCGATCGTCGTCGGCGTGCCCGCGGGCATCCTGACGGCGATCTTCCTCTCCCGCTTCGCGAACGCGAGCATCGCGCGGCTACTCAAGCCCGCCGTCGAGCTGCTCGCCGGCATCCCGTCGGTCGTCTACGGCTTCTTTGGCCTCATGGTGGTCGTCCCCCTCGTGCGATCGATCGGCCCGGGCAACGGACTGTCGCTGCTCGCCGCCTCCTTCCTCCTGGGCATCATGATCCTGCCCACCATCATCACCGTGTCGAAGAACGCCCTCGACGCTGTGCCCCGGAGCTACTACGAGGGGGCGCTCGCCCTGGGGGCAACGCACGAGCGCTCGGTCTTTCGCATCGTCGTGCCGGCCGCGTTCTCGGGAATCATGGCGTCCGTCGTCCTGGGCGTGGGGCGTGCCATCGGGGAGACGATGGCCGTGGTCATGGTGGCGGGAAACCAGGCCGTCATCCCCTCCTCCATCTTCGATGGCGTTCGCACGATGACCGCCAACATCGTGCTCGAGATGGGCTACGCCGCAGATCTGCATCGCGGAGCGCTCATCGCCACCGGTGTCGTGCTCTTCGTCTTCGTCATGCTCATAAGCCTGCTGTTCGGCGCGATAAAGAAGCGAGGTGCCCTGAGATGACGGCCCGTATCCTTCGCGCGGTGGTATACGCGGGCGCCATCCTATCGACGGCGATGCTCGTCCTGATCATTGGGTTCATCCTGGTGAACGGCATCCCGAACCTCAGCCCGACCCTATTCGAATGGGAGTACACCTCCGACAACGTCTCGCTCATGCCCGCCCTGGTCGACACGGTCCTGATGGCGCTTCTCGCCCTCGTCATCGCAGCTCCCGTCGGCATCGCCTCGGCGGTGTACCTCGTCGAGTACGCGCGGCCCGCGAGCCGTTTCGTGCGCGTGGTGCGCATGACGACCGAGACGCTCCAGGGCATCCCGTCGATCGTATACGGCCTGTTCGGCCTGCTCTTCTTCACCACGCTTCTGGGTTGGGGCCTCTCGCTGCTCGCGGGCGCATGCACCCTGGCGATCATGGTGCTCCCCATCATCATGCGCACGACCGAGGAGGCCCTTCTCGCCGTGCCCCAATCCTACAAGCACGGCGGGCTTGCCCTGGGAGCCGGCCTCGTGCGCACCATATTCCGCTGCGTGCTCCCGAGCGCGCTACCCGGCATCTTCGGTGGCGTGCTGCTCGCGCTGGGCCGCTGCGTCGGCGAGGTGGCGGCGCTGCTGTTCACCGCCGGCACCGTGGCGCAAATCCCCGACTTTGGCGGCGAGGGCGTCTTCGCCCTGTTCGACTCGTGCCGCACGCTTGCCGTGCACATGTACGTCCTGGCAAGCGAGGGACTGCACCTGAACGAAACCTATGCCACGGCCGTCGTGCTGCTCGTCCTCGTCGTGTTGTTGAACGCGGGGACGAACCTCGTCGTCAAGCGATTGAACGTGCGGGGCTAGCGATGTCGAAACCCGATACCCCAATCAAGCGAAAGGACAATCCGATGGAATGCGTCCGAGAGAAGACCCCGGCAATCGCCCTTGACGGGCTCCGCGATCCTCATGTATGCCCCGATAACATGGCCATGGGCTCCGCATGCCCAAGCCGCGAGGCCAAGATGGAGGTGAGGAACCTGAACCTGCACTACGGCGACTTCCATGCGCTCAAGGACGTCTCGCTCTCCTTTCCCAAAAACGAGGTGACGGCCCTCATTGGCCCGTCCGGCTGCGGCAAGTCGACGTTGCTCAAGACGCTCAACCGGATGAACGACCTCGTCGAGGGCTGCTCGGTACGAGGCTGCGTCGAACTCGACGGCCATGACGTCTACCGCACGATGCCCACCACCGACCTGCGCAGGCGCGTCGGCATGGTCTTCCAGCAGCCCAACCCGTTCCCGATGAGCATCTACGATAACGTCGCCTTCGGCCCGCGGACCCACGGCGTCCGCAACCGCGGCGAACTGGACGACATCGTCGAATCGTCCCTTCGCGATGCCGCCATCTGGGACGAGGTCAAGGACCGTCTGAAGCACAGCGCCCTGGGCCTGTCCGGAGGACAGCAGCAGCGCCTGTGCATCGCCCGTGCGCTGGCGGTGAAGCCAGAGGTGCTCCTGCTCGACGAGTCCACGAGCGCGTTGGACCCCATATCGACAGCCAAGATCGAGGAACTCGTCAGCGAGCTCAGGCATCGCTACACCGTCATCATGGTGACCCACAACATGCTGCAGGCCCTGCGCGTCTCGACCAAGACCGCGTTCTTCCTTCTGGGGGAGATGATCGAGGCCGACGACACGGAGACCCTGTTCACGCATCCGCGCGACGAGCGCACCGCGGACTACGTGGCGGGACGCTTCGGATAGACGGCGAATGTGTCAGGGGCCTGACCCCTGTCACATTCGCTGCGACACGCCTTTCTCGATGACGGCACCGACGGGACAGGCGTGGTGGCAGTTGCCGCATTCGTCGCAACGCTCGCCCAGGATGCGGTAGGGGGTTCCCGCCACGATGGCCTTGTGCGTGCAGGCGTCCATGCACGCGCCACACTCGATGCACTCATCGGTGATGGTGAAACCGGCGGGCACGAAGGTCGCGCCGCCCCAGGAAAAGCGCTCGCGCAGGATCTTGTGGTCGCGGTGCACCATGTTGAAGTCGTAGTCGTAGAGCTCGCCCCAGGCGCTGTCCATGACGAGGACCACGGTCTCGGGATACTTGTTGATGTCATAGGTCGCCACGGCGAACATGGGATTGGCGGCAGCCTTGGCGGAAAGCTCCTCGTCGGTGAGAAGGCGCACGCTGCCGCTCACGCGCATCATGTAACCGGGCTGGAAGTGCGGCATGTTCTCGTCGTCCCATACCACGGGCGCATCGGTGCGCTCACCGCACACGGAAAGCCTGCCGCCCTCAATCATCTGCCGGAAGAACGGCTTGCCCGTCATGGTGCGCAGGTAGAGGCCCTCGTCGTCGTAGGCGAAGAAGTGCGCGATACGCGAGTCCACTCCCCCGTTGCCGTCGAGCGTCGCGAAGCTGCAGCATCCGATCTCGTCGAACTTCTCGTACACGTCCTTGATGCTCAGCATGGCATCTCCCCTTTCTCCGGTAAATCGGAAATGATCTGGTGGTATCTGCGCGCCATTCCCCGTGCGTGGGCGCACATCAGGTCGAATCCGAACAGCTCGGTGCAGTCCTCGGACACGTTGGAGACGCTGTTGGCATCTATGAAATAGGCACCGTGTCTGGTTTCTATGACGTCGAAGCTCCCGAAGCCGATGCCGAGCGCGCGGGCCGCACGCAGGGCGGCATCGCGCACGCCGTCGGGGCAATCGGGATAGAGCTCGTAGGTGGACCCGGCGTGGTAGGAGGACAACCCGCCTTCGCCGATGCTGCGCTTGGCGATGAGCGGCAACTCGTCGTCCACCACCTCGATGCGCGTCACGTAACCGAACTCGGGCTCGACGTAGTCCTGCACCACAAAGGGCATCTCGGGTGCCTGCGCGACAAAGCGACGAGCCTCATCGGCATCGCGAGCGAGTAGCGTATGCGTACTGCGGCCGCCGCAATCGGGCTTGATGATGCAGGGATACACGAAAGCCGAGGCATCGAGCCCTTCCGGCATGCCAAAGGCGATGATTGCCGGCGTCATTAGGCCGGCTTCCGCGAGCGCACGTGTACTCGCCACCTTGCTAATCTCGTAGCGATGAGCGCGCGGCTCGTTGATCATGACGATGCCACGAGCTTGCGCTTCGTCCACGAGCCGCTCCATGGACTCGAGGGCGGCGTCATGCCCGCGGAAGCGCGCGCTGGCAAACACGCGGCTCACGAGCATATCGCAGCCAAGGGCGCGCTCCACGCAATCCCCACGCGTCATGTCGATCATCGTGACCGTCGGCGCGTCCTCGCCGCACGCATCGGCAAGCGCCGTGACGAGCTCGGCTGCCAGCTTGTGGTCCGACCACTCGTCGGACTCGTAGAGCACGCCGATGCCCGAAAGCCGATCAGTGCGCATAGTCGAGCCTCCTCTCGAAGTAGCGGCTCACGAGCATGACCGGCAAGGTCAGACAAAGGTAGAGCGCCCCCAGAAGCAGGAAGCACCCGAAGAAGTTGTAGTTGGTCGCGCTGATCCCGCGCATGGTCTGAGTCAACTCGATGACGGCGATGACCGAGAGCAGCGACGAGTCCTTGATGATGGAGGCGAACTGGCCGGTCAGCGCCGGAAGCGTGCGAGTCACCAT
>CABSKV010000098.1 GCA_902478425.1 uncultured Coriobacteriia bacterium | reverse complement strand
GGGTCAGCCCGTTCCGCTGACGCGCGAGGAGTTCAACAAGATCACCAAGCGCGTGAGCCCCGAGGCTCCCAAGAAGACCTCCACGGACCTGGAGGAGGGCCAGTCGATCAAGGTCGTGAGCGGTCCGCTCGCAGACTTCGATGGCACGGTCTCTGAGGTCAACGCTGAGGCCGGCAAGGTCAAGGTGCTCGTCTCGATTTTCGGTCGCGAGACGCCGGTCGAGCTCAGCTTCGACCAGGTGGCGAAGATTTAAACTTGGCAGAAACGCGCGCGTCGTGCCTCGATGTGGAAGAGGGCTTCTCGCGACAGGCGCTTTCGATAGATAGAAAACGAAGGCCCGCAAGGGCAAGTACGTAGTAAGGATACGCATCATGGCAAAGGACAAGGAAGTAACGGGCTTTATCAAGCTTCAGATTCCTGCCGGTCAGGCAAACCCGGCTCCCCCGGTTGGCCCGGCACTCGGCGCCCAGGGCGTCAACATCATGCAGTTCTGCACGGCGTTCAACGCCGAGACACAGGACAAGGGCAACACGATCATCCCGGTCGAGATTACGGTCTACGAGGACAAGTCCTTCGACTTCATCTGCAAGACCCCGCCGGCGGCTGTTCTCATCCTTCAGGCTCTCGGCATTCAGAAGGGCAGCGGCGTTCCGCAGCGTGACAAGGTCGGCACGCTCACGCAGGCCCAGCTCACCGAGATTGCCGAGACCAAGCTCCCCGATCTCAACGCCAACGACATCGAGGCGGCCAAGAAGATCGTGGCGGGTACCGCTCGCTCCATGGGCGTCCTGGTTGAGGATTAACTCTGATTCGTGATTCGCGTGCCGGTCGATTGCACCCGATTCGCAAAATCACTCAGCTGCTGCGGAACTCGCGAGCGCAGATCGCTCGCTCAGACAGTCCTCGCAAGACCGCTTCCTGATTTTGCTCATCTGCAATCGGGGCTACGCGAATAACGAATCTTCGTTTGCTTGTTTAGATGAAGTGCGTGCGATACAGTGTCGCGCGCTTAATGTGGGAGGGCCGGCCAGGCTCGTTGACCACGAGGAGGAAAGAAAATGGCAAAGCACGGAAAGAAGTACGAGGCCGCACTGGCCAAGGTTGACGAGGACAAGCTCTATACGCCGCTCGAGGCGTGCACGCTTGCCAAGGAGCTTGCGAGCGCGAAGTTCGACGAGAGCATCGAGGTCGCGTTCCGTCTCAATATCGACACCCGTCAGGCTGACCAGCAGGTTCGTGGCTCCATCTCGTTGCCCAACGGCACGGGCAAGGAAGTTCGCGTCGCTGTCTTCGCCGAGGGCGATAAGGCCAAGGAGGCTCTCGAGGCTGGTGCCGATGTCGTCGGCTCCGACGATCTGGTTGCCGATGTGCAGGCAGGCAACATCAACTTCGACGCCGCTGTCGCAACGCCCGACATGATGAGCAAGGTTGGTCGTCTGGGCAAGGTGCTCGGTCCTCGTGGCATGATGCCGAACCCCAAGCTTGGTACTGTTACGCCGGATGTCGCCAAGGCCGTTGGCGAGCTTAAAGGCGGTAAGGTTGAGTATCGCGCCGATCGCTATGGCATCTGCCATGTCAACATTGGCAAGGTTTCTTTCGAGCCCAAGGCGCTTGCCGAGAACTACGGTGCTCTCTATGATGAGATCTTGCGCGTGAAGCCGGCTGCGACCAAGGGTCGCTATGTCAAGTCCATTGCGCTTTCCTCGACGATGGGTCCTGGCATCAAGGTTGCCAGCGACATTGTCAGGAACTACACGGAAGCGTAATAAAACGTGCAATCTTAGCGTTCGAAAGGAGTCCGGGCTTATGCTCGGGCTCCTTTTTCTGTGCCCCCTATCAAACTGGAGTGCTATTTTCGGCTGAAAGCAAGAAGGTGTAATTTGCCGGGCAGCTCATTGCTGAAATCGCTTTTCGCAAAACGCGCGTAGTGGGGGCACGTGATTTTCCATTGCGTCCCAGGCGATTTCTGCATCGAAGTTGTCGTATCCATGCACAAGGTGACAGCGCATGCCATAGATTGCGCGCCAGTCAATTTGGGGATGGTTCTCGTGATATTCATCTGAGAGGCGTCCGACTGCCTCGCCAATCTGGATGAGGCACAGCGAGCAACTGTCTTGATACGGCTCGCATGACGAAAAGATCTCGAAGCTGTCCCCGAAGTGCTGTTTGGCAGCCTCGATGCGATCGCAGTACTTTACGATGATGCCAAGTTGCTCGTTGTCGCGCTCAGCTTGCTTCATACAAGACGACCTCGTCTTTCTTTACGCGCTCGAGAAAGCGGGGGCTAGCGCCTGCTGTCGTGACGACATCGACTCTTCTATGAAGCTCTTGCTCAAGCCTATCTTGAAACTCGAGAACCTGCATGCCCTTGATTTCGCCCTTTTCGAGCAGGATATCGACGTCGCTGTCTGGTCTTTCCTCGCCCCGGGCAAACGAACCGATGAGCGAGACCTTCTCCGCTCCATACTCCTTGGCTAGCGAGATAACGTAGTACTCGATGTCAGGGACGGTGAGTGCCTTCTGATTGGCAAGCGACTCGCGAATCAGGCTCTCGATGAAGCTCGAGCGCGTGGTGATGGCCCTTCCGGACAGGCCACGAGACCTATCGAGTGCTGCCTGTTTTTCGACCGCATCGTCAACTTGCTCGAGGACGTCGTCTTTTATGTAGAGCGAAATCGTGGGCATATGGCCTCCTCATATTCTATTGCATTATATATTAGAAATTGCCGCTGAGATATCACGGCTGTATTTCACCGGGAACGACATGCAAATCGAAATTCGCATCTGTGGGTGATTTGGCACGTAGGACGGGGTTTCGCACAGTAGATTTGCTTGCGGTGGTTATGAAGAGCGTCAGCGCAAAAGCGCTGCAGCTGGTAAACGCTTATTATTCCTCAAAATTTAGACAAAATTTAAAATTGCCTAGTTCATGTCACCGTCGTATTTCGTACATTGCATATATAGCATGTTTAGCGAGAAGGGACGTATGGTATGAACATTGTGGTTGCAGTCAAAGTCGTGCCAGACGACCAGGACATACAGGTTACGGCTTCGGGCGAACTCGACATGTCAAAAGCGCACCAGACAATCTCCGCCTACGACGTCAACGCAATCGAGGCTGCCGCGCAGCTCGCGGCAAGTGTCGGCGATTCCAAGGTGACGGTCGTCACGGTCGGACCTACCGCCATCGATGATTCCAAGCTCAAGAAGAACATCCTGGCCCGCGGCGCAGACGAGCTTGTCATGGTCGCCGACGACGCCTGTGCCGATATGGACGCCTATGCGACAGCAAAGATGCTTGCCTCGGCGATAAATGGCTTGGACGGCTGGGATCTAATCATATGCGGCGATGGGTCGGCCGATAACTACGCCCAGCAGGTCGACGTGCAGCTCGCCTACAGGCTGGGCGTGCCTGTCGCCACCGCGGCCGTCGAGATCGCTCCGGCAAGTGCCGGTTTGTCCGCAAAGCGCAAGCTTGAGGATGTCATCGAGACCGTCGAGCTTTCCTTGCCGTGCGTTATCTCTGTTCTGCCCGACATCGCCCTTCCGCGAATTCCCGGCATGAAGGACATCCTTGCTGCGGGCAAGAAGCCCATGAGCGTCGAGGGGGCGCCAGACGCGCCCGAAGCGACGGTCGAGGTCATCGACATCAAGGCACCTCAGGCTGAGGAGCGCAAGCTCGAAGTGAAATCGGCATCGGATGATGGCGCAATCGAGGCATTCGCCTCGGCCATCAAGAGCGCGCTTCAGTAGGAAAGGGGAGAAGATCATGAAAGCATTGGTAATTGCCGAGCACGCAGATGCCGCCGCCGCTCTCGCGGCAGGTGCGCGCGATCTGGCGGACGAGGTGGTCGTAGCAATCGTAGGCACCGAAGAGGTTCCCGCCAACATTGCCGACGCGGCCTATCGTGTCACGATCCCCGCAGACGCGGTTGCCGACGACGCAGATGCGACGCTCGCCGCACTGCTCGATGGCGTGGACCTGGTCATCGTCGAACCCACCCGCCACATGAAATCCGTCGCCGGAAAGCTCGCCGCATTCAAGGGCGCAAGCGTCATCACCGACGTCATGTCGCTCGAGGGCGGCAAGGCGTCCCAGATGTACTTCGGCGGCGTCGGGATCGTCGAGCGCAAGGCGACGACCCCAATCACCTTCCTCACCGTGCGACCGTCCACCTTCGCGGACAAGCAGGCGACAGGCTCCAACGGGGCAGCGGAGCCCCTCGAGTGGGTCGCCTCCGCCACGGCCGCGAGGCTCGTGTCGTCTGATCCCATCGAGAAGACGGGCGTGGATCTCACCAAGTCCGAGGTGGTCGTCGCGGCGGGCCGCGGCTTTGCGGAGGAAGACGATTTGGAGCTTGCCCGTCAGCTATGTGACAAGATCGGCGCTGGGCTGGGATGCACGCGTCCGCTTGCCGAGGCCAACGGGTGGATGCCCTCAGATACCTACATTGGCGTTTCGGGTCTTAGCTTGTCCCCGAAGGCCTACATTGCAGCCGGCATCTCCGGACAGATGCAGCACATGGTCGGTGCGAATCACTCCGGCACCATCTTCGCCATCAACAAGGACGAGAGCGCGCCTATCTTCAAGCAGTGCGATTACGGACTCGTGGGCGATCTCAAGACGATTCTTCCGGCGCTCGTCGAGGCGTTGTAGCGCACCTCCGGGAGCAAATGAGCGCATTGCAAGCGAAAGGTGGCGAAAGATGTCCGAAAACGACTTTGACGCAATAGTGGTGGGCGCCGGCCTTGCCGGGCCGGTTGCCGCCCTC
>CABSKV010000097.1 GCA_902478425.1 uncultured Coriobacteriia bacterium | reverse complement strand
GCCCATGACGCAGACGAGCTACGACCTCAAGCGCAAGATCGGCGTCGTCCCGCAAAACGTCGCGGTGTTCGAGGAACTCAACGTGCGCGAGAACATCGACTACTTCTGCGGCCTGTACGTGAGCGATGGCGCGACCCGCAAGAAGCTGGTCGGCGAGGCCATCGAGTTCGTCGGGCTCGAGGACTACGAGAAGGCCCGCCCCAAGAAGCTCTCCGGCGGCCTGCTGCGACGCCTCAACATCGCCTGCGGCATCGCGCACAAGCCCGAGCTCGTCTTCTTCGACGAGCCCACGGTCGCCGTTGACCCGCAGAGCCGCGCATCGATCCTCGACGGTATCAAGCAGATGAACGCCGATGGCTCGACCATCGTCTACACGAGCCATTACATGGAGGAAGTCGAGGAAATCTGCACGCGCATCATGATCATGGACAAGGGGCGCACGCTTGCCTGCGGCACGAACGAGGAGCTCAAGCACATCGTCGCAGCTGGCGAGAAGATCGTCATCGAGGCCACGGTGCCCGAAGGCGCGCTCATGCGCATCCAGGCCCTCCCCCACGTGTTGAGCGCCCAATATGCCGAAGGGGAGCTCTCCATCACCTGCGAGAACGGCGAACACAACGTCGCCGACGTGCTCGATGAGCTCACGAAGGCGCGCATACGCCCCGGACGCATCTGGGCCGAACCGCCGACGCTCAATGACGTGTTCCTGGAAATCACCGGCCGCGAGCTTCGCGACTAGCGCAGGCGATGCCCCATGTGGAACACCTTCAAATACACGCTTCTCGGCCTCGTGCGCATGCCCGGCGTGCTCGTATGGGCCCTGGCCTTCCCCCTCATCCTGTCGACCGTCTTCATGATGATGTTCGGGCCGCTCGACGACCAGGCCGAAATCGACCCGATACCCATAGTCGTCGTCGAGACAGCTGATGATGCCGATGGTCAGTCGTTCCAGGCCTTCCTGGATGCCCTGAGTGATGGAGAAAATGGAGAAGCCCTCTTCGATATCACCTACGTCGCCAATGCCGAGGAAGCAGAGTCAATCGTAGGGGAAGACACGACGGAGAACCCCTGCATCGGATATGTGCAGCTCATGGACGGCACCCCGAACGTCCACGTGACGAGCATCAGCGACCTCACCGGCATGCAGCAGCTGAAGACCTCCATCCTCGTCATGGCGATGGATAACTACGTCGCCAATGCCGAGATGATTCGCGACCTTATCGGCAACGATCCGAGCATGCTCGCCCGGCCAGACGTCGCGGAAAGCCTCTCGTCCATGATCGAGCCCATCGAGGCGACGGTAAAGACGACGGTCACGGCAAACCAGCCGAAGGAATCCACGCGCTACTACTTCGCCCTGCTCGGCATGGCGGCGCTCTTCGGCGGCACGCTCGGGATGATCGCGTTCCAGCGCCTCAAGCCCAACACCTCGCCCCTCGGCGCGCGCAGGTCGATAGGCGCGACTAGCCACGGGCGCACCGTCGCGGCAACCATCATCGCGAGCTGGGCCATCACCTTTGCCTGCCTATGCCTCACCTATCTCTACATGCGCTACGTCGCAGGGGTCGACTTCGGCAACCGCGATGGCGCGTGCCTACTCACGACGGCGGTGGCGGCGTTCATGGCCACGGCGCTGGGGTGCGCCATATCGGCCATCCCCAAGATTCCCGAAAGCGGCAAGAGCGGCATACTCACCGCCATCGTCTGCTTCGCATCGCTGTTCGCCGGTCTCTACGGCCAGCCCACGATGAGGCTCGCCGACATGATATCAGCCAACTTCCCCGTACTCGACTACGTCAATCCCGCCGTCCAGATATCCCAGGCGTTCTACAGCATCATGTACTACGATTCGCTGGCACCCATGGTCGGTCATCTGGTTGTCCTGATCATCATGGCGCTCGTACTGTTCGCGCTGTCCGCGCATTCCCTGAGGAGGCAGCGCTATGCAAGTCTTTAAGTGCGCCATGCGCATCATACGCGGCAACATCATCTTCCCGCTCATCTACATCATCGGCCTTAGCTTCATGGGCGTCTTCATGAGCGCTTCATTCGACTTCGACATGAACGAGAACGGCTTGGAGCGCTACAGCTGCGACTTCACCGTTATCGACCGTGATGGTAGCGACCTATCGCATGCCATCGCGGGGCAGCTCGCGCATCACGGCACCGAGGTTGTCATCGAGGACACACAACTGGCCATTCAGGATGCCGTGGCAAAGGGCACGACCGATTACCTGCTCGTCATTCCCGAAGGCTATGAGGCAAGCTTCGTCGACGCGGTGCGCAATGGCGAAGACACGCCCGTCATGGAAACAGTGTTCAGCTACTACTCCATGGAAGGCGAACTCGTTGACCAAAGCGTCAACGGTTTTCTGGGCATGGTACGCTCGCTTGCCACGGTCGATCCCGATGCGCCCTTGCCCGACGTAATCGACCAGGCCGCAGATTACTCGTCCAGGCAGGCCCCGGTTTCGGTCATCGAAAAGTCGACGGCGACTTCGAAAGCCGACCAATTCGTCTTCTACCTGCAATGGAGCACGTATACCCTCTTTGCCGGCATCACCGTATGCGTCGGATTGCTCGTGACCACGCTCGGCCGCGTCGATGTGCGTCGCCGCAACCTGGCGTCTCCCCTGAGTTTTGCCTCGTACAACCTGCAGTTGGGTGCGGCATGCGCCGTCATCACGCTCGTTGCCTGGGCATGGACCTTCTGCCTGGGCCTTGTCGCCTTCCCCGATGCGGTGGCCCAGATTGCACCTGCCGGCCTCGCGCTTTGCGCCCTGAGCATGCTGGCGTATTGCCTCGTGCCCCTTGCATTCGGGTTCTTGCTCGGGCAGGTTGGCGCGAATGGCCTCATCTGCAACGCCGCGGGCAACATCATCGGCATGGTGATCTCGTTCTTCGGTGGCGCGTGGGTCTCGCTGGACCTCATGTCGCCCGAAATCGTGACGTTCGCTCATTGGCTGCCTGGATACTGGTACTCGACGGCGTGCTCGACCGCCGCGCATGTGAGCGCCGGCCTAGGCTCCGACACCTTAGGGGTTGTCTTCGAGCATATCGGCATACTGTTGCTCTTTGCCATAGCGCTGGTTTGCATCTCGCTTGTCGCCGGACGCAAGCGCCTGCAGACATCGGAGGCTGGCGGAAATCGCGCTGCCGAAGCTTCCGCCTTCGTGTAATCGGAGAAACGCTCGCGCCTTCGCCTTGTGCATGCACGTTTTTTCGATTGTGTGAGACAGGATCTTTTTGCCGTGCGTCTCTATCCAAGCAACGACGCGAGCTTACGTTATCATGATGACATGACACACATCCTGCCCGGTCATCTGAGAGAGGCGTTCGCATGGCATTCGATTACAAGAAGGAATGCAAGGACCTCTACCAGCCCAAGAAGACGCCTTCGCTCATCGAGGTGCCACCCATCAACTACGTCGCCGTTTCTGGCGCGGGCAATCCCAACGTCGAGGGCGGCGCATATCAGCATGCCATGCAGCTGCTCTACGGCATTTCCTTCACCATCAAGATGTCCCCCAAATCGGGATGGGACATCGACGGCTACTTTCCCTACGTCGTACCGCCACTCGAGGGCTTCTGGAAGCAGGCCGGCACCAATGGGACATTTGATCTGTCGCGTAAGGACGATTTCGAATGGACGAGCTGCATCCGTCTTCCCGAATTCGTGACCCCGGACGTCTTCGAGCGAGCAAAGAACATCGCGGCGGAGAAGAAGGGCGAGGACTACTCGCCTGCCGAATTTCTGACGATAGACGAGGGACTTTGCGTCCAGTGCATGCACATCGGCCCCTATGACGATGAGCCGGCGACCATCGAGGCCATGCACCGCTTTGCCGAGGAACAAGGCTGTGCCATCGATCTGGCGGACACGCGCCTGCATCATGAGATCTACCTCTCCGACCCACGCCGTTGCGCACCCCAAAAGCTTAGAACCGTCATTCGTATCCCTGTGTCGTAAACCGAAACACACTGAGGCAGGAGAAATTAAATAATTTCAATACTTTTTCTCAAAAATATTCCGTAAGTGGTATTATATTATCGGTGCGAGTACAGGAGCGCCGCGGCAGTCATTGGAGGGGATGACAATCCGGCTTACAGACGGTCAAGGCACCCAGTGCAACTGGCATCAAATGTATGCACGATGATTTGGAAGGGTGATTGTCATGGCAGAAGAAAAGGGCAAGAGCGTGGAGTTCGAGAGCTTCGAGAGCGACGCTGACGAGACCATCTCCGTCGACGAGGCCAAGGAGCAGGAGAAGGAAGCCGAGGAGCTTCGCGACTAATAGGACGCAAGCCGGTAATCGCCGGTGCCCAAACTCAAACAGGCGGGTCGTCGGGTTATCCCGACGACCCGCCTTCCTTTTGGCAACCGCGTTTGTTTCCACCGGCAGCGCAACAGCCAAGGCAGGCTGCCTCTGCACCTAGACGGTCAGCGTGCCTTCATTGGTGCGCATTTCGCACTTTGCATGCATGTAGAAGCCCCATTGGATGTGCTTCGAGATGTCGATGCGGGACGCCTCTGCCGTACCGCCCTCGTTGAAATGGTTCAGATGGATGGGGTCGGTGAAGTCGCGGCCGTAAGCCGCGTTGTAGAGGACGATGAACTCGCCGGCCGCGTTCTGTCCAATCGAGAGGTAACGGAACGAGAAGTCGAGCTCCTTTACGGGAAGGCCATCCCCCTCGCGCGTGAGGGCCATGTTGCCGACCCATTGTTTGCGATCGTGATGCTGCTCCCACTGGCTAGCAACCTCCAGATTTGCGGTTACCTTTGCCTTGATGCCACAGCCTTCGACGCTCTTCTCGATGGTGCCCTTGCCCTGCAGCGACCCATTCTCGTCTTGGGTCTGCTCGTCACAGCCGATGGCGGGCAGATAGGCGCGGAGAATGGCGACCTGCTCG
>CABSKV010000096.1 GCA_902478425.1 uncultured Coriobacteriia bacterium | reverse complement strand
CCTTCTACGTCTATCGAGAGGAAACGCTCGAGGAGGCAACGAGCTTCGACGTGAAGAACAAGACGTTGCCCTTCGATCGTTGGCAATCGATGGCCGATATCATCGAGCGTCTCGGCATCACCGACGAGGGCGTCCTCAAAAGCCATATCAGCAAGGGCTTCACCTATTTCAACGGTGCCTATCGTTCAAACGGCGAGGATCCCGAGGTTATTGCGGCAGCGCATGCCATGTTCGACCGCATGGATCCAGAGCTTGTCGCAGACGAGGTCAAGCTCAACCCCTCAATCAGGGAGCGCTTCTCCGCATATCGCGGCGTGCCCGTCAAGTCCTCGCGCTTTCGCTACAAGCTGAGTCTCGTGAGCGAGTTCGTCTATCGATCGCGCTCCAACGGACTTAACTACGCCATACGATGCGTCAAGGAATACCTATAAGCTTGGGAGTACTCGTGCGTAACGCCAAAATTGCCGTCATAACTCAGGCCGTGAAGCTCGCCGACGAAGCAGCCGGTCTTAACCGCACCTCATATATTGCCGAGCTTCTCGCGAAGGAGGGCTACGAGGTCGACCTTCTCACCTCGACGTTCCAGCACTGGGAAAAGCGGCGTCGCAATATCGTCGACCCCAAGTATCACGAGCTTCCCTACGAGGTCATCTTCATCGACGAGCCGGGCTACAGCTCCAACATCAACCTACGGCGCGTGCACAGCCAAAACGTCTTCAGCAAGAACCTTCGCATGTACCTCGAGCGCTATGGCACGGATTATGACCTCATCTGGTGCAAGATTCCGCCCAACAATATCGCCGCTGCCGCCGGTTCGTTTGCACGCGAGCATGGCATCCCGTTCATCGTCGATATCAACGACCTGTGGCCCGAGGCCATGAAGATGGTCGTTGACATCCCCGTCCTAAGCGATTTCGCCTTTAGCAACTTCGTTCGCGACGCGGCGATCGCCTACGCGAGTGCCTCGGCAGCAGTTGGCACGTCAAACGAATATGCCTGGCGTTGCATGCAGGATATTCCGCATCGCACGGTATACGTGGGCGTCGACATAGACCGCTTCGACGATGGCATTCGAAAGTACGGAGCAGATGTCGAGAAACGCGAGGACGAGTTCTGGGTCGCCTATGCCGGGTCACTGGCGAAGAGCTATGACATCGAGACGCTCATACGCGCATGTCAGTATGCAGCCCCCATCATTCGCGATGAGCTTGGTCTGCGGCTACGTCTGCAAATACTCGGCGACGGCCCCTATCGCCAGCGGCTCGAGAGCGTTGCCGAACAGACTCCCGGGCTCGTCACGTTCAACGGATACGTCGACTACCAGATCATGGCCGCCTACCTTTTCGAGAGCGACATCCTCGTGAATTCGCTCATCAAGGGCGCGCCGCAATCGATCGTCTCCAAAATCGCGGATTATCTGTGCGCGGGAAAGCCCATCATCAACACGGGCGAAAGCGCCGAATTCAAGGACAAGTGCCTGCATGACGGCTTTGGCGTGAACGTCGAACCCGAAAACGCGATCGAGCTGGCGGGGACAATTGTCGAGCTTGCGCATGACGACGAGCTTCGCATGCATATGGGCATGCGTGGTCGCACCATCGCCGAGGAGCAATTCGACAGGCCCATCGCCTACCGCGAAATCGTCGATTTGGTGAACGAGCTGCTGCAGTAGCGTACTTGCCTTGCTAGATGCCCTGGCGGTAGGCTTCGCAGACCTCGAGCACGTTGCCCTGCATGCGGGCGACGCCCTTCTCGGTCCACAGCGCGCGCTCGCACACACGCTCGACCTGCTCGATGGAATGCGACACGAAAAGCAGCGTCGTGCCGCGCGCGACGAGCTCCTTGATTCGATTCTCGCACTTCTCCTGGAAGCGGAAATCGCCAACCGAAAGCGCCTCATCGACGACGAGAATGTCCGGCGTGGTAACCGTCGCGATGGCAAACGCAATGCGCGCGACCATACCCGAGGAGTAGTTCTTTATCGGCATGTCCTGGAAATCGCGAATCTCGGCGAAGTCGATGATATGGTCGTAATTCTCGTTGATGAACTTCTTGCTATAGCCAAGCAGGGCACCGTTGAGGTAGACGTTTTCGCGTGCCGTGAGCTCGGGGTCAAAGCCGGCGCCGAGCTCGATGATGGGGGCAATCGTGCCATCGACGGTGACTGACCCATTGGAAGGCTCGAGCACGCCGGCAACGAGCTTGAGCAGCGTTGACTTGCCCGAGCCATTGCTGCCCACGACGCCATAGACCTCGCCTCGGTTGATGGTGAACGAGACGTCCTTGAGCGCCTTGAACTCCTCGAAGAACAGCTGGTGGCGTATGAGCTTGATGAAGTATTCCTTGAGGTTGTTGAGCTGCTCGCTCGCGATGTTGAAAATCATGTCGACGTGATCGAAGACGATGATGGGCTCATCGCTCGTCACGCCCGGATCCCTCTCGACCCACACCTCGCTCTTTTGCAGCTCCTCGGCCATGCACTCCTCCTACACGTACAGGATGAACTTCTTCTCGGTCTTGCGAAAGACCAAGAAGCCAACGAGGAAGGTGGCGAGCGCCATTCCGAGGCAGATGAGATGCTCCATGCCGCCGGGCACGGTGCCGTACATCATGATGTCGCGGAAATAGGTCACGTAATGGTACATGGGATTGAACTGCATGAGCTGCTGCATCCAGGGCTCGAGCAGGTCCATGGGGTAGAAAAGCGGCGTCGCATACGTCCAGGCCGTGATGAAGACCTCCCAAAAATGGAAGACATCGTGAAAGAACACGCCGAGAGCGGAAAGCAGGAGGCTGAGCCCCGTGCTGAACAGCATGACGAAAAAGAGCAGAACGGGAAGCAGGATGATCTGCCACGAGGGGAAGACCTGCAGGTAGATCATGACACAAACGGCAGCGATGAGGGAAAACGCGAAGTTCACCAGGGCGAATATGACCTTCTCGAGAGGGAAGATGGCCTTCTCGATGCGAATTTTCTTGATGAGCGACGAGGAATCGACGATGGAGACCATCGCCGTCGTCGTCGCCGTGCTCATGAGGCCGAACAGGATGTTGCCCAAGATGAGATACAGCGGAAAATGCTCGATGTTGAACTTGAACATATACGAGAAGACCGCGGTCATGACGACCATCATGAGAAGCGGATTGAGCACCGACCACACGATTCCGAGAATGCTGCGGCGATACTTGATCTTGAAGTCCTTCGAGACAAGCGCAGTGAGCACGCCCCAGTTCTTCTTGAACTCGTTGCGCGTCATGTCACTTTGCACGTTTGCTGCCATATCCGGAAAGCCTCTGCCTAACCCGCGCTCTAGACGTTGTACATGAACTCGAACACGTCTTCGCGCTGAATGACGACCTGCAGGTTGAGCGCCTTGCCGTCGCGTGCGAGCAGCTCTTGGACCTCGTTGAACGTGGCAACGTCCTCGTCGAGCGTGACGAGCATGGTCATCGAGAAGATGTCGTTGAGGACGTTTTGCTGGATGTCATCGATATTGGCACCGCAGTCGGCGAGCGTCGTGGCGATGGTCGCGACGATGCGGCTACGGTCCTTGCCCAAAACGGTTACGACGGTTCTCGTTGGAGTCATCTTGTTCCCTTCAGATTTGCGTAGAGCACATGGTACCGCAAATGCCCGCATGCACCACCCAGTCATTCGCGTATGGTGGACGGGCCACCCCCGCGGGGCTATTCGATGATCATTCGCCCACGTTGAGAATCGACTCCTTGAGCGACTCGCTCAAGTGCGCGCAGGGAGCGGTGTCCTTCCAGTTCTCGGGAGGCAGACTGGGAATGGCGACGATGAACACCGCGCCGTGACCGGGAAGGTTTGCCGCCTGCACGGTGCCTCCCATCGCCTCTGCAAGCGCCTTGACGATGGCAAGGCCCAAACCGCTATTGCCGCTGCCCTTGAAACGCGCGCGGCTCTGATCGGCGCGGTAGAAGCGATCGAAGAGGTGCTCGGGAGATTCATCGCCAAAACCCGGCCCGTCGTCTTTCACGGCAATGACCGAGTGGCCTTCGTTGCAGGTAATCTCGACGCGCACATGGCCGCCCTCGCCGGCAAAGCGACTCGCGTTCTCGATGAGGTTCACGAGGATCTGGTTGAGCGCATCCGCATTGCCGTTGACGTCGGGGGCTTCACCCACGACCGTGAGGTCAACACCACGCTCCTCGACCAGGCCCTGCATGAGCAGCGCGCAATTGTCTGCGACGGCGCGCAAGTTGATGCGCGTGAGCTCCATGTCCTCGCCCTCGGCACGCTGCAGGGTGAGCAGGTCGTTTGCCAGGCGCGTGAGACGGTCGCATTCCTTGATGATCTGCTCGAGAAAGCGCTGCTGCATCTCCTCGGGCACGCCACCTTCGAGCAGCGTCTCCGCCGCGCCGCGAATGGCGGTCAACGGCGTGCGAATCTCGTGGCTCACGTCGCTCACAAATTGCGCTTGGCGAGCTTCCTCGCTGCGCATTTCGTTGATGGTCTCGCGCATGAACTCGCGAACCTCGCGCGGCGGATTGGCCTCTTCGAAGAAGCGTAGGACATCGGGCGGGACCTCCCCGCCGAAAATATCCTGGGAATCGGGCCCGTTATTGGCGGCATCTGCAGACATGAAAGCCTCCTCGCCCCTAGCGATTCTTCTCGTAGACGAGCCGCAGGCCATGCAAGGTCAAGCGTGGCTCGCGGCGCGTGATGGTCTGCGATAGCTCGGTGATCACACCCGAGAAACCACCCGTAGCGATAACGGGCGCCTCGTAGCCGAGCTCGTCGAAGATGGCACGCACGAGCCCGTCGATACGCGCGACCTCGCCGAAGACAATGCCCGAGCGCATGGCATCGACCGTATTGGTACCGATGGCATGGCCTGGCTCGACAATGTCGACCTGTGGCAGACGAGCGGCATGCGTGAACATGGCATCGGCACCCGTGCCCATGCCCGGAGCAATGATGCCGCCCATGAAA
>CABSKV010000095.1 GCA_902478425.1 uncultured Coriobacteriia bacterium | reverse complement strand
CCGCAGGGGAGAAAACCACGTCGATGCCCGCCTTGCGTACGGGAGCTCCCGTCGAATCGGGATTGCCGGCGGCATCAAAGACGACCGTGCAACGCTCGTAGTGTTCCTGCGCGAGCTGAGCGGCGTCGTTAATGAGCGTCTCGCGAGCCTTGTTCCAGCCCTCCCCGCTCTCGTAGTCGATGCCGAGATGCGCGTAGCGCTCGTTGTTGCGGATGACGTTATAGCCGTCGACGATCAGGATTTGGCGGCGTTGCATTGCCTCATCCATTCGTACGCGAGCGCGGTGGTGGCCTGCGCGACGTTGAGCGACTCGACGTGACCGGCTTGCGGCAGGCAGACGAGCATGTCGCAGGTCTCGCGCGTGAGGCGGGCAAGCCCCGCGTCTTCCGAGCCCATGACGAGCACGATGCGACCCGAGAGCGGCGCATCCCAGAGCAGCGTCTTGGCATGCTCGCTTGCCCCGATGACCCAGAAGCCCTCTTCCTTGAGGCGCTCGAGGCTCTTGACGAGGTTAGCCTCCTGCGCGATGGGCACGTGCGCGACCGCACCGGCCGAGGTCTTGTACGTCGCCGTGGTCACGCGCGCGCAGCGGCGGTTGGGAATGAGCACGCCCGTCGCACCGACCACGTCGGCGGTGCGCACGATTGCCCCGAAATTGCCGGCATCGGTTATATGGTCGCACGCGATGATGAGCGCGTTTTCGGCATCGGCCGCCCGCTCGACGAGCTGGTGCAGGCCCACGTACTCGTATGGCTTGATTTGCGCGACGACGCCCTGGTGGGCACCGTGCGACGAATGCGCGTCGAGCTCCTTGCCCGTCGCGTGCTCGATGCGGATGCCATCTGCCTGCGCACGCGCCAGCAGCTTTGACACGCGCTTGTCGCGAAAGGCCGCGTCGTTTGCGTAGATTGCCTGAATCGGAACGCCCGCATCGAGGGCTTCCGCAAGGGCATGGCGCCCTTCGAGATGCTCACTCTCCATAGCTAACCCGCGCTCCGTTGGGAGTGTCCTCGATGGTAAAGCCCAGGGCAGCCAGGCCATCGCGCACGGCATCGGCGAGCGCCCAGTTCTTCTCGGCACGGGCCTGCGCACGAGCCTCGAGCAGGGCCCCGGCCGCCGCGTGCGGGTCAGTTCCCGCGTAACCGCAGGTCTCGGCCGCCAGCTCGCAAACTTCGGCAGGCCATTCGTCAGCCTCGTCGCTCGGCATCGCGATGCCGAGAACGCCCATGAGCTCCTCGATGGCATCCGCGCTCAGCAGCGCCGCCTCGCGCGCCGCAGCATTCATGCTGTCATGCTGTTCGAGGAAGCGGTTGCACTCGTTGGCAAACGAGAAGATCGCGGCCAAGCCACCCGCCGTGTTGAAGTCGTCGTCCATCGCCTCGACGAAACCGGCGCGCATGGCCTCGCGCGCCTCGTCGAGAACGGCGCTATCCGAATGCTCGCCCTCGGCAGCATGCTCGGCTGCCCAGCGCAGGTTGCGCACCGTCGTGCACAAGTGGCCATACGAGGTGTCGGCTTCGGCCAGACGCGCATCTGAAAAATCGAGAGGCGAACGATAATGCGTCTGCAGCATGAGCAGGCGCAAGGCGTTGGGATTGCAGGTCTCGAGCACGTCTTTGAGCAGCAGGAAGTTACCCAGGCTCTTCGACATCTTCTCGGAGTTGATACGCAGCATGCCCGAATGCATCCAGTAGCGCACGAAGTTCTCGTCGTACGCCGCCTCGGTCTGGGCCTTCTCGTTCTCGTGGTGCGGAAAGACGAGGTCAGAGCCACCTCCGTGGATGTCGAGCGGTACGCCGAGGTATTTCTGCGACATGGCCGAGCACTCCAGGTGCCAGCCCGGACGGCCCTCGCCCCACGGCGATGACCAGTGCGGCTCGCCCGGCTTGGCGGCCTTCCACAGCGCGAAGTCGAGCGGATCGCGCTTGCGCTCGTCAACGTCAACGCGGGCACCGCTCTGCAGGTCGTCGACGTTGCGACCGGAAAGCTCGCCGTACTTGGGGAACGACCGCACCGAGAAGTACACGTCGCCATCGACCTCGTAGGCGTGGCCACGGTCGATGAGACGCTGCACGAGCTCGATCATCTCGGGGATCTCCTGCGTGGCACGCGGGCGCACGTCGGGATCGTCGATGCCGAAAGTGTGCATGTTATCGATGAAGGCCTCGGTATAGAACGCGGCGATTTCCTCGGGCGTCTTGCCCTCCTCTTGCGCGCGCTTGATGATCTTGTCGTCGACATCGGTGATGTTCTGGACGAAGGCGACCTCGTAGCCACGATACTTCAGGTACTTGCGCACCATGTCGAAGATGAGGAAGGTGCGGGCGTTGCCGATGTGAATGTAGTTGTAGACCGTGGGGCCGCACGCATACATCGCCACCTTGCCCGGCTCGTGCGTCGCGAGCTCCTCTTTGCGGCGGGTTGCGGTGTTGTAGATTTGCATGGTGACTCCTCGGACAATCGGGCACATACGTCACAGCATCTTATCAGGAAAGAGGCAGTTTGGTCTGGCACATCTGCTGCACTTGCCATGGGTACCCGCTGATAATGAGACAACGAGACTGAGCGTTTGTCTCATTTTGCAGGTCAGCGTGAGAGGAGGCAGACTGCCTGGGCAGATGCGCCTTCGCCGCGGCCCTCATAGCCCAGATGCTCGGTCGTGGTGGCCTTCACGCCCACGCTCTCGACGTCGATGTGCAGGGCGGCAGCTATATTGGCGCGCATCTGCTCGCGATACGGGGACATCTTGGGCTCCTGGAGCATGACGACCGAGTCGATGTCGTCAATCGAGAAGCCTTGCTCACGGGCAAGTGCACCCACATGCTCAAGCAGCTTGAGCGAGTCCGCATCCTTGTACGCGGGGTCGGTATCGGGGAAGAGCTTGCCGATGTCGCCGGCACGCATCGCCCCGACAATCGCATCCATGATGGCATGCACGAGCACGTCGGCATCCGAATGACCGTCAAGGCCCTTCTCGTACGGAATCTCGACGCCGCCAAGAATGAGCTTGCGTCCCTCGGCAAACGCGTGCACGTCGTAACCCAGACCGATTCGGTTCATGCGTGCCTCATTCCTCACGCTGCGCGACTCTTGCAGATAATGCGGCAACAACGGGGCCGACATCCTCCGGAACCGTGAGCTTGATGTTGTCGCGCGGGCCGTTGAACATGGCGACACGCCCGCCAATGCGCTCGACAAGCGACGAGTCGTCCGTGCCCAAAAAGCCATCGAACATCGCCGCCTGGTAGGCACGCCTGAAGATGTCCGCGCGGAAGAGCTGCGGTGTCTGCGCCACCCAGAACATGCTGCGGTCGGGCGTGGCTGAAATCAAGCGGTCCTTCACGATCTTGAGCGTGTCGACCGACGGATGGCCCACCACGATGCCGTCGATATCGAGGTTGCCCTTGAGGTGGTTGATGGCGTGAGAGATGATCTCGGGTGTGATGAGCGGGCGAGCGCCGTCATGCACGGCGATGATCTCGTAGTCCTTCGTAAGCGACTCGAAGCCGTTCATGGCCGACTCCTGACGCTCTTCGCCGGAAGACGCGAACTCGATGGGCGTCACGAACGGGTACGGGTCGATGGCCTTGCGGCAGTACTCGGCCTGGCGCTCCTCGGGGCAGACGATGACGATGACGCCCACGTCGGGCACGGCGTCGAACGCCTCGGCCGACCAGGTGAGCACCGGCTTGCCGAGCACCTCGAACAGCTGCTTGCCGCCGGGGTTGCGGAAGCGCTCGCCCTCGCCACCGGCGACGATGATTGCCGCTGTCGAGGGGCTCTTGGAAACATGGCCGGTGAGCAGGCTGCTCGCGTTCTCGAGCGTGTTGATCTGATGGACGTACATGTCCACCTCGGCCGGAGTGAGGGCCGCCGAAACGGAAATCGGGTCGATGCCCACCTCGACCAGGTCCTTTGCGTCTTCAGTCACGGAACCTCCCTGCCTTGCCCAGTGCTACACGTCCGTCGATTCGGCGTTCTGCAGCGCGATGAGCCGGTTGATTTCGTGATCGATGGACTCGCGCGCGTTTTGCAGCGCCAGAATCATGCTGTCGAGCTGCGAGAACGACTTGAGGGGACGGCCAAGCGTCTTGCTCTCGCCGCCAAAGTAGAGGTCGATGACGTTGCGTCGCTGGGAGACGGTAATCGCCACGGTATCGGTTTGCGCGCACATGCGCATGGCGGTGCGATGGCGCATGCCCGTTTCCTTGGTCTCGTATTCCATCGTGGGCGATAGATGGACGTTGGCGCGGACGATACGGCGCGCGTGCGCATCGAGGAGAATCGCGCCGTCCATCTTCGAGAGCTCGAAGAGGCGGTTGGGAGTGAAGGCGACGTCGATCTCGAAGCCACCGTCGCTGAGTGCGAGAACGGACTCGAGATCGCCAATGCAGATGAGGGCGCCGTTGTCGGCCGAGAGTATCATGTCGAGCGCAATGCGCAGGTCAGTGCCAGGGGCGACCATCTCCATGACGTCGTCCATGCTCTGAATGGCACCCATGAAAGCCCTCTCCCCCTATTACGAATCGTGGGTCAATCATAACACGCTATAAAAGAAGAATGGGGCGCCTGCTTCGAGCAGGTGCCCCATTGTCGTGTTTACTCGGCGGCTCCCGCCTCGTTACTCGCGGGTGGAAGCGAGCTCCCCGGCCCCGCGCTCTCGAGCGCGAGCGTCTTGCGCTCCTTAAGCTTGGGAACCTCGCCCTCGCCTGGCGCGAACACGAGCTCGTCGCCTACGTGATCAACGAGGATGATGGAGCCCTCGCTCCACTTGCCCTCGAGCACTTCCTCGGAAAGCGGATCCTCGATAAGACGCTGGATGGCGCGGCGCAACGGACGCGCGCCGAAGGCGGTGTCCGTACCCTTCTCGGCAACGTGCTTCTTCGCCGCCTCGGTGAGCTCGATGCTCATGCCCTGGACGATCAGGCGCTGACGCAGGTCGTCGATCATGAGGTCGATGATCTTCTCGATGTCCTCGCTCGTGAGCGACTGGAACACGATCGTCTCGTCGATACGGTTGAGCAACTCGGGACGGAAGAGCTTCTTG
>CABSKV010000094.1 GCA_902478425.1 uncultured Coriobacteriia bacterium | reverse complement strand
GCGTAGCGGCATACCCTTGGAGTTGAGGCTCTCGAACACGAGCTGGGGCTGATCGCCGGCTTCGAGCTGCGCGGCAATCACGTAGAGCTTCTGGAGCCCCGTCCAGACCTGCGATACGGCTTGCTGCTGTATCATGCGCTTTTCGAAGAAAGCCAGGTTATCGGTCAGGTACGTGGAGAGTTCGTCTTCTTCCGGAAGTTTGCTTCCATCGATGAGGGCCGCAAGCGTTTCGCGATCGCTACGCGAGAGCAGTAACTTGAGCTGCACGCCCTTCGCATCGCGCACGTGAAGGAAGCGCGCGTCTATATCATCGGCACTCGTACCATCGATTGTCATCTCGCCTTTGCGCAGGGTGTTGCGTAGCGCGAGCAAGAGCAGCGTGATCGTTGCCATGCGCTGCTGCCCGTCGATGAGGTCGAGACGACGCATCGAGCTATCGGATGCCCCTTCCTCGGTATAGAGGAGCGCTCCCATGAAATGCGCCTTGTCCACAGCGACGCAACGTTGAAGATCGGCCCACAGCTCCTCGCATTGACGCTCGGTCCACGAGTAGACGCGCTGGTAGACGGGTATGACAAGTTGCGTGTCTTGGGCTCCCAGGAACTCGAGAAGGTTTTGCTCGCTTGCTATCATGATGGCTCCCTCCCCCTACATGTTCGCGTCAACGGACTTGAGCTCCTTGCGCACGCGCTCGGCGTACTCCGGGTTGCTCGCGGGCTTGAGCGGGTAGTTTGACGTGAGCGTCGGTGCTCCGTTGCGTGCCCAGTCGTACGAGGACTTGAACTTCTTGACCGCGTGATAGCGGTAGTTCTCGGCCCAGACGAGGCTGAATCCACGCAACTCGTGTAGAAGGTCTTCCTTCGTGCCGTCGTATTCGTCTTCGATGTACTGCTTGAAGCCGCTATACACGCTTTCGGCGCTTTTCATGCGCGTGCGTGGGAAGCGCACGGACAGCCATCCCTTGATGGCGTTGTCGAGGCGCAGCGAGCCCGGATCGGGAACGAAGAGCTCTTCCATCGGCCGCCAGTACTCATCGTACAAGCGCGTCTGCTCGTCATGCGATTCGGTCAGCAGCAGATAATTGCGCACGAGGTCGGCAATGGTGAGCGGATAGCCCTTGGAGTTGAGGCCTTCGAAGATGCTTTGTGCCTGGTCAGGATCGTCGACTTGCGCGGTGATGGCGAAGAGTCCCTTCAGACCACGCCAGAATGTCTGGACGTCAAAGTCGTCCGTGCCCATCTGCTCGCGGAAGAACGCAAGGTTTTCCATGATGCGTGCAGATGGTTTGGCGGGCATGGGGGCGCCCAGGACGACTGCCTGCAGCGTGTCGTCATCTCGGGGGGAAAGGACGAGTTTGCATGCAGGCGCATCATCCTGGACGATCAGGTAGTTCTGGGCAAGCGAGGCGGGTGTCTGTCCCGGTAAAGCGCCCTCGTGCCTCTCGAGGTATCCCGCGAGCGCGCAGATGAGGATCGTGAGCGTGGTGAGGCGCTGCTGCCCGTCGATGATGGCGATACGCCTGCGCCCCTGGGCATCGTCATTCTCTGGCGTGTAGAGGACGGTTCCGACAAAATGTCGTCCTTCGACTTTTGCGGCTCGCAGTATGTCGCGCCAGAGCTCCTGGCACTGTCGCTGCGTCCATGAATAGGCCCTCTGGTAGACGGGGATTACGAAGCGAACGTCCTTCTCGCCGAGTATGTCGAGGAGCGATTGCTGAGTGATGTCCATACGGTTGACCCCCTCGCTGCGATTGCGGGTTATATGACTCTATTTTCATCCCTTCGCAGGGCGGCTTGAAGTACAATATCGAACAAGTTGTTCAATAGTTGGGTAAAAGTGATGCGCATGTCGAACCAGAATGATCCGCGCTATGTTCAGTCCGAGCATGCCATATGCGATGCGCTCGCGCGCCTGCTCGCACGAAAGCCGCTGCAGTCCATCACGATGAGCGAGCTTGCGCGTGAGGCGGGCGTGAGCCGAGGGACGCTATACGCGCACTTCAGCAATGTGGGCGAGGCGTACGAGCGTACGGTCGAGCACTTCTATGGCCAGACGCAGACCATCGATGAGCACTTCGCCTGCGTAAGCTGCCGGGCAAACAGGCCCGTGCACCCGTTTTGCGAGCGCTTGCGTGATGCGGGGATCTACTCGGGCGTCGTTGCCGACGAGCGCTTCCTTCCCACGAGCATGCGCATTTTCGCGCCCAAGGGTCTCGACACGGTGAAGGAGAAGCTGCGAAAGGCGGGCGTGCCCGACCATCTCGCGCATGCCATCTGCCTCTTTCAGATGAGCGGGTGCTATTCCGTCGCGACCTCGACCGTCGCAGATGATGCCGAGTGGAGGCAATATCAGGAAGCGCTCGATTGCTTCATTCAAGGCGGCCTCGCTGCCCTCGGCGTTGACGTCTAACGGCGCGTGTTTCGTGATACGGCGCCCCTGACATGCTGTCGCGTTTTCGCTATCCTATAGCGCATGCAACTCGCATCGCCACAGAAACGACTCGGTCCGCGCTCTTTCCTCGCGTGCATCCTCATTATCAACACGACGCTCATCCTTGCGATTGACATGTACGTGCCGGCGCTGCCCGGTCTGCTCCACGAGTTCGACACGACGGCATCGTTTCTCAACCTCACGATGTTCATGTTCATGTTCGTTTCGGCGTTCGCGATTCTCGTCGCCGGCCCGCTTTCCGACAAGTTCGGGCGCAAGCCCATCCTCGTGGCGAGCTGTGCGATATTCGCCGCTTCCTCGGTCGGCTGTGCGCTTTCAAGCTCCGTGCTCATGCTCACGGCCTTCCGCATCGGCCAAGCCATCGGCTTTGGTTTGGTCGAGACCAACGTGACGGCGCTCATCAAGGATGCTTACACCGACAAGGACCTCAAGTTCGCGATGTCGCTTCTGCAATCGCTCGTCATCATCGGGCCGGTGCTCGCGCCGTTTCTCGGCACCTTGTTCCTGAGCATTGGTGGCTGGCGCGAGATCTTCGTGGCGCTTGCCGTCATGGGGGCCGTCGACCTGGTCCTTGCATCGCTCGTCACCGAGACCCTGCAACCGAGCCAGCGCCTCGCCTCGGGGGTCATGCCCGCAGTGCGCGACATGCTCTCGCGCGGGCGCGCGCTGTTGTCGCGCCGCGCCTTTCTATCCATGGCTCTCATCGTCGCGCTAGCTGGTCTGCCCTACATGGGCTATATCGCCGTGGCCTCGTATATCCTGCTCGATGACTTCGGCGCTGGCTACTTCGTCTACAACCTCGTGTACGCCGGCACCTGCGGCATCAGCGTCATCGCGCCCTTCGTCTACCTGCGCGTATCGAAGGCGATGCGCCCCAAGCCGCTCACGCTGGCTTGCATCGTGCTCGGGTTGGCAGGCGGCGTGCTCACCTGGTTCTTCGGGCCGATGGGGCCGCTCGCGCTCTTCCTCACCTTCGCACCGTACGCCCTCATGGAGGGCATCATCCGCCCGCACGCGTTCGTGATCTTGCTCGACCAGCCGCCCGAGCAAGTCGGCTCGGCAAGCGCGATCGCGAACTTCATGTACACGGTGCTCGGCGCCGTGGGTACCGTCGTCATGACCTTGCCATGGACGAGTTACGTGGGCGGCCTTGCCATCGTGATGGGCGCAAGCTCGCTGCTCATGTTGCTGTTCTACGTCGTGGGCTTGCGCAAGTAACGGCTTCGCGCCCAGATGCTCAAATACCCGTTTGCACCTCGTGTTCCTGTACTATCATAGACGCATGTCTCGGCTGTCAGCGTATTGAGGAGAGCAATGAAGATTCTGGTCACGGGCGGAGTGGGCTTCATCGGAAGCCACACGATCATCGAGCTTCTGCAAGCCGGTCACGAGCCTATTGCGTATGACAATCTCTGCAATTCCTCGCCAATCGTCTTCGAGCGCATCAAGGCGATTACGGGTGTTGACGTGCCCTTCATCGAAGGAGACATTCGAGATGCGGACAATCTGCGCGAGGTCTTTTCCCAAAACGACATCGATTGCGTGATTCACTTCGCCGGCCTCAAGGCAGTGGGCGAGTCTGTCGAGAAGCCCATCGAGTACTACGACAACAACGTGGGCGGTACGGTCAAGCTGCTCGAGGCCATGCGCGATGCTGGGTGCAAGAACATCATCTTCTCGAGCTCGGCCACGGTATATGGCACACCCGAGAGCCTGCCCTTGACCGAGGACATGCCCAAGGGCGAGGTCACCAACCCCTACGGGCGCACTAAGTCCATCATCGAGGACATCCTCACCGACGTGCAGCATGCCATTCCGGACATGAACGTCGTGCTGCTGCGTTACTTCAACCCCATCGGCGCGCATCCGTCAGGCACCATGGGCGAGGATCCTGCCGGCATCCCCAACAACCTCATGCCGTATATCACGCAGGTCGCGGTTGGAAAGCTCGCCGAGCTCGGCGTCTTCGGCGATGACTACGACACGCCCGATGGCACCGGCGTGCGCGATTACATCCACGTGATGGACCTCGCGAGCGGGCATGTCGCCGCGCTCAAGGCGATTAGCCCCGCTGGTGGCCTGCACATCTACAACCTCGGCACGGGCAACGGCACGAGCGTGCTCGAGCTCGTGCACGCGTTCGAGGAGGCCACGGGCGTCACGGTTCCGTACGTCATCAAACCGCGCCGTGCGGGCGATATAGCAGCTTGCTACGCTGATTGCAGCAAGGCGGCCGACGAGCTCGGTTGGAAGGCGCAATACGGCATCGCGGAGATGTGCGAGGATTCGTGGCGCTGGCAGCAGGCCAACCCCAACGGGTATAGGAGCTAGCCCGGCCGCTCATGCTCGGTCTCGTCAGGAAATACTTCATGCGCTTCACGCCCCTCTTCGTAGGGGCGTTCGTCCTTACCGCCATTCGCGTGGGCTGCGATCTCATGATTCCCAACCTCATGAGCGAGGTCATCGATATCGGCGTCGTGAATGGCGATATTCCCTACATCTTCTCGACCGGTGGCATCATGCTGCTCTGGGCGCTCGGCTGCGTCGTTGCCGATGTCGCGGCGGGGCTTTGCGCGGCATGTGCAGCCATGGGCTTCGGGCGCAACCTGAGGAGCGCCATCTACCGGCGTGTCACGGCGTTCAGCC
>CABSKV010000093.1 GCA_902478425.1 uncultured Coriobacteriia bacterium | reverse complement strand
GAAAACGCCGCACGGTCATCGTCGGAAAGCTTGAGGCCGCGCCTATCCCGATACAGGTCGATCTCGTGCTCATGGGCCCGCGTGCCGCGCTCTTGCCCCATGAGGGTATCAAGTAACGGCGTGATCGTCTCGATTTGCCCCGCGAGGATGCGATGCGCGGTACGCTCGGACATCTCGAGGCCAAGCTCTCCGCATACGGCAACCAGCTCGGCCGCATCACCGGCAGCGGCAGGTCGCAGGATCACGGGCAGCGTCGAGATGTCATCGCAGAAAAGCAACTGAGTGCTCGTGAGCTGCCGGCCTCCGCGCTCGACGAGCGTGGCGGCAATCTCGGCAGGAGAGCCGACGAAGACGTTGACCGCGTCTTTCATGTCGAGGGCGAACTCGGCAACCGTGCGATTGAGGTTATGCGGACCTGACGTGACGACGAGATTGCCCTCATCGTCACGGCCGATGACGGACATCGAGGACTGGTCGGTCTTCTCGGGAAGGACGTCGAGATCGACGCGGACCCCGAGCGAAGCCCCGAGCTGTGGCGCCGACGAGAGAACGCGCACGTCATCGGTATTCGCCTTGATCGAGTACAACGCCATGCCGCGACCGTGAACGCCCCACTTGTCCATGACCATGGTCTCGAGCTTGGAGGTGACGCGTGGCTCGAAGATGCGCTCGTGCATCTCGGGAGGAACACCGTCTCCATCGTCGATGAAGACGAGGCTCTTGATGCTTCCCTCACGGCTCGTGGCCAGATAGATGTTGTTCGCATGTGCATCGCGGGCGTTTCTGAGCATCTCGATGACGATGTCCTCGACGCAGCGAATGTCGTGCTTTGCCTGACGACGCTCCGCTTCGGCTGTCTTGAGACGCACGAAGCCGTCGCCGAGCTTTTCCTCGATGGCGAGGTGATTATCGCCTGAAACGGATGCGACGAAGTCGATCAGGTCGTCTTGCGACATGTGCCCTCCACATACATGATGGACCATGAAACACGCGCCTCATGGTCCATCCGAATCACGATTATGCGCGTACGCTATTTGGCAAGTGCCTCGGAACGGGACTCGCGAATGACGACGACGTGGATCTGACCGGGATACTGCATCTCGTCCTCGATCTGCTTGGCGATGTCATGCGCGAGCACGGTCGACTTGGCATCGTCGATGGCATCTGGCTGCACCATGACGCGAACCTCGCGGCCGGCCTGCATGGCGTACGTGCGCTCGACGCCCTCGTGCGAATTGGCGATCTCCTCGAGCTTCTCGAGACGCTTGATGTAGTTCTCGTAGCTCTCGCGACGCGCACCGGGACGAGCGGCGCTTACGGCATCGGCTGCCTGGATGATGACGGCAAGCACGGTGGAGGGCTCGACATCGGCGTGATGTGCCTCGATGGCATGCACGATGGCGGGGTTCTCGCCGTAGCGACGGGCCAGGTCGGCACCGATGACGGCATGCGACCCCTCGACCTCGTGGTCGACGGCCTTGCCGAGGTCATGGAGCAGGCCCGCGCGCTTGGCGGTGATGGGGTCAAGCCCGAGCTCGCTTGCGATGGCACCGGAAAGCGTCGCCACCTCGAGCGAATGCTGCAGGACGTTTTGGCCGTACGAGGTGCGGTACTTGAGGCGGCCGAGCGTCTTGACGATGTCGGGGTGCAGGTCGTGGATGCCCATGTCGAAGGTGGCCTGCTCTCCGGCTTCCTGCACCTGCTGGTCGACGTAGCGCGTCGCCTTCTCGAACATCTCCTCGACGCGAGCCGGATGGATGCGCCCATCGGCGATGAGGTTCTCGAGCGTAATACGAGCGGTCTCGCGACGCACCGGATCGAAGCAGGAGAGCGTGACGGTCTCGGGCGTATCGTCGATGATGAGGTTGACGCCGGTGATCTGCTCGAAGGAGCGGATGTTGCGACCCTCGCGACCGATGATGCGGCCCTTGATGTCATCGGAGGGAATCTGCACGGAGGTGACGGTGCGCTCGGCCGTGTAATCGGCGGCCATGCGCTGGATGGCGACGGAGAGGATCTCGCGCGATTTGCGGTTGGCCTCGGCTTTGGTGCGCGCCTCGATGTCGCGGATGATGCCGGCTGCCTCGGCCGTGCAATCGTCGCGAATTTCCTCGAGAACGATGTCACGTGCCTCGTCCTTGGTGAGGGAGGCGACATCGAGCAGACGGCGCTCGGCCTCGCCAAGCTTGGTCTCGAGCTTCTTGTTCAGGCTCTCGGTACGTGACTGGAGGCTGTTGAGCTGCTGCTCGCGCTTGTCGAGACCGGAGCTGCGCTTGTCGAGCGAGTTCTCGCGCTGTTCGAGGCGGTCGGCACGGGCCTGCATGTCCTTGGTCTGCTGGCGGACTTCCTCGTTTTGCCTGCGAGCCTCCTCCTCGGCCTGTTGCTTGATCCTGAGTGCCTCGTCCTTGGCTTCGATGGAGGCCTCGCGTCGAATGTTCTCGGCGGTCTTCTCGGCATCGGCGAGCTTGCGCTCGGCCTCTGCGGAGGCGTTCTTGGCGCTATTGCCCGAAACGACGCGGGATACCACGAAACCTACGGCGAGGCAGACGATCGCGACGACGACGTAGATGGCGATTTCCATTTTTGCTGGTACCTTTCCTATATCATGTAAGCATGTTTAGAATGCACCGGCAAAAAAGAAGCCGGACGCATCCGGCATTCATCGCAAGCTATGTACGAATGACCCGGTCTGGGCCGGGGAAACGCGATATAGACTATGCAACCCGCATATACAACTCGCATACATGCGAGGGATAAATGAATGCCACTCTCTATCCTAGCACATGAGACAGGCGTAACGTGCTTCATCTTCGTGCAATATCCGTACCGAGACGATGACGGAGGCGTACGGATACGAGCGATACGCCGCTCATGATTGCATGGCGAGGAAATCGCGCACGACGCGCGTGGAAAGCTCGTATGAGAAGCCCCTGCCGACAAGGCGGCGCATGTACGTCGCATAGGGATTCTTGGAGTTTGCCGCGCGCTTGGAGAGCTCGGCCATCGCGACCTCGTATTCGTCTTGCGTCGAGCTGAACTCGTCGGCACACGAGGCGATGGTCTCCTCGTCGACGCCGTTTGCAGCAAGGCGCGCGGTGATCTTGACCCTTCCCCACCCCGAATGCGTCTTGCCGCGAATGAAAGCGCGGGCATAGCGCTCCTCGTTGATGAGATTGACGCGCAGCGCGGTCTCGACGGCATCCTCGGCCTCTTCGGAAGTGAACCCGCACTTCGCGAGACGCTCGCGCACCTCCTTGGCCGTACGCTCGCGCACGCCAACGAGCACGTTGATCTTCTCCATCGCCTCGCTATGTCTCTCGGACGAAACCATCGCGAAAGGCGCTACTCGGCAGCCGAGCCTTCGGTCGCCACGGAATCCGAGAGATTCTCCGAGCCGTTGAAGCTGCCGGCGGGCACATCGGCGAACGTGAAGGCGTCATCGTCGTCATACTCGACGGGCAAGCCGATTGCGGCGCGTACCTTGTTCTCGATCTCTCGACGCAGCTCGGGGCTCTCGACCAGGGCGTTCTTGGCGGCCTCGCGACCCTGGCCAAGTCGCTCGTCTTCATAGGTGTACCAAGAACCAGACTTCGTGACTATTTTCTCGTCGACGGCCATGTCGAGGATGTTGCCCTCGCGCGAGATGCCCGTGCCGTACATGATGTCGAACTCCGCTTGCCTGAACGGGGCGGAGCACTTGTTCTTGACGACCTTGACGCGCACGCGGTTGCCCACGGCGCCGCCATCGATCTTGATGGTCTCGATGCGCCTGATGTCGAGGCGCACGGAGGAGAAGAACTTGAGGGCACGGCCGCCCGTCGTGGTCTCCGGGCTGCCGAACATGACGCCGATCTTCTCGCGCAGCTGGTTGATGAAGATGCAGCATGTGTTGGACTTTGAAAGCGAACCGGCGAGCTTGCGCAGTGCCTGGCTCATGAGGCGCGCCTGCAGGCCGACGCTGGCGTCGCCGATCTCTCCCTCGATCTCTGCGCGGGGGACGAGCGCGGCGACGGAGTCGATGACGATGCAGGATACGGCATTGGAGCGCACGAGCATGTCGCAGATCTCGAGTGCTTGCTCGCCTGTATCGGGCTGGGAGATAAGAAGCTCGTCGATGTCGACGCCGATCTTGGCGGCGTAGACGGGATCAAGTGCGTGCTCTGCGTCGATGAAGGCCGCGACGCCGCCGAGCGCCTGCGCCTCTGCGACGATTTGCAGCGACAGGGTCGTCTTGCCGCTTGACTCGGGGCCGTATATCTCGACGATGCGGCCGCGGGGCACGCCGCCGATGCCGAGGGCGGCGTCGAGTGCGAGCGCGCCCGTGGGAATGACCTCGACGTCGAGTGCAGAATCCTCATCGCCCAGGCGCATGATGGAGCCGTCGCCGTACTTCTTCTTGATTTGCTCTTTGGTGATCTTGAGCGCTTCTTCCTTGGAAGCGTCGGTGGGAATCTTTGCCTTGCCTGCTGTGCGAGCCATGATTGAGCTCCGTTCCTCGTCTGCATGTGCACCACTTTGGCGCATATGGTAATCGAACATATGTACGATGTCAACCGAACGTCTCGATTCGACACTTGACGAGTCTAGAACAAGCTTGACCGGGACTTCTACCCCGACAATCTGGGCAAATCAGGAGTGATCCCGGAATGGCTTCGGAGCAAAATACGAACGAAATCGAACAGGCGGGCGTATGCGTGGCTATGAGAGCGCCTCGAGCAGCGCTTCGAGCGCCATGCTGACGGCGCGTGCACGCACCTCGTCGCGCGTCTCGCCCGCGCAGCACGTGAAGCTGCTCACGCCATCGGGGCTTGCCACGCCATAGCACACCGTGCCGACGGGCTTTCCGGGCTCGGCCCCCGTGGGTCCGGCGATGCCCGTCGTCGCAATCGCATAGTCACAGCCAAGCGCACGCCGCGCACCACATGCCATCGCCTCGGCCGTTTGCGTGCTCACGACGCCATGCTCGTCGATGATGTGCGCATCGACGTCGAGCATGGATTCCTTCACGTCGACCCAATAGCTCACGACGCCGCCCACGAAGCTCTCCGATGAACCGGATATGGCCGTGAGGGCCGCTGCGATCATGCCGCCCGTGCACGAC
>CABSKV010000092.1 GCA_902478425.1 uncultured Coriobacteriia bacterium | reverse complement strand
ACTAGCTTCGCGTCGCCGCACGCGGCCGAGCGTTTTCGAGCTTCGGGTGCAATCGACTGGCAAGCCTGACGAGCGTGCGGACACTCGGGGCTGATTATGCCGGTTGGTGGTAAGGGTATAAAAACGCGCGCGCGTAATGGTAGAATACAGGGACTTTTACGAGTTCTGGGAGCAATCGAGTGGCACGACGCAGGGAGACATACGTAGGCGGTGGCCCTCACAAGGGGCGCATCCTCTACGGCGGCGACAAACGTGGCGTTTTCGGCAGCAACGGCCGGCGCCGCATGGGCTCGCAAGTGCGCGTCTTCGGCAAGGCCCCGCGTCGCTGGCCGCGCATCGCCCTCATCGTCGCCCTCATCGTCATCTTCATCGCCTGCGTCTGGCAGTTCGCCTGTGGGGGCCTGCCCTTCCTCAAGGCCAAGGAGGCCGAGCAGACCAGTTCCGGCGTGTTGTCCGTCGTGAGCCAGAACATCGACGTCGCGCGCCAGAAGGCGGGGCTCAACGGGCTTAACGGCACGGTCCAGGAGGGGCTGGACACGCAGATCACCATCTCGGCGGTGGGCGATTGCACTTTCGGCAAGGACCCGGACTTCCCGGATGCGACGAGCTTCAACGCGTTCTACAACTCCAACGGGCCGGCGTACTTCTTCGCCAACGTGCTGCCGTTCACCTCGGCGGACAACCTCACCATCGCCAACTGCGAGGGTACCTTCACCGAGAGCAATGACATCCAGGAGAAGGAGTTCAACTTCAAGGCCCCCGTCGAGTACGCCAACGTCTTCGTGCAGGGGAGTGTCGAAGCTGTTAACCTGGCCAATAACCACTCGTTTGACTATAGTACTTCGGGATACGAAGACACCAAGGTCGCGCTCAAGGACGCTGGCATCACGAGCTTCGGTTACGACCGCACGAACACCTACGAGGTCGATGGCGTCAAGATCGGCCTGTTCGGCGTCAACGAACTCGACGGCGTCGACAAGGCCACGAGCCTCATGATCCAGGACATCGAGCGTTTGCAGAAGGAGGGCTGCGCGATCATCGTCGGCACCTTCCACTGGGGCGTCGAGGGCGAGTACGGGGTCACGGAGACGCAGGTCTCGCTCGCGCACCAGGCCATCGACGCCGGTTGCGACCTGGTGCTGGGCTCGCATCCGCACGTGCTGCAGGGCGTCGAGTACTACAAGCAACGCTACATCTGCTACAGCCTGGGCAACTTCTGCTTCGGTGGCAACACCAACCCGATGGATTACCGTACGATGATCTACCAGCAGACCTTCCCGATCAAGAACGGCCAGCTCGCGCCGGGCGAGGCGATGCGCACGCAGATGCGCATGGTGCCGTGCCTGGTCAGCAGCTCGTCGAGCGTGAACGACTACCAGCCCACGCCGCTTACGGGCAGCGCCGCGACATCGGCAATCGAGGCACTCAACGGCTACTCGGCCTCGCTCGCGGGCGATGGTGTCGAGTTCTACACGACGCTTGACGAGTCCGGGTATTCGCAGGTGAAGTAATTGGCCAAGCGCTGGAATATCATCCTGCCCATCGTGGTCCTCATCATCGTGGGCGTCATCGTCTTCATCAAGCGCGACGACCTCGGCTCCTTCGTCGACGTCATCAAGGACGTCTCCGTCGTGCCCTTCGTCCTGGCCGCATGCTGCCTGTTCGGGCGTTACTTCAGCCACGCCTACGCGTACAAAGCGGTGTTTCGCTGCGTGGACGAGGAAGTGAAGTACCTGCACATCGTGCCGCTCGTCTTCTCCGTGACCTTTGCGAATGACTGCGCGCCCACCGCCGGAACGGCCGGCTCGGTGCTCATCGCCGCCTGGTCGCACAAACAGGGGCTCGACATGGGCAAGTCGGTGACCGTCGTCTTTCTCGAGAAGATCGGCTACTTCGGGGGCTTCGCCGTCGTCATGCTCGTCGGTTTCGCCATCCTCATCTTCACGGGGCAGATGGTTTGGTATCTTGCCCTCGGAGGCCTTGCTGTCCTACTTATGATCTTCACGTTCGGATTCGTGATGTGGCTGGGATACAGCCATGTCGAGACCGAGCAGCGGCTCTTCGCCTGGATCGAGAACCTGGTCAACCGCGCGCTCGTCGTCTTCAAGCGCAAGCCCGCCGAGCCCTGGGCCGCCCGCATCGCGGCGTCATTCCACGAGGCGGCGACCATCGCCGTCGACAAGCCCCGTGCGCTCATCGTCATGTTCTGCCGCATGGTGCTGCTGCACGCGTGCGATTGCATGTGCTTCATCTTCGTGGGCTTTGCCTTCGGGTACACGTACATCCCGTTCCTCATGGCCTCCTACGTGGCGGGCTTCATCATCGCGACCTTCATCCTGCAGACCATCGGCGCGGTCGAGATCCTGCTCGCGCTCGTGCTGAGCGCGTACGGTGCCACGCCCGCGCAGGCGGCTGCCATCGCGCTCGCGTATCGCGGCCTCATCTTCTGGATTCCGTTCATCATCGGCGCCATCTGCATCAACATCACCGGCCAGCAAAAGCAGGTCTTCGCGCAGGGGAGCGAGGAGGTGCTCGTCAGGGGCGGTGACGAGAACGCCGCACAGGCCAAGCTCGAGGCCATCACCGAGGCTCCCATCATCGAGGATATGTCCGAGATGCTGCCGGTGCCGCCCGCAGCCTGGACACGTGAGCAGGAGCATGCGCGGCACGAGTCCTATGCGGTGAGCCTGGCCGACATCGTCGATGCCTTCCAGGGCGAAGACCTCGTGCGGTATAACACGGGCGGGCAGAACGCCACGGGAGAATACGAAACTACCCAGCTTGACCAAGATGACGTTGTCGCAGGTCAGGCAGAAGATGCAAATGATGACGAAGCGTATCCCATACCCCCGCAAGGTGGCTCTGGGACAAGCCTGACGGAGATCTTTATGCCGGTCAACGCTGTCCAGGAAGAGCCCCAAGCAGGTGACGTGGATATTCTCATCTTGGACACGAACGAAGAAACTGACGAAGAACCAGAAAAGGAGCGTTAGAGCAGCATGTCCCTCTCCATTGGCATTGTCGGCCTCCCGAACGTGGGAAAGTCGACGTTATTCACGGCCTTGACCGATCAGACGGGCCTGGCCGCCAATTATCCGTTCGCCACCATCGATCCGAACGTCGGCATCGTCCCGGTGCCTGACGAGCGTCTCGACAAACTGGCCGAGATCGCGCATCCCGGACGCATCGTTCCGGCTACGGTCGAGTTCGTCGATATCGCAGGACTCGTCAAAGGTGCGAGCGAAGGCGAGGGATTGGGCAATCAATTCTTGGCCAATATCCGCGAAACTGACGCGATTTGCGAAGTCGTGCGTTACTTCAGTGACCCCGACGTCATCCGCCACGAGAGCAGCCATGACCCTGCATCCGATGTCGACACCATACGCACTGAGCTGGTCTTAGCCGATTTGGCGACGCTCGAGAAGGCCCTTGGCAGGCTCGAGAAAGACGCCAAGCGCGACAAGGCGAACATGCCCAAGTACGAGATGGCCAAGCGCATGGAGGAGTGGCTCAACGAAGGCAATCCCGCGCGTCTCTTGGACATGACTGACGAGGAAAAAGATCTCCTCCGCGATTTGCACCTTTTGACCATGAAACCGGTTATGTACTTGGCCAATGTTGACGAAGATATGGTCGATGCGACGCTCGATCCGATTGACGGAGTCACGCCGCTGCCGATATGCGCGCAGGTCGAGGCCGAGCTCGCCGAGCTCGAAGCGGGCGACAAGGCCGAGTTCCTCGCCGACATGGGGCTCGAGGAGCCGGGTCTTTCGCGTCTGGCCAAGGAGGCGTACCGCTTGCTCGGGCTTCAATCCTTCTTCACGGCCGGCGAGATGGAGGTCAAGGCATGGACCATCCCCATCGGCGCGAAGGCACCGCAAGCGGCTGGCGTCATCCACACGGACTTCGAGCGGGGCTTCATCAAGGCCGAGACCTGCAGTTACGACGATTACGTCGAGCTTGGGGGAGAGGCCGGGTGCCGTGCCGCCGGCAAGCTTCGCCAGGAGGGCAAGGAGTATATAGTGCAGGACGGCGACGTCATGCACTTCAAGTTCAACGTGTGATGAGACAACGAGACTGAGCGTTTGTCTCATTATGTTGGTTATTGTGTCTAATTATTAAGGGAGCATGATATGAAGAACGCACATGCGGGCGCAATCAAGGGTCTGAGCATCGCGACCATCGTCCTTTCGGCCCTTGGCATACTCGGTGCCATACTCGTCATGGTGTTTTCGGGTGTCCTGGGTGCCGTGATGCTCGACAATGGCGTTGCCTACCACTTCGAGTACAACGTTGACGGCTCGATTACGGGCGGCGGCACGGCTCTCGACCCGGATGAGGCCTTCTTCGTCAGCATGCTCATGATGCTGATCGGCGGCGGTCTGGGAATCTGGGTGCTTGTGTGCTGCATCGTGGGGCTCATCGCCGGTATCTTCGGCACGATGCACGCGGCCAACCCTGCCAAGCTCGGGTTTGTCATGGGATGGGCGATTGCCGGCGCCATACTGAGCTTTCTCGGCGGCAACATCATAACCGTCGTCCTGCTCGTCATCGTCGCCGTCTTCGCCAACTCTGACAAACGCGCGTGCGGAGCATAGGGGTTTCGGAGGCTGTATGAAGACGCTCGGGATTCGCGACATCATCGGGCCGGTGATGATCGGGCCGTCGAGCTCGCATACGGCTGGCGCCCTGCGCATCGCGTTCATGTGCCGTCACCTGCTCGCACACGAGCCCGCGCGCGTCACCTTCACGCTGTACGGCAGTTTCGCCCACACCTACCACGGCCACGGCACCGACCGTGCGCTCGTGGCCGGCATGCTCGGGCTTTCCGCCGATGACGAGCGCATTCGCGACTCCTTCGAGCTCGCCCGCGCGGCGGGGCTCGCTTGCGAGTTCGTGCCCGACGAGGCGACGATTTGCGATCATCCCAATACCGTCGACATCGAGGTAACCGACGTCGAGGGCGTGAGCACCTGCGTGCGCGGCGAATCCATCGGCGGCGGTACGGCGCGCATCACGCGTCTCAACGGTGTCGATGTGGAGTTGACGGGGGAGTATCACAGCCTCGTCGTGAAGCATTACGATCGCAAGGGCGTGCTCGCCTTCATCGCGACGACGCTTGCCTCCTTCGACGTGAACATCGCCACGACGCGTTTATTTCGCGAGCGTCGTGGCGAGATCGCCTACACCGTCATGGAG
>CABSKV010000091.1 GCA_902478425.1 uncultured Coriobacteriia bacterium | reverse complement strand
TGCCGACGGCGATGTCAAGTGGGTCGAAGACCATCTCGATCGCCCCGATGGCGCCATCCCCGCCATCCGCAGCCAGATTGGTCCCGTCATCGGTTCGCACGTTGGCCCGGGCATGGTCGCCGTCGTGTTCTGGGGCGACGATCGCCGCGAGAAGATCTCCATCGCCGATCGCATCGCCAACAAGATAAACAGTGGGGAGTAATCGATGATCAGTCCGCTTGACACGCGCATCGCGTTCTTTGGCGGGGCGGCACAGCCCGCCGTCATCGAGGCGATTGCCAAGCTCAAGATCACGGGGTTCGATGTCGTCGTCGCGAGCCACGACCCGCGCGAGGCTCCGGCCCTGCGCGAGGTGGGTGCGACCTTCATCGATGACCGCATGGAGGCGCTGCTCGGCAGCCAGGTCGTCATCACCTCGCTGCGCACCGCGACGGATGTCGAGAACCTGTACCTCGGTGACGAGGGCCTGCTCGAGCTCATGGACCCGGGCACGTTCTGCATCGACTTGAGCATATCCAGCCCGCGTCTCGCGCGCGAGATCCAGGCGGTCGCCGCGGTCTCCGACATCGAGGTGCTCGACGCCCCCATCGTCTGCGTGGGCGAGCACGAGAACGCCATCGTGTTCGTGGGCGGGGATCCGCAAACGCAGGACACGCTCTCGCCGTTGTTCCCCTTCCTCGCACCCACCGTCATGCCACAGGAAACGGCTGGTGACGGGCAGTTCGCGGCGATGGTGAGCATCATCGCGCTCGCAGGTTCGCTCATGGGCGCCGTCGAGGCGATCTCGCTCGCGCACATCGCGGGTTTTCCCGAGAAGAACGTGCTCAACGTGCTCGCATCGACCTCGGGTGGCTCGCGCGCCCTCGTCGACTACATCCCACAGGTACTCGGGCACGACTACACGGGACGCATCAACATCGCGAGTTTCCTCGACATGCTCGACGTGGCGCTCGATACCGCAGAGGAGCTCGAGGTGACCATCCCCATGACCGAGACCGCCTATCAGCTCTACGAGCTGCTGCAGGCCGTCGGCGGTGAGGAAATGAACATCCAGGCACTTGCGCTGCTCTACGAAGATGAGCAGACCTGCGCCGATTACGGCCTGGACTGGGCGCTGGCCGATGGCTTCAACGAGCGCTGCGAGCGCCTCGACGAGTTCTTCGGCGCATCGGACTACTTCGACGAGGACGAGACGCCGGGTTCCTCCGGTCGTTCGCACGGAAGTCCGCCGCCCATCGACGGCTTCTTCTCGAAAAACTAAACGGAGCAGATCGTCATGGAGCTCTTTGCGACATGCGGCACGGGGCTCGAGACGATTCTCGGCCAGGAGCTACGCGAGCTGGGGATGGACGAGGTTCGTCCTCTGACCGGCGGCGTTGCGTTTACGGGAGATGTGGAGCAGGCGTACACCGCGCTGCTGTGGTCGCGCGTCGCGAGTCGCGTCCTGCTGGTGGTCGGGCGCATCGAGGCGCGGGATTCCGATAGCCTCTATGCGGGCGCGCATGATATCGCCTGGGAAGAGCACATCGCCCCGAGTGCGACCATTGCCGTGAGCGCACGCGGGACGAATGACGAGCTGCGTGACACGCGCTTCACGGCGCTGCGCGTGAAGGACGCCGTCTGCGACCGCCTGCGCGAGTTGCGCGGAACGCGTCCCGATGTCGATGCGCAGCACCCCGACCTGCGCATACAGGTGAACCTGCATGCCAAGCGCGCGACCGTCTACATCGACCTCTCGGGCACCTCGCTCGAAGACCGCGGTTACCGCGATGCCGCACGCGGCACCTCGCCTACCATACACGAGACGCTTGCGGCGGCCATGCTACTCGCGGCGGGATGGCCCGAGCGCGCGCGTCGTGGCGAGCTGCTCGTGGATAGCACGTGCGCCGCGGGTACGCTTGCCATCGAAGCTGCGTTGATAGCAGGTGATAGGGCACCTGGTATCATGCGCTCTACCTGGGGATTCGCTGGATGGGCTGGCCACGACGAGAAGCTGTGGCTCGATATGCTCGATGCGGCTGACGTGCGCGCCCAGGAGGGTTCGCACGAGGCCGTGATATACGCGACGGACGAGCGCGAGCGCGAGATAGCCTGCGCGCAAGCACGCGCCAGGGCTGCCGCCGTCGCCTCGCTCATCGAGTTCGCGCCAAGCCAGGAGGCCCTGGACGATACCCTCGCCCGCCATGCCGATGCGCGTGGCGTGTTCGCGAGCTGCCTCTTTGCCAGCACGGAGATTCCCGCAGCGACGCTGCCCGCGAGCTATGCGCGGCTTGCGCGCCAGCTCCTTGCCCGCAGGCAGCTCGATTGCGCCGTGATGCTCGTGGACGGGCAGGACGCGGACGCCTATCTGGGCATGGAGCGCAGCGAGGGCTTTTCGTGCATGAACGGCTCTGCCCCATGCGAGATTGCGCTCTTCGATCTGCACGCCGGTGCCGGCCAGCGCGCGCAGGTGAGCGTGCGGGGCGTCGATCTGGCCGTCTACGATGTTGCCGCCCAGCAATTCGCCGACCGCCTCAACAAGGTCTACAAGCAGCGCCGCAAGTGGGCTGTCAAAAACGAAATCTTCGCCTACCGCGTCTACGATGCCGACTTGCCCGACTACAACATGGCCATCGACATTTACGAGGGGGCGGGAAAGGACGCGGGCAGGCGCCTCGTGCACGTTGCTGAGTACGCGCCGCCCAAGAACATCGATGCCGGCAAGGCCGCTCGCCGCATGACCGACGCCCTCAACATCGTAAGCGTCGTGCTCGACGTGCCCGCAGACGACATTTTCGTGAAGCGCCGCGTGCGCGCCAAGGGCGGATCGCAATACGCGCACCAGACAAAAGTCGCCGGGGCAAGACAAGAGTCGCCGGCTTCCCTCATCACGCAGGAAAGCGGCCTGCTGTTCGAGGTCGACCTCGCGAGCTATCTCGACACGGGGCTCTTCCTCGATCATCGCGATACGCGCGAGCTCGTCGGCAAGCTCGCGGCGGGCAAGAGTTTCCTCAACCTATTCGCCTACACCTGCACGGCAAGCGTCCATGCTGCCGCGCGCGGGGCGAAGTTCACGACGAGCGTGGATCTCTCGAACACCTACCTGCAATGGGGCGAGCGCAACATGGAGCTCAATGGCCTCATGAACGGGCATCAGGAGTTCATCCGCGCCGATTGCGTCGAATGGGTCACCCAGACGCGCCACACGAAGATGCGCTGGGACCTCATCTTCGTCGACCCGCCCACCTTCTCGAACTCAGCGAAGATGCGCCAGCGCGGATGGGACGTGCAGCGCGACCATGCCGAGCTCCTCATCGGCGTGAGCCGCCTGCTTACCCGTGGGGGTGCTGCGGTGTTCTCGTGTAATCTGCGTGGATTCAAGCTCGATCGCGAGACGATCGAGCGCGCTGGCGTGCAGGTCGTGGACATCACCGACAAGACCATACCGGCGGATTTCGAGCGAAACGCCAAGGTACACCATTGTTTTGTTTTGCGGAGAATCTAGCACGCGCGATTATCTGCTGCGTGATACACTAGGCTTGCTCCTCCCAAGTCTGTGGTTGCGAGCTGGTAAAACAGCTCTAGTCCAAGGCAGATGCGGTCGAAAGGATCCACGTAAACGGCCAGGTTTCCTGGTCGCGAGCATGGCGCATCTTAGGGGTAAGACGTACCGTCCGTTAAGGTCACATACGGTGTCCCGGGCGAGAAAATGAGTAGTGAGATAGTATCAGGCAAAAGTTTCTGTATGCGAGTGTGGGGTCAAAAACCAGGTCAGTTGGGAGGAGCGCTTCCACTGGCACATGACAAACGGAGCAAGATGTTCGCAAAGCAAATCAAACACAAGGGAATATCCGCAATCGTCATGGCACTCGTTGCCTGCATGTTTGCCGTGATGGGCTTGTCAGCATGTCAGCTTCAGACCAACACCCAGGTCGAGAGCAACCTGTCGCCCAAGCTCGATGCCTCGGCCACCATCACCGAAGGCGTGCTCACCGTCGGCATCAACGCGAGCAACTCGCCGTACGGCGGTACCAACTCGAATAACCAGACCGTCGGCATCGATGTCGACGTTGCCGCTGCCATCGCGCAGGAGCTCGGCCTGCGCATGCAGATCGTCGACGTTGGGTCGAGCGGCCGCTTTGCCCTCAGCAACAAGCAGGTCGACGTCGCGCTCGGGCTCACCAAGTCCGGCACGGGCGACCTCGTCTCCTATAGCGATTCCTATCTTACCGATGGTCTCTCGCTCTTCTGCCTGAGCACCAACAAACCCGTTTCCATCGAAGACGTCGCCGCGCAGGCCAATGCCGGCACCGCCAAGGTGCTCGTGCAGGCAGATACCACCGCCGCGAGCAAGGTGCAGGAGCTCCTCGGCATCGACAAGGTCGTTGCCATGCCCACCATGCAGGATGCGTTCGATGCGCTCAACGATGGCGAGCAGAAGTACCTCGTGACCGACGCCGTCATCGGCGACTATTTCGCGCGCAACTACGAGAACGTCATCCGCATGGGCTTTCTCGGTGCCGATTGCGTCACGCCCATCTACGCCGTGACACTCACGCAGAACTCCGCGCTTTCCAGCGCTGTCAATGCCGCCGTCAAGACCATCAACGAGAACGGCGTCATGCGCGTCATCGCCACCAAGTGGCTGGGTGCTGACGGAGTCACGCTGCTTGCGGGCCAGACTGATCTGGCTACGTTGCCGACAAAGGCCTTTGGCGCCGGCGACCAGCAAGACCAGGCAAACCCGGACGCATCGAATTCCGACACGCCGGAAGACTCAGGTGAGGAGGATGCGAGTCAGCAGCCCGGCGACGAATAAGACGTATCAGCCCACGATCAAGGAGGTTTCATCATGGCTATCACAGTTTCGGGACGTAAGATGAACGTTACGCCCGCCATCAGGGATTATGTCGACGAGAAGATCGGCCGCGCGCTCGAGGTGTTCGACAGCGCCGCCATGGACGCCGAAGTCGTCCTGCGCACGGAGAAGAACCCGGCCATTTCGCTCAATGCCATTTGCGAGGTCACGGTTAACGCCAAGGGTGCCGTCATCCGCGTCGCCGAGTCCGCAGAGGACATGTACGCGGCAATCGACCTTGCAAGCGACAAGGTGGCCCGCCAGCTGCGCAAGTACAAGACGAGGGTCGTGGAGCGTCGTGGCGGTAGGGGCAGTATTCGCCACCTGCAGCCCGACGAGCTCGATATCCCCGATGTCATCCCGACCGAGCCCG
>CABSKV010000090.1 GCA_902478425.1 uncultured Coriobacteriia bacterium | reverse complement strand
AGGCCATGCCCTTGGCACCCCACTCGAGCGCCAGGTCGCCCAGCTTGTCGATTTGCGCACGCGGCCAGTCGCCGGCGCCCTTGGCGTTGATGGCCTTGACCACGCCGCCATTCGAAAGCGCACCGGAGAACACCTTGAAGCCGCAATCCTTGACGATATCGGAAATGTCGACGAGCTCCATGCCGAAACGGCGATCGGGGCGATCGGTACCATAGCGGGCCATGGCCTCGGCGTAGGGCACGCGGTCGAGCGGGAAGCTCACGTCGGTGATGCCGACGGCCGCGAAGACCTCGGCAAGCACGTCTTCCATCATCTGCATGACGTCATCTTCGGTGACGAACGACATCTCGATATCGACCTGCGTGAACTCGGGCTGGCGGTCGGCGCGCAGGTCCTCATCGCGAAAGCAGCGCGCGACCTGGTAATAGCGCTCGATGCCGCCAATCTGCGTGAGCTGCTTGAAGAGCTGCGGGGACTGCGGAAGCGCGTAGAAGTGACCGGGGTTGGTGCGCGACGGCACGATGAAGTCGCGGGCGCCTTCGGGCGTGGACTTGCCCAGGATGGGAGTCTCGACCTCGATGAAGAGGCGCTCGTGCAGGGCGTTGCGAATCGACCAGGTGACGGTGTCACGCAGACGCAGGGCCTCGGCAACGGGCGTACGGCGCATGTCGAGGTAGCGCCACTTCATGCGCGTGAGCTCGTCGGTGTCGATATCGTCGTCAAGCGGGAAGGGCGGTGTGGCGGACTCGTTGAGGATCGTACACTCGTTCACGACCACATCGATCTCGCCCGTGGGCAGATCGGGATTGGCGGTGTCCTCGGGGCGCTCGCGCACGAAGCCGGTGATCTCGATGGCCCACTCGGGACGCATCCTCTCGCCCAGCTCGAAGCAGTCCTTGGCGGTATCGGGGTCGAAGACGACCTGCGTGATGCCCGTGCGGTCGCGCAAGTCGACGAAGATGAGGCCGCCGTGGTCGCGCCTGCGGGCGACCCAGCCGGTGAGCGTCACCGTTTCGCCGATGTCCTCGCGACGCAGCTCGCCGCAGGTACGCGTGTGCATGGAATACTCGTTTGCAAAATCCTCAGGCACTGTATGCCCTCCTTCATCATGCGGCCCGCCATAGACAGTGGAAGACCGCGTCTTTCTTTATCACAAGGTAGCTATTATGAAACAAGCGACGAGCCCGCGCGAGGGGCATTTCGCCAAGCGTACCTAGAGCAAGCGTGCCATTTCCTCAACAATCGCGTCAAGTGATACGGACGTCTCCTCATGCGTGCGCATGTTGCGTGCCGTCGCCGTGCCCGCGGCAAGCTCGTCGGGGCCGATAACGAGCACGTAGGCCGCATCGGCCTTGCCGGCAACCTTGAACTGCGACTTGAGCGAGCGTCCCTGCATGTCCATCTGCGCGGCGATGCCCGCATCGCGCAAGCTCTGGACGATGCCGAAGGCCTGCGCGGCGAGCGCGGCATCCGCGAGCGCAACGTAGACGAAGGGGCGTTTCTCGGGAGCAAGCTCGATGCCGAGCTCCTCGAGCACGAGCAGGATGCGCTCGAAGCCCACGGCAAAGCCGAGGCCCGGGAGGTCCTTGCCCGAAATCTCGCCCATGAGCTTGTCGTAGTGCCCGCCACCGCCGATGGCGGTCTGCGTTCCCAGTCCGGCCGTGACCTGCACCTCGAAGACGGTGCCCGTGTAGTAGTCGAAGCCGCGCACCAAACGCGGATCCTCCACGTACGAAATGCCCGCGGCATCCAGGTACGATTTGACCTGGGCAAAGCGCGTGGAGCAGTCCTCGCACAGGTAGTCCGAGAAGCGCGGGGCATCGTCCATGACGTGCTTGCAGCCCTCGTTCTTGCAGTCAAAGGAGCGCAGGGGGTTGGCATCGATGCGGCGCTTGCACTCGTCGCAGAGCTCGTCGGCATGCGCGGCCTCGTAATCGCGCACAGCCTGCGTATAGGCGGGACGGCATGCCTCGTCGCCCATGGAGTTGACGAGCAGCGTCATCTGCTCGGCGGGGATGCCGAGCGCTGCGAAGAAGCGCATGCACATGATGATCATCTCGGCATCGGCAACTGCCTCCGTGGCACCAAGACACTCGACGCCAACTTGCCTGAACTCGCGGTAGCGACCCTTCTGCGGGCGCTCGGCGCGAAACATCGGCCCCGCGTACCAGAGCTTTGCCGGGGCCGCGCCTTGCGGCACGAGCGTGTGCTCGCCGATGGCGCGCACGACGCCTGCCGTGCCCTCGGGACGTAGCGAGAGGATCTGGTCGCCCTTGAGCTTGCCGCCTTCGCGCATGGTCTGCATGGCCCCCATGGAGCGCACCGAGAACAGCTCCTTGCTCGCGACATCGCTCGTCTCGCCCACGCTACGGGTGAAGAGCTCCGTGCCCTCGAAGGTCGGCGTCTGGATGGGCTCGTAGCCGTAGGTGGAGAACACCTCGTCTGCGCGCGCGACGAACTCGAGCCACGCGCTCGCGCGGCCGGGAAGAAGATCCTGGGTACCCTTCGGTGCCTTGTATTGCATGGTGTGGCTCCTCGTCAATCAAAACCTGCGGGTCATGTGCACGCATCCGTGCACGGAATGGTCATTTAAGCAAAAGAGGCCCGACAGGGCCTCTCGAGGTAACGCATATATGCATGCAGCTTAGGCGCGGGTGACCTTGCCGGCCTTCAGGCAGCTCGTGCAGACGTTGGCCTTGCGGACGTGACCCTTGGCGTCCTTGATGGTGACCTTCTGGATGTTGGGACGAAAGACCCTGTTGGTCACACGGTGGGAGTGGCTGACATTGCGGCCTGCTGCCGGATGCTTTCCGCAGACTTCGCATACCTTCGACATCTTCGTTCTCCTTGCTGCAAACGGCTTGCGCCGGATTTCCATACGGATTGAGCGTGTCACCACGCGAATTCAGAACTATAGCACAAATGGCAGGATATGAAGCGATGAATTTTTGCTCGAGGCATGTCGAAGATGTTCAGAAGCGCGGATGGGCGTCTTTGTAGACGTCTTTCATGTGCTGCAACGAGAGATGCGTGTAAACCTGGGTCGTCGAAAGGCTCGCATGTCCGAGCATTTCCTGCACGCTGCGCAAGTCCGCTCCGCCTTCCACGAGATCGGTCGCGAAGGCGTGGCGCATGTCATGCGGATGCAGGCTCGGATCGAGGCCCGCCTGGGCGGCGCGTTGCTTGAAGACGCGACGCAAGCTGTCGGCAGACATCGCATTGCCGCGCGTCGAGATGAAGAGTGCGTTGCTGCGCGCATCACCCAAAAGCGCAGGGCGGCCCTGCTCGATATAGCGGTTCACGGCATCGAGCGCGACCGGATACAACGGCACGATGCGCTCCTTGGAACCCTTGCCGAAGAGCCGGATGCTCGCATCGGAGAAATCGACATCGGCAAGCACGAGACGGGCAAGCTCAGCGATACGGGCACCACTCGCATAGAGCAGCTCGAGGAATGCCTGGTCACGCAGGCCAAGCGCATCGTCTTCGCAGACGGCGAGCAGACGGGAGATATCCGAGTCACTCGTCTTTCGGGGCAAGTCGCGCCCGAGCTTGGGTGACGAGGTGGCAGCCGCCGGATTGAGCTGGGTTACACCCTGGACGTTGAGGTACTTGAAGAAAGTCCGTATGGCCGATAGACGCCGCGAACTCGTCTTGGGCGTATAGCCCGCGGAGTTGAGCTCGACGAGATAGCGGCGAAAGAGGCGATACTCCACCTGGAGCGGGTCGAGACCATTGCGCGCAGCCCAATCGAGATAGCTGCGTATGTCGATGCAATACGCGCGTACCGTGTTGACGGAAAGGCCGCGCTCGACTTCGAGGTGTCGCGCAAAGGCACATGCCCAATGCACGGCATTCGCATCGAAGCGCTTGTCGGAAAGGCACTCGGCGGGTCTGAAGGGCTTCGTCATGAGACGAGTGCCTCCTCGAAGAGATCGGAGCGCTCATCAACGAAGGCATCGATGGCCGCATGGGCGCGCTGCGCATAGGCGGCCTTGCGCTCGCGCTTGTTTCTGACCCTGGGTTCGATGGGATCGATGATGCCGTAGTTCACGTGCATGGGCTGGTAGTCTGCCGTGGCAGGATCGGTCGCGTATGCGAGCAGGCAGCCGAACAGCGACTCGCGGGGCAACGTGGGCGCGGCGAGCCCGGCAAGCTCGGCATAGACGGCGAGCGCGACGAAGAGCCCCGAGGCGACGGCCTCGAGATAGCCTTCGGTGCCCGTGAGCTGGCCGGCAAGATGCACCTCGGGCCTCAGGGGCATGGCAAGCACCTTCGTGAGCACGTGTGGCGTGTCGACGAAGGTGTTGCGATGCATGACGCCGTAGCGCGAGAACTCGGCGTTCTCGAGACCGGGGATCATCCTGAAGACGCGCTCCTGCTCGCCGAAGCGCAGATTGGTCTGAAAGCCGACGAGGTTGTACGCCGTGGCAGCGGCGTTCTCGGCACGCAGCTGCACGGCGGCCCAGGGACGCTTGCCCGTGCGCGGATCTGTGAGCCCGACCGGCTTGAGCGCACCATGCGAGAGCGCGTCGCGTCCGGTACGCGCGACTTCCTCGACCGGCTGGCAAGCCGCGAAGAGCTCGCGGCGCTCGAAGTCCTTCTCGATGACGCGTCGCGCGTTCACGAGCTCGTCGACGAAGGCCTCGTACTCCTCCTTGTCAAACGGGGCGTTGAGGTAGTCGGCCGTGCCGCCCTTGTCATAGCGCGACTGGGCGAAGACGACACTACGATCGATGGAATCGGCCTCGACGATGGGGGCTGCCGCATCGTAGAACGCGAGACCTTGCGAGCCGAGCTCGCTGGCAAGCTGGGAGGCAAGCGCATCGGCAGTGAGGGGACCAGTCGCGATGATGGCAGGGCCCTCGGGAATGCCCGTGCACTCCTCGCGCACGAGCTCGATGTTGGGCGATGCGTCAATGAGCCGCTGCACGGCAGCGGAAAACTCGTTGCGATCGACCGCGAGCGCACCGCCTGCAGCCACACGCGTGTCAAAGGCGCAGGCAAGGAGTTTGGAGCCGAGCACGGAGAGCTCGTACTTGAGCGAGCCTGCCGCCGTCTCGGGGTCGACGCTCTTGAACGAGTTCGAGCAGACGAGCTCGGCGACATCGCCCGTCTTGTGCACGGGTGTGGGGTGCTCGGGACGCATCTCGACGAGGCGCACGGAAACGCCGCGCGCGGCGAGCTGCAGCGCGGCCTCGCAACCGGCAAGCCCCGCTCCCACTACCGT
>CABSKV010000089.1 GCA_902478425.1 uncultured Coriobacteriia bacterium | reverse complement strand
TACAAGGGAGCGCGCCGTAAAGACCGCGAAGCGGGCTGTCGGGAAGCGACCGTCGGAGCGGAGCAGTTTTGTCTACGCGCACGCGCCTCTCCCCCTCTCTCTGTCTTGCTAAAATAGAATCGCAACGATGGCGCGGCCTCGGGAGACGCATGAAGAAGAAGGACCTCATAACCCTGCTTGCGGGCGTGGCCGTCATCGTCTTTCTCGCGGTCTTCTTCATGCGTGGCGACCAGTTGCAGCACCTCATCCAGACCATCGAGCGCGGAACTCCCATCTTCCTGCTCGCCGGACTCGTCTTCCAACTTGACAAGTACTTCACGCAGGGACTCTCGTTCACCTGGTGCTTCAAGGCAGCGGGCACATCCATGCCCATTGGCGAGAACGTCATCCTCGTCTTCCAGACCTTCTTCATGGACACGATCATCCCCTCGTTCAACATCTCGGGGACTTCCGTGGTCATCGAGGCGGCCACCAAACGCGGCATCGAGTCGGGGCGTGCCACGGGTGCCGCATTGCTACGCCAGGTCTCGATCAGCGCTGCCTTCGTCATCATCATGATCATCGGCTTTGCCATCCTGCTCATCATGGGAAAGCTCGAGACGGGTTGGCTCGTCCTCGGCATCGGCGCCGTCGTGGCCGTGGGCGCGATCGTCGCCGCCATGGCACTCGCGGCGCTGCATCCGCAGCTCCTGCTCAAGATCATCGCGCCCATCGAGCACGTCATCGACAAGGTGCTCGCGCGTCTGCATCGCCACGGCATCGACACCTCGGTCAAGAAGCTCGTGAATACCTACTCGTCATCGGCAAAGGACATGGTGCACAACGCCTCGAGCATCGTCATCGAGCTTGCCTGGGCCGTGCTCGCCAACGTCTGCGAGATCATCTGCTTCGCCTTCGTGGGGCTTGCCTTCGGGCTCGACGACTTCACGGCCGTCATCTGCATCTACGTGGTCGTCACGCTCGCGGCGATGGCATCGCCCATCCCCCAGGGCGTGGGCGTCGTCGAGGCGGCAGCCGTCGTCGCGTTCACGATATTCGGCATCGAACAGGCCACGGGCTTGGCCGTTGTCATGGTCTATCGCGTCATCTGCTTCTGGCTGCCCTTCATCCTGGGCGCCGTCCTCATGCGCAAGGTCTCGGACGCACCCGAGAAGAAATGAGACAGTCGCCCGGAGGCCCTGTCTCATTTCGAAGCGCGCGGCTCCAGCCAGGTAAGCCAGCTCTCGGCATCGCTTTGCGTCGCGTCGATGAGCGCGTAGGTGGTGCCGCCCACGCCGGCAGCCGTACGCGCCTTGATGGTCGTGGTGTGCGCGCGGCGCTGCAGCGGGTTGGTCTTCGTGTAGCCGTATTGGATCTTCTGGCGCGGGAAGGTCACGGTCTCGATCGAGAAGCCGCCATTGGTGACTTGCATGAAGCGGCTGTTGAACGCGAAGCTGGAGCTGCGCGCCCACAGGATGGCCCCAATGGCGCTGATGAACATGATGATGACCGCGAGGATGTAGCAGATCACGCATATCGAATCGCAGAGCTCGTAGAGGTCGATGCTGAACGACCCGCCGGGCACGTACATGCGCACCATCGTGTCATCGAGCCATAGTCCCTTCGTGACGTGGAAGGCGAGTACGACGACGAGAAGCCAGAAGCCCGCGCCCTGCACGATGCATCGCCGCGTGAGCGCGCGGCGCATGGCGACCGGAGCGACCGGATAATGCTCGGTCGGCATGTCCTCGAACTCGGGCACGAGGCCCGCGAGAATCTCGGGGACCTTCGAGAGCTTGACAAAGGGGTGGATGACGACGCCGCGCTTGGCGCGTGCGTTGCTCCCATCGTCACCTTCGACATTCGCGTCGACCTTGGCGAGCGATATCTCGCAGTAGCCGAAGATCCTGCGTATGAAGGACTGCGAGACCACGACGGCCTGCACGCGTTCGATGTCGACGCCCTGGAAGGTATGCTGCAAGAGGCCGTGCTCGACCTCGATGCGGCTCTCGCGACGACGCGCCCGGAAGCCGCCGTAGCCGATGCACGAACCCAGGACCGAGAGAATCCAGACGACGACGATGAAGCCGAGGATGCCAACCATCAGCGCGATCATGCTCGACTGCAGGATCTGCCCGCCGATGTCCTGGGCAGCCGTCGCGATTGCGTTCGCGTCATCGCCCGGCACGACGTCGAAGACGAAGCTGATGAGCTGCGCGAGGGCGGCGACAATACCGAGGAGTAAGACCGCGAAGCTCGTCTTGTTGGATAGGCCGGCCAAGATGAGCTCCTTGTTGGACAGGCCGTACTCGTAGCTCACGCGCCCGCCATCGTATGCCTCGCCGGCAAACACGCCGCCGAGCTCGTCCCAAGCCTGCTGGCCCATGTCGAGGATGTTGTGCCCCTCGCGCTCGTCTGCCGGCGGTACCGGCGTGCCGGGTGCCTGGGGGCGTTGCGGCACGGCTTCTTGCGGGCGCGTCCGCTCCTCGTAGGCAACGCCGCGTATCGAGGCGTCCTTGCGGGCGAAGAGCTCGCTTCTGAGCCACTCGGCATCGTGCTTGGTCACGTAGGGCACGATGACGGCCTTGTTGTTCGCGCCACCCGCCGTGTCGATGTAGAGCGTGCGCACGCCGGCGATGCGCTGCAGCAGCGACGCCTTCTGGTCGACCGACTGCACCTTGTTGTAGGGCACGTGCACGCGCTTCTTGGTGATGATGCCGCTGTAGAGGTTGAACTCGTCAGGGCCCAGAACGTAGTACAGGCGCTTGTAGGCAAGCCAGTGTATGAGGAAGACGAGGCCGGTGAGGAGGAGAAACCCGACGATCGAGATGCCAGCCGTCACGGCGATGACGAGGCCGATTTCGGCTGACCCGGCGCGCATTCCCTCGGAGATGGCGCCGATGATGCTCGAGAACATCGAGATGACCACGGCGATGAGCACGATGAAGACGACGCGCAAGGTGCCCAGCCAGATGTAGCTGTGGTGCACCTGGTGCTTGATGGGCTCGCTTGCCTGCGTGGAAGCTTGGCCTTGTGTCTGCTGCGCGTCCATTACACGTCCTCGCGCGCCAGACGGGCAAGCTCGGCGGCGCGGTCGCGCAACGCCTCGGCGCTCTCTGCGTCCAGACCGGGAATCTCGTGCGAGCCAGCTGCCGTCGAGACCGTGACCGAGGCGAGCTTGAAGGCACGCAGGATCGGGCCCTGACGCGTGTCGGTGTTTTGCACGCGGATGAACGGGATGATGTAGCGCTTGCGCCAGATGATGCCCTTGGCGATGTCGAGGTATTCGTCGGAGAGCTGGTAGCGCCAACGCGCATAGCGTATGGGCGGCAAGACGACGAGGAAGATGACGAGAAGGACGACGAACGCCGCCACGAGCGCGAGGCAGACAACGACCGCCCATTGCGCGTCAAGGCCGGCGGCAATGACGAAGGGGATGACGCAGCAAACGAAGACGAGGGTGATCCATATGGCGTCGTTGATGCGCCAGACGTTCTTGATCTTCGGATTGAGCTTCTGGTCTGGTAGTGCGCGCATGGGGCTTGCCCTTCTCCTCGAGTTCGCACGATGTAACATCGTAAGCCGAGAGTATACCAGTGCGGAATGTGTAAAAGGGTCAGGCCCTTTTACACATTGTTCGGTCGATAAGTATATTTGCGAAACAATTTCAATAACAGTTTGTTTACATTCGGCCAAGTGTTCCAAATCGCGCTGTCAAATGTTATCCTAAATTGAGAATATATATGTGAGAGAAGGAGGCTCCCATGAATAAGGAAAGAATGCGCGAGCTCGTGAAGGGCATCCACATGATAGACGAGATTGACCCCGCGGACTTCAAGACCATCAAGACGGACTTCGAGTTCGAGGAGCCACCTGCCGTCTCTATCTACATGCCCGTGCAGCACACCGAGCGTGACATGCGCCGCAACAACTGGGACCGCATCGAGTTCAAGGACCTGGCAAAGGAGGCCAAGCGTCAGCTGCTCGCCAGCTGGGATGAGCGTGAGGTCAAGCCCATCCTCGAGAAGCTCGACTACATGTCCAAGCGACAGGACATGGAGCTGTGGCTCGAGGCCAAGAAGGGCCTTGCCTTCTTCCTCAACGTCAAGACCTGCTACGTCTACAACATGGACATGACGCCCAAGGCCCAGGTCGTCGTCGGTGACGATTACGACTTCGCCCAACTCAACGGCGAGATCATCGAGGATACGGCATCGCATTTCAAGCTGCTGCTCCTCAATGCGGATTTCTTCGCCGTGCTCGACGGCAATGACCAGGGTGTGCACTTCGAGGAGTTCCCGGAAGACGTAAAGCACTACTTCGCCGAGACCTTCCCGGAGTTCGACGGAGAGGTCACCGCGCTTGACTACTACAGCCTCGAGGATCATCTACCCCCCTATCATGGCTGGAAGTCTCGCAATGACGTCAAGCAGGAGGAAGCGCGCAAGTTCTTCCGCTATGTCGACAAGGTGATGAACGACGAGATCGTCCGTGACGAGACCGACATCCCCGTCATCCTCGTGACCGCGCCGGAGCATCTCCACGACTTTCGCGAGGTGTGCACCTTCAAGGCCCTGTATCCCAAGGCCATCGAGAAGGACCCGCGCGGCCTCACGGGCGGCGAGCTCGTCGCCGACGCGCTCGAAGTGCTCGGCAGCTAGTTCGCGGGTAGGCAATCATGACGAAGGGCAAGGGCAAGCGAATCGCGCTATGGACCATCGGCATCATAGCGGGCGTGCTCGTCCTTGCCCTCGCCGTCATCAACATCTACGTGCGCGTCGCCTACCACACGTACTATTCCGAGGCGCAGCGCGAGTTCAACATCCCCGGCATACACGACGGCTTCGTATGCCAGGACCTCGACTACTACGACGAGGCAAGCTGCTGGCTGTTCAGCGGATATGACGCAGGTGGCGGAGCCTCTCCCCTCTACCGTCGCGATGCCGACGGCTCCGTCGCGCGCTTCTACGCCAAGCTTCCCGATGGCACGGTCTACGATGACCACGGCTCGGCCATCACGACAACCGGCGACTACACGTTTCTCGCCTGCGAGAACGGCTACCTCGTCTTCAACGCAGCCGATATGGGCTCCGTCGCGGCAGGCGGAGCCGTGAGCGCCATCGCGCAAGTCGACCTCGAGATCACGCCCGCCTTCATGAACGTCGAGGGCGATACGCTCTACGCGGGCACCTTCCACCTCATCCCGAGCTATCCCGCACCCGACGAGCACCACCTCATCGCATCCGACGGCAGCGAGAACG
>CABSKV010000088.1 GCA_902478425.1 uncultured Coriobacteriia bacterium | reverse complement strand
CTATTCGTCGGCAGCGTCAGATGTGTATAAGAGACAGCCGCAAGACCGTCTACATCTCGCTCGTTCTCATCGTCATCCTGTCGCTTCCCTGCGCACTGGGCTTCAATGTGCTTTCGTTCATCTCGATTCCGGGAATCGGCGACATCCAGGGCATCGAGGACTTCATCGTCTCGAGCAATATGCTGCCTTTGGGCTCGCTCGTGTTCCTGCTCTTCTGCACGCGCAAGTTCGGCTGGGGATGGAAGAACTTCATCGCGGAGGTCGACACAGGCGAGGGCATGAAGTTCCCGCGCTGGATGCGCGGCTGGGTTACCTATGGCGTCCCCGTGCTCTTCGTGATCGTGTTCGTCATGGGATGGGCGCCGCTCATCGGAGGCTGGCTCGGCCTGTAGCGACTCTTGCGAGGCCCCTTACGCCTTGTTGCCTCCGTGGCGGATGATGTCGATGACAATCCAGATGCTGAGCCCGATGCCGACGCAATAGCCGGCGAACGAGAGCAGCGGCAGCCCTGCGATCGTGGGCTCGGAAATCGTGCTCACAAGCGCCGCGCTTACGAGCGTGCCGGCCGTGATCATGCCGAGCGTGAGGCGGTTGATGATGCGCGAGATCTTGCTGATGGGCACCTCGCTGCTGAGCATCTCCATGTTGACCTTGAGCTGGCCGCGGCTGAGCATGTGCGTCGCGTCGCCGATGTACTCGGTCGCCCGCGCCAGGCCACGTGCCGAGCGGTCGAGGTTGATGATGAGGTCGTGCGCGAGCTGCTTGAACTCCTCGATTGGCGTCATCTCGCGGCTGAGATGGCCGTTGATGACGTCGACCATGTTGAAGCTGCCCACGAAGTTGATGAGCGTGCCCTCGAGCGTGACGAGACCGCGCGCGACGGCGGTCAGGCAGCTCGGAAGCTCGAGCTTGCATTCGCGCATGGCGTTGGTGATGTCGGTGAGGAAGGCGCCGATGTCGATCTCGTTCATCTCGGCCGAGGCGTAGCGGTCGATGATGCGGTCGAGTATCCCGAGCAGGCGGGGATGGTCGATGGCATTGACGTCGCCGCCCACGGAAAAGCCGATGAGTGCGTCTTCGAGCATGGTCGAGCTCTCATGCCCGACGGCGACGATGATGCGCTTGAAGCTCGCCCGCTCATCGGGCGTGAGGCGCCCCATGTTGCCGAGGTCGAGGTAGACGATGCAGCCGTCCTTGATCACGATGTTGCCGGGATGCGGGTCGGCGTGGAAGAAGCCGTAGTCGAGAATCTGCGTGGCGTAGTTGTCGAGCAGCTTCTCGCCGATTTCGGAGAGATCGTAGCCGTTGTCGAGCAGCTCTTGCGTGTCGCGAATCGAGATACCGTCGACGTACTCCATGACGAGGACTTCCTCGGTGCAGAACTGCGGGTACGGCTTGAGGCAATGGAGGAAGGCGACATCCTTGTTGAGCTCGGCGAATTCGGCGAGGTTCTCTGCCTCCTTGTCGAAGTCCGTCTCTTCGAGGAAGGTCTGCCAGAGCTCTTCGACCACGTCGCGCAGGTCGACGATCTGGTTATCCTTCATGAAGCGCTGCGCGTGCTTGGCAAGCGAACGCATCATGTCGATATCTTGCGCCATCGTGACGCGCACGCCGGGGCGCTGCACCTTGATGGCGACCTCCTCGCCGCTTTCGCGCAGCACCGCGCGATGCACCTGCGCAAGCGATGCGCTGCCGAGCGGATTGGGGTCGATCTCGGAGAAGATCTGCTCGCGACGCTCCTTGCCGTAGATGCCGTCAAGTGCGGCGAGCACCTCGTCAAAGGGGAGCGGATCGCAGTCCATCTGCAGGTGCGAGAGCTCCTCGCAATACTCGGGTGGCAATATCTCGGAGCGCGTCGAAAGCGTCTGGCCGATCTTGATGAAGCTCGGGCCGAGCTCTTCGAGCATGGAGCGCATCTCGATGGGCGTGATGCCCTGGAAGGCGTGGTAACGGCGCACGATGCTCAGCAGCTCGCGCAAGCGTGCGAGCCGAGAGCGGCGCGTCAGCCCGAATTGCTTTTGCGGACTGACGCCCGATGGCGTGCCGAAGACACGCTTGAATAGGTTGTTGCCGCCCGTTGGCATGCGCCGCTATTCGCTCTTGAGATGCTCGACCGGATCGAGGTCATCGCCACCGTAAGTGCCGTCGGCATTGATGACGACATCGCCGGGATTGGCCGTGCCGGCCGAGGGCTCTGTGGGAGTCTCGACATCGAGATGGTCGACCGGGTCGATATCGTCGCCGCCGTAGGTGCCATCGGGGTTGATGACGACATCATCGCCATCCACGACCTCCTCGGCCTCGACGACGACATCGTCGTCTCCCATCTCGCGGGCGATCTGGGCCATCTGCTCGGCGAAGGCCACGCGTTGTTCGGGGGACAGCGAGCGCACGTAGGCGCGGATGGACTCCTCGCGCAGCTTGGTCGCGCCCTCTTCGGCCTTGTGCTTGAGCTCCTCGTTCATCTTGCGGCCCTGGTCGACGGTGACCTGACCACGCTCAACGAGGTCGTCGATGACAGCCTTGGCCTTTTCGCCTCCGATGGACAGGGCGCCGACGCCGGCGAGGAAGATGTTCTGGAAGGTCTCGGTGAGATTATTCGCAACGTTGTTCGCCATGATGCTCTCCTTTACAAAGGTGAATACCGAACACATTCATTTTAGCGCAGGATGATGTTTGCGAACGCATGACCTTTCCACTTGTTTGGGCTATTCTTTCGAGCATGCTGATTGATCAACTACAACACCTGCTCTTTTCCGCAGAGACGATGCAACCCGTGCTCGACAAGCTCGAGGCGGGCGAGGATACCTCGTTGGGCATCGTCGCCTCGGTGCGTCCGTTTGTCGTGGCATCGTTGTTCACGCGCGAGCCGCGCACGATCTTCGTCGTCGTAAGTGGCAACGAGGCTGCCGAGCGCTTCGCCAATGACGTCGCGGCCTATATCGGGCGCGCGCATGTCTGCGTGTATCCCGAGCGCATGGACATGCCCTGGCAGGACGTGCGACCCGACCATGCGGTCATCGGAGCGCGCACGCGGGCCATCGGCTTGCTCGCGTTGGGGCGTCCCATGGTGATCGTCGCATCGGCACGCGCGTTGCTGCGCAAGGTCGCGCCCGCATCGGGCAACGTCTTCTCGCCGCTCGTCGTCACGCGCGAGGACGGCGTCGTCGACGAGGCCACGGGCGAGCCCATCGCCTACGAAGATGTCGCCGCGCAGCTCGTGAGCCGGGGCTACGAGCGCCTCGGCGAGCTTGACGGGCCGGGCGCCTTCACGCAGCAGGGCGACACCATCGACGTGTTCGGCTCGGGAATGACCACGCCCGTGCGCATCGAGTTCTTCGGCGACGATGTGGACGGGCTGCGTCGCGTTGTCGCGAGCACGGGGCAGACCGTCGGCGAGATAGACCGGGCCGAGATCTGGCCCGCGCGCGAGTTCGCCGTGAGCGCCGGCGGCATCAAGCGGCTCAAGGACGCGCTGCGTGCCGAGCTCGCGAGCAATCGCGAGACGGTGGACAAGGTCGCGATGCTCGAGCAAGGCGTCGTCTTCGGCGACATGGACCGCTTTGCGCCGTACCTCTACAAGGAGCTTGACCAGCCCATTCAATACGCGTCGAAGGGCACGCTCATCGTCATCGCGGAGCCGCGTTCGCTGTTCGACGACGCAGCGCATCGCTTTGACGAGATCAGCGCGATGGCGACCGAGGCGGGACTCAAGCCCGCTGAGCTCGAGAGCCTGTTCGCGCCACCGGCCAAGATGGACTTCGGCACGCGCCAGCGTCTCACGCTGCAGTCGATCATGCGCATTGGCGGGGCGGTCGACGCCGAACTCGCCATCCAGCGTCCCAATGTCGCCGGGCGCGAGGAGAAGCTCTACGCGGCAATCAGAGCGCAGATCAAGGCGGGGATGACGACGCTGTTCTCCGTGCCCGACCGCCGTGCGCGCGAGGATTTCGAGCTTGCCTTCGGCGATTGCTCCATCCCCTTCGTGGAATGCCTCGACCGGGGAGATAAGCCGCTGGACCGTCGCTATCTCAACATCGTCGACGTCGACATTCCCAACGGCTTCATCATCTCCGATGCGCACCTGGCGATCATCTCGATCGCGGACCTCTCGCGTCGGGGAGGATCGCGCGGCACGAGTCGCCGCATCGACATCACCGAGGTCACCTTCCCGTACCAACCGGGCGATTACGTCGTGCACGCCTCGCACGGCATCGCGCTGTTCTCGGGTATGGTGCGCCAGGAGGCCGCGGGCGTGGAGCGCGACTACCTGCTGCTCTCGTATGCCGAAGGCGACAAGCTCTACGTGCCTGTCGAGCAGATCGACCGCGTGACGCGCTACGTCGGGCCCGATGGCTCGGCCCCGCGCCTCACGCGCCTGCATACGGCCGACTGGAGCCGGGCGATGGGCAAGGCCCGCAAGTCGGCCAAGAAGCTCGCGTTTGACCTGGTCGACCTGTACGCACGCCGTTCCTCGGTCAAGGGATTCTCGTACTCGTCGGATACCGTCTGGCAAGAGGAGATGGAGCAGATCTTTCCCTACGAGGAGACGCCCGACCAGCTCAAGGCCATCGCCGACGTGAAGGCCGACATGGAATCCGACCGCCCGATGGATCGCCTCATCTGCGGCGACGTGGGCTTCGGCAAGACCGAGGTCGCGCTGCGTGCCGCTTTCAAGGCCGTGAGCGACGGGCGCCAGGTGATGATCTTGTGCCCGACGACCATTCTGGCACAGCAGCATTACACGACATTCAACGACCGCTTCGCGCCCTTTGACATACGCGTCGAGGTGCTGAGCCGCTTTCGCAGTGCCGCGCAGCAGAAGGCCGCGCTCGAGGGCTTTGCCAACGGGACGGTCGACGTGCTCGTGGGCACGCACCGCCTGCTCAGCCGCGACGTCAATCCCAAGAACCTCGGCCTCGTCATCATCGACGAGGAACAACGCTTCGGCGTGGGGCACAAGGAGCAGCTCAAGAACCTGCGCGAGAGCGTCGACGTGCTCACGCTTTCGGCCACGCCCATTCCGCGCACGCTGCAGATGTCGCTGTCGGGCGTGCGTGACATGTCGCTCATCCACACGCCGCCGCCCAACCGCAGGCCCGTCGCCGTGCACGTGGGCGAGTGGGACGAGGACATCGTGAGCGGGGCCATCAGACGCGAGATGGAGCGCGGTGGCCAGGTCTACTACGTGAGCAATCGCGTGCGCACCATCGACGATGCGCTTGACCGCGTGGTCGCGGCCGCACCCGAGGCACGCGTGGGCGTGGCGCACGGCAAGATGGGTCCCAAGCAGATCGAGGCCGTCATGGAGCAGTTCTCGGCCGGCGAGATCGACGTGCTCGTCGCAACGACCATCGTCGAGAGCGGCCTGGACAACCCGCACACCAACACGCTCATCATCGAGGACTCGCAGCGCCTCGGCCTCGCGCAGCTCTACCAGCTCAAGGGCCGCGTCGGGCGCTCGGGGCAGCAGGCTTACGCGTACTTCCTCTTCCCGCCCGAAAAGCCGCTCACCGAGGAGGCGACCGAGCGTTTGCAGGCCATCGGCGAGTTCACCGACTTGGGAAGCGGCATGAAGGTGGCGATGAAGGACCTCGAGATTCGC
>CABSKV010000087.1 GCA_902478425.1 uncultured Coriobacteriia bacterium | reverse complement strand
GTAGAGGCGCGCCGTCTTCTCGTTGTAATTGCCGGTGCCGATCTGCGTGATGTAGGTCACGCCGTCGTCAGAGCGCTTGGTGATCAGGCACACCTTGGAGTGGCACTTGTAGTTCTCCATGCCGTAGATGATGTTGCAGCCGGCTTCCTCGAGCCTGCCCGACCAGTCGATGTTGTTCGCCTCGTCGAAGCGGGCGCGCAGCTCCATGAGGACGGTGACTTCCTTGCCGTTCTCGGCGGCCTCTGCCAGATGCTGCGCCACGCGCGACTCGCTCGCCAGGCGATATACCGTGATCTTGATGGAGAGCACGTCCGGATCCGTGGCTGCCTCTTGCAGCATGCGCAGGAAGGGATCGATCGAGTCGTACGGATAGAACAGCAGACGGTCGCGCTCCTCGACCTGTGCCATGATCGAGCGGTTGAGGTCGAACTCCTTGGATGCGCGCGGAACGAAGGGGGAATAGCAGAGCTTGTCCTTCTCCTTGGCGCTCACGCGGCGCTCGAGGCCGAAGACCCAGTCGAGATTGATGGGCGCATCGTAGGTGTACATCTGGTTCTTGGTGAGCTTGAGGCGCTTGAGCAGGCCGGTGATGAGCAGCTTCTCGGGCGAGCCCTCGACCTCGAGGCGCACCGGGTTGAGGCGGTTGCGCTTCTTGAGCAGGCGCGAGACGTGCAGGCGATAATCGCCCTCGTCATCGGCGAACTTCTCCTCGTCGAAGCTGATATCGGCGTTGCGCGTGACCGAGATGATGCACGGCTCGGACGTCTCGTAGATGTCGAAGATCTTCTTCACGTGATAGGCGATGAGCTTCTCGGCGCGCACGAAGTGCAGCGGCTCCTCCGGATCGCAGATGATGGGCGCGATGTTATCGGGGACGGGCACGATGCCAAGGTGCTGGCTGCCGTCCTCCTCGCTCAGAAGCGTCGCGATGTAGAGCTCCTTGTTGCGCAGGTGCGGGAAGGGATGACGCTCGTCGACGACCTGCGGGGAAAGCACGGGACGGATGTACTCGCGGTAGTAATCGCGCGCGAAGCGGCGCTCCTTCTTGGAAAGCTTGTCGAGGTCGAGCTCCTTGAAGCCGTATTCCTCGAGCGCGGCGACGACCTGGGCGTAGATCTCGTCTCGCTCCTTGACCAGGGGCTTGACGGCGGCAAAGACCGCCTCGAGCTGCTCGCGCGGCGTCATGTTCGTCTTGTTCTCGCGGATGTCGGGGGCGATGATGGAGAGGTCCATCAGGCTGCCAACGCGCACCATGAAGAACTCGTCGAGATTCGTGCAGAAGATGCTGATGAATTTGAGGCGTTCGAACAGCGGCACGCTCGGGTCGAGGGCCTCCTCGAGAACGCGGCGGTCAAACTGCAACCATGAGAGCTCGCGGTTCTGCGTGTAGGAGTAGTCGAGTTTCTTGGGCTTCTTGGGGCTTTGCGCAAGATCGCTCTCGGAGACGATCTCGACCGACTCCTCGATGTCGCGCGGCCCGTCGATATCCGCGATTTCCTCGATTACCGCTTCTTCCTCCGGGGTGAAAACCTCGCCGATTGCAGTCGTCTCTTCAGGTGCGTTTTCGGACATGGTCTCTTGCATGCTAACTCCCCTCTCATCAGCCTAGCTTTTTGATATTACTACATTGCAGAGCATTATTTGAGCAGTAGGGCAATGCCCCAAATGACGACGAGATGCGCGGGGTAGTAGATGTAGAAGAGGTACTTGAGAGGCCAGGTGCCACGCTTGCCGTTATAGCAGGCCAAAGGCACGATCGCGAAAAGCGAGAACCACTGTATGCCACCCAGCCAATCGTTCATCTGGATGCATACCAAGACGATGCCGAGCGTCGCGCATGCGAGCATTAACCTGAGACGTTGTTTGTCAAGCGCCTTTTTGAAGAAAATGCGCGGTGCATAGCAAAATGCCGGGAGCAGGATTCCCCAGAAACCGTAGTCGATCGAGAAGTCAGTTCCCGTGAGGATGACGGGCAGCGCAAGCGCGACGAAGCCGTCGAGCGCGAGCGCGCCGACGAGTGCTAGCACACCGATGAGGTCCCTGCGGCTGTCGGCAAGCTGCAGGGCGTAAATCGTGACGATGGCGAGCACGAAGCTCGTCAGGATGCTTTGCTCGAGGCTTCCCATCGCGATGAAGAAGCCGAGCTGGCAGACGAGGCCGAGCGCGAAGATGCCGCCGAGGTAGCGCTTCTTGCTGCGCGTGTAGAAGCAGCCCTCGGCAATCATGTACGCGAAGATGGGATAGGTGAGACGCCCGATAATGCGCAAGATGACATATTGGGGCAACAACACGACGCCGACGTGGTCAATCGTCATCGTGATGAGCGCGAGTATTTTGAGCTGGTTTCCCGTCATGTCGAAGGGTATTCTATCGTTTCACGCATCGTAAACGAGACTCGCGGACCGAACGGGAACCAGACAATTCCGCCCCGGCGACTTTCGTCTGGTTCCCGTTCGGTCCGCCCATTAGCATGTTCGGGAGGCGAGTTTGGAGCTTCGCAAACGACATAAGGCACATGCGCGGCCGCTCAAGAACCTCGAAGAGCGCTATGACTGGTACGCACGCGCCATCGAGCTGGAGGCGCCGACGTACGCAGGCACATGGATCGAGACGCATTGCCCCACGGCACGCGAGCTTCACCTCGACCTGGGTTGCGGCAAGGGCCAGTTCGCCGTCGCGCAGGCGCAGCGTCATCCCGACGTGCTCTTCGTGGGGCTCGACTACGATCGCACCTGCATCGCGCTGGCGGCCCAAAAGGCATGCGAGCTCGAGCTTTCCAACTGCGTCTTCGCGCTTGCCGATGGCGAGGACGTGGGCGCGTACTTCGGGCCGGGAGAACTTGCGCGCATATACCTCAACTTCTCGACACCCCATCCGCGCAAGAAGCATGCCGCGGAGCGACTCACGCATGTCGACCAGCTCATCGCCTACCGCGAGCTACTCGCCGATGGTGCCTGCATCGAGATGAAGACCGACAGCCCGCCCTTCTACGAGTTCTCGCTCGTCCAGTTCGACCTGGCTGGCTATGACGTCGTCTGGAAGACGACCGATTTGCACGCGCTTGACGAGGACAGCCCCGTGACCGAATACGAGGAGCGCCTGTGCGCGCTTGGCGCCAAGGTGCACGCGTGCCGCGCGGTCAAGGCCGACCGTCCCTTCACGAACGAGCAGACCGCGGAGCTCTCCCTCTTCGAGTATCTGCCCGACGACCTCGATACGCTCGAATATATACCCTATGGCATGGAGGGCTACGTCTTCAACATGCGAAACCGCCGCGCAAAGGAGCAGACACGTGTTTTATAACGTGGAACGTGGAGCGTAGGGCGTGGAGCGCGTCTGGCTAGCCAGCCCACCAGACAATTGCCGCCGGGACACTTTTGTCTGGTTTCGTGACGGCTGTCTCATAACCAGACAAAAGTGCCCCGGCGGCAATTGTCTCATTCTCCGTCACCGAAAAAGTTTATTCGTTAGTAAAAATAATGATTGCAAAATCTATATTCTGATGTAAATATAATCATATCTCAGAACAGTCTGCTGTTCACGCAAGGGGCGACAAGGAGGAATTCATGAGGAAGAGAAATCTCGTCAAGGTGCTGACATGCGGTGTGGTCGCCGCAGGTCTCATCGTCGCTCTGGGGCTTTCCGCCTGCGGCAGCTCGAACGCACCGTCGTCGAGCGCAAGTTCGCAAGCCGAGCTCCAGGTCTTTGCCGCGAACTCGCTTTCCAAGGCGATGGACGAGGCGCAAGAGCTCTACACCCAGCAGACGGGCGTGACCTTCGCCGATACGCAGTACCTGGCATCGGGCAAGCTGAACGAGACACTCGCCGGCGGTGCCTATGCCGATGTGGAGATCACCGCATCCAAGGGCACGATGGACACGGCCGTCGAGAAGGGCTATGTCGACGAATCCACGCGCACCGATATGTTCACCAACGAGCTCGTCATCGTCTCCAAGATCGGCTCGAACCTCCAGGACGTCACGCTGGCAGACATCGCCACGGGCCAGTACAGCATATGCGTGGGCGATGACTCCGTGCCGGCGGGCAATTACGCCGCACAGGCACTCTCCACCGTGGACGCGTACGAGCCGCCCGCATCCGAGGCCGGCAAGACGGGCAAGGAGATCTCCGGCAAGGATGGCAGCTACGTCGGTATCACGCCGATCCTGCAGTCCTCGGTCGGCAACGTCTGCAAGCAGGCCGAAAACGGCGACGTCGACCTCGCCATCGTCTACAGCTCCGACGTATATCGCTTCGGTGGCGTCGAGATCGTCGGCATCATCCCCGACGATACGCACAAGGCCATCGTCTACCCCGGTGCCGTGTGCAAGGACTCCAAGAACGCGAAGGCCGCAAACGACTTCATCCAATGGTGCATCACCGACCCGGATGCCCAGAAGATCTTCCAGAAATGGGGCTTCGATCTGAGCTAGGCCCTCCTCTCTCGTCACGTGGCGCAGTCAGCCAACCGGCTTTCTGCGCCACTGGCGTATCATCTATCCAAAGAATATATTTCAAGCGATAGAATCTAGGCATCTTCTCACGTGCCAGCGCACGTGAGAAGACACAGGGACTCTCTCAAACAATAGATGGGGTAAGAAAAGCGCACGTATGGGCGTTTCGAGTTGCATACATCGGATCTGGGGCATGGCGCTTGCCATCACGCTCGCCGCGTCCATGTGCGTACCCACCTTCGCCTTTGCCGACGAGAGCCTTGGCGGCGTCGATGAGCCCGCCGCCAACGCGAGCAGCGCGGGCAAGCAGCAGACCACCAACGGCGTGACCGTGTCATCCGAGGGAGACTCCGCCCTCATCAACGGATGCAGCTTCGGTATCAGAGACTTCTACCGTGCGCAGGCCGGTTCGAACAAGGCCGTGGGCGACAGGTACTGGGGCTACAACTACTACATCGGCACCGAGCCCGACAACCTGGCGGTCATCTCCACCGGCGAATATGCCGTTGCCTACATCCCCAAGTCAGTGCAGGAGGAATTCGGCTTCCTCTACGATAGCCACAACGCGCAGGACTACCTCAAGCGCTACTTCATCGCGCTCGACGACGCCAACGCCAAGGGATCATCGCGCCTTGCAAGCGTCGACAAGTGGTACTTCACGCAAGAGCAGTCCTTCGAGGTGGACGGCGTCGTCTTCAACTTCGACCAGGAGCTCAGCGAGGGGCGCTACTACGCATACATCATCGGCACCGATGGCAGCGATGTCACGAACAAGGCGAACAGCAAGCAGGTCAAGCTCGAATTCGCCGACTTCGCCCGCGCCGTGCCCCCCTCCGACGTCAACATCGTCCAAGCCGCGACCGGCCTTGCCTGGATCGGCAACTTCCTCGCGACGATGGACTACAGCCCGCTATGGGTCACGCTGCGCACCACGCTCGTCGCCATCATCTTCATCTTCGTCCTGGGCCTGGGAGCGGCGTACTTCACGATGCGCATCTCGCCGCGCGCCCAGTCCATCTTCGACGCGATCTTCACCATCCCGATGGTGCTTCCGCCCACCGTGTGCGGCTTCCTGCTCCTGCTCGCATTCGGTCGCTCGACGGCCGTCGGCCAATGGTTCATCGACGTGGGCTTCCCGCTCGTCTTCAGCTGGCAGGCAACGGTCATCGCCGCTGTCGTCGTG
>CABSKV010000086.1 GCA_902478425.1 uncultured Coriobacteriia bacterium | reverse complement strand
CAAGCATTGAGTCCGGACGCCCTTATCATCAAGGTATCGAAGGATAGGGTCTGAGGGAAAGGACGAGACCATGAGCAACGACCTCGTAGTTCTCATCGTCATGATCGTGCTGCTGGTTGGCGGCGGACTGCTGCTCAACCTCCAGATTCGCCGCACCGAGCGCAAGGACAAGCTCGAGCAGGCCGCGAAGGAGAACACCGTGAAGTCCACGGGCGTCGCAGCAGAGCAGAAGAACGCAGCCTAGCGTTCGATGACGCAAGAGACGCAAGAAGAAGGAGCCCCATTCGTGGGGCTCCTTCGCTATGTGGCGCCTTTCAGGCAGGCGCCATTCCTCTCCCTTGCTATCATGAGACCTCAAGCGAGAGGTCGAGCCAATCCGGGTGATGAGATGAATTTCGAGTATCTTGACGAGTTTGTCCACTTGGCGCATAGCCTGAGCTTTCGGCGTACCGCCGAGCACTTCTTCGTGAGCCGCTCGGTTATAAGTCGTCACATGGCCGCGCTCGAGGAGTCGCTCGGCGCACTCCTCCTCGTGCGCAACACGCACGGCGTCGAGCTGACGGACGCCGGAGAGGTCTTCCTCCAGGAGGCGCAGTCCCTTTTACGCGGATGGAACCTGGCACGAGAACGCGTGAGAGCCGTCTCCAGCACAGGCGGCGAGCTCGTGCGCATCGGCTACCTGCGCAACGGCGCGCGTCCCTTCCTCGTGCGCTTCGTGAACTCCATGGCCAAGGAGCATCCCGACATCCGCCTCTCGCTTTTATGCATGAAGTACGGCGAGCTGCGACAGGCACTGGAGGAGCACAACGTCGACGTGGCGATTGGAATCAACGTGGACAGCTCGATCTCGTCCAACTACCGGTCCACGCCCATCTACCACGACCAGTTCGTCATCGTGTGCAATCGCGAGAACCCCCTGGCATCCATGACCGATGGCATAACCCTCGATGACTTGCGCGACCAAAGGCTGCTCATTCCCGACAGCTACCTGTCCTCGGGACTTGCCGAACAGGTACGCCCCTTCGTGGATGACGAGATCGTCGCCGAGGCCGAGGAGCTCTACATGGACATGGACCTGCTCTATCTGAAGCTGCGCACCGAGGACTGTGTCGCGTTCATCTCGAACATGAACGCCACGATGTTCGAGGGTCCCCTCACTATCCTGCCCATACGCGACATGAACTTCGGCTTCGTCATCAGCGCCTTCTATCACGACGAGTTCACGGGCGATGTCTACGAGGCCTGCCGCAGGACATTCGAGGATTGCCGTCACGCATTGGCAGACGAGGCATCCGTGCCCCTCCGTTGGGTGCACGAGTAATGCAAATATTTGGGTGTGGCCCAACATGCGCACAGCATATGCGCGTCCTCCCCTATTTTCGCACCATACAGAAAAAGGGGCCGTCAGTGACGGCCCCTTCCAGTCAATACCCCTGCGCTATTCGCTGAAGCCCGTGAACGACAGCATGAGGCCGCCGCACGTGTTGTTGTTGTCGGACTCGAAGCCGTATTCGCCGAAGGTGAACTCCATGATGTAGGGCACGTCACCGGCAATCTTTGCCACGGCATCGGCCACCTCGCCGATGCGCGCATCGATACCGGCGCGACGACCACCGCAATGCACCAGATGGAAAGCGGCGGGCTTGCCGGGCATGACGTCGATGAGGGCCTCGAGTGTGTCGGGCACCGAAGCGATCAGCTCGTCGACCGTGGCCTCCATGCGGATGACGCAGGTCTTCTCGGCCAGGTTGTTGCCCACGTTGATCGTGAAGTCATCATTGCCGTTCATCGGGTGGCGGATGGCGACCAGATCGCCCAGACGATCCTTGACGCCGAGCGGCGAGGTGATCGAGTAGGCCAGCAGGTTGCCACCGGCGATGTCGTCGTCGGAGCAGCCGGTCCACTCCTGGTACTTCTTGGCCGCCGGCACGCCATCGATCTCGGCGATGGTGCGCAGGCCGTTGACCTTCGTGATGACGCCGAAGTCATCCGTCTCGTGATAGGCGCCGGTGAACATGTTGGTCATCGCCGGGGCGTCCCAGAAGAGCGCGATGACGCAGCCGTCACCGAAGCTCTCGTCGGTATCGTAGAGCTTCCACTCGCCGGCGATGGAGTTATCGGCAGCCGAACCACCGAAGAAGGGCACGCGCCCGATGACAGAGGAAATGCCCTTGAGGTAGAGCTCCTCTTCGGCAGGAGAGGCGGCCATGTAGAAGAAGTCGGGGGCGACGTCCTTGCCCGCGGCGTCAAGTGCGGCCTCGGCCATGAGCAGGCCGGCCTCAAAGGGATCGTCGTTTTGCGCGCGATCTGCCGCGGCGATGCCGACGGCCATCTCCGGACTCGAGAGCACCATCACGCCCACGAACGGCTCATCACCACCCACGTAGCCGCCATCGGAGACGATGACGCCGGTGAAGGAGGTGTTGCCCAGAACCGGTACGCCGGGAATCGCCTCCTTGACACCGTCGACGACCGCCGTGACGTTATAGTCGCAGCTGCAGTAGACGAATGCCACCTTGGGGGCGTCCAGCCCCTCGACCGCCTGTGCGGCGGCTTCCTTGCCCGCGTCGAATGCCGACGCGCCCGTGCTGTACCCTGTGTTGGCTTTGAACATCTTGACCTCCTGATCGAAAACGTTACATGAAACACATTCGTCTATTTTAATACGCGCAGCCTCGGGAAAGGCCGTAATTCTTCTAGCTCCAGAATAACTACAGGCGAGGACGGCAAATCAGACGGGATACTCGCCGGTGAAGCAAGCCTCGCAGAAGGAGGGGTGGCGCGCACCGGAAACCGCTTCGCGCAAGCCGTCAAGGGAGAGAAACGCGAGCGAATCCGATCCGATCCACTCGTTCATCTGCGCGAGGTTCATCCCCGCCGCAATGAGCTGCTCGCGCGTGGCCGTGTCGATGCCGTAGAAGCAGGGCCACAGCACCTCCGGGCTCGTGATGCGCAGGTGTACCTCGGCAGCGCCCGCATCGCGCAGCATCGCGACGAGCTTGCGCGAGGTGTTGCCGCGCACGATCGAGTCGTCGATGACGACGAGCCGCTTTCCCGCGATCACATCGGGTAGCGGATTGAGCTTGAGTCTGATGCCGAGCTGGCGCATCTCGTCGGTGGGTTGGATGAAGGTACGGCCCACGTAGCGGTTCTTCACGATGCCGTCGGTGTACTCGATGCCGTTTTCGGCGGCATAGCCGAGGGCTGCCGGAACGCCAGAATCGGGAACGCCGAGCACGAGGTCCGCCTCCACGGGATTCTCGCGGGCGAGGATGCGTCCGGTATCACGTCGTGCCTGGTAGACGCTCTGGCCATCTATCACGCTGTCGGGCCGGGCGAAGTACACGTACTCGAAGATGCACGAGGCGCGCCTGGCGGGCTCGACGGCAATAAACGAGCGCAGGCCTTCGTCGTTGACGCGCACGACCTCGCCCGGTTCGACGTCACGCACGTAGGTGGCGCCGACGATATCCAGCCCGCAGGTCTCCGACGAGATGACCCAGCCGGCATCGTCGGGCAGATTGCCAATGCACAACGGACGGATGCCGTGGGGGTCGCGAAACGCGTAGAGGGCATCGGCCGTGCACAGCACCATGGCATAGGCCCCCTCCATGAGCTCCATGGCATGGCGTATGCCCTCGCGCAGGTGGTTGGTGCGCTCCGTGTACATGCCGATGAGCTTGGCGGCGACCTCGGAGTCGGTCGACGAGTACAACCGGGCGCCGTCGGCTATGAGCCGCGCGCGCAACTTGTTGGTGTTGGTGAGCGTGCCGTTGTGGGCAAGCGCGAGCAGCACCTCGCCCATGGCCGACATGTGCGGCTGAGCCGCCTCCCACGATGCCTTCGACCCGCTCGTGGAATAGCGCACATGGCCGATCGCGACGTCACCGACGAGAGCATCCAGGCGTTCGTCATCGAACACCTGGGTCACGAGCCCCAGGTCCTTGGAGACGTTGACCGTCTCGCCATCCCCCGCGGCAATGCCCGCGCTTTCCTGCCCCCGGTGCTGCAGTGCCTGCAGGCCGAAGCCCGTCATGCGGGCGACGTCCTTGCCCGGTGCGTAGATGCCGAATACGCCGCATTCCTCGTGCATCGCCAAACTCATCCCCCGTCGCGTCTTCCAAGTTGACGACGGGACTATACACAAGTCGTGTTTCGCCTTCGTTTCAGGCGGGAAAGTCAATTAGCGATCGAGGAAACCGGCGTCACGAATCTCGCGCAGGCGCGCCTCGATCTCGCGCAGGCTCGCGTCCGAAAGGCCCCGGCTGGTTGGCGTGGTGGCATGGATGTCCGAGGACTCCCGGTAGCGTTTCATCATCCCCGAGAACAGCTCCTTGTTCGTCGGGGGCGTGCAGATGACCGCGTTCGCACCCGCCTCGACCGTCGCACGGATGCTCCCTTCGGTCGAGCCGCCCGTGGCGATGAGGGGCACGTCGGGAAACTCCTCCCGAATATCGGCGACCACCTGGGCCGTCGCGGCGCCGGCGGCTACGTTGAGGATGGAGGCACCGGCGGCAATTCGATTGGCGACCACGTCCCTGTCGGCATCGACGACCGTCACGATCACCGGGATGTCGATGACGCGGCTCACCATCTCGAGCGTGGTATAGCTCGCCGGTGCGTTGAGGACGACCCCATACGCGCCATCGGCCTCGGCGTCTTGCGCGAGCGCGGCCGAGCGCGGGCCGGCCGTCGTCCCTCCCCCGACCCCGGCGAACACGGGAATTGCGGAGGCCTCCATGATGGCCTTGGAGATGATCTGCTGCGGTGTGAAGGGATACACGGCGAAGACCGCATCGGCATCGCAGTTGCGGATGATCGCGATGTCGGTCGTGTAGACGATCGATCGGATGGTGCGCCCGAGCACGCGTATGCCGCTCGCCTCCTGCGCGGCCTCGGGAAGGCGCACGCTGTGGGCCCGCAAGTTGCCCGTGAGCTCGGGCGTGCGCAAAACGCGCGGGGTGACGGTCATGCTTGCTGCTTCATCGCTTTCGGTCATGGCATATCCCTCCGTATGATCCAATTGCTAAGCAAGTCTATGATGTCGCCACGTCAAACACAATACGTGTATGGGAATGTGAGAATATTGTCACATTTGACATTGGAATCATTTGCACTCCATCACAGTAGCGTGGCAAATCACCCGCCCTCTTTGTCACGGTCACGTTAAATAACTCGAAATTGAACCACTTTTCCTCCGCTTCTCTGATAATGGGTAGCCGTTGTCAAGGAAGGGAAACGTTCGTGGAAGAAGCACTATTGGGGATCGTCACGACGATCAACTCGTATCTGTCTAATTACGTCCTGCTCACCCTGCTCATCGCGATGGGCCTCTGGTTCACCATCCGCACGAAGTTCGTGCAGTTCCGCTGCTTTGGCGAGGGATGGCGTCGCATCTTCGGCGACTTCTCGCTGCGCGGCGGCAAGCAGGGCGGCGGCATGACGTCATTTCAGGCCCTGGCCACGGCCATTGCCGCGCAAGTCGGCACCGGTAATATCGTCGGCGCCTGCGGCGCCATCCTGGTAGGTGGCCCCGGTGCCATCTTCTGGATGTGGCTCATCGCCCTTTTGGGCATGGCGACCAATTATGCCGAGGCCGTCATGGCGCAGAAGACCCGCGTGGTCGATACCGACGGTTCGGTTCACGGCGGTCCCGCCTATTACATCACCACCGCGTTCAAGGGCAAGGGCGGCAAGGCACTCGCCGGTTTCTTCGCCGTGGCCGTCATCATCGCCCTGGGCTTCATCGGCCCCATGG
>CABSKV010000085.1 GCA_902478425.1 uncultured Coriobacteriia bacterium | reverse complement strand
ACCCATCGCAATCCGCGTCATCTGCCCGATATCGAGCTCGCCGGCGTGATGGCGACTGCCTCGTTCGAGGAGGCGCTTCGCGACGTAGATGCCGCCATCTTCGTCTGTCCCTCGTCGTATCTGCGCTCCATCGCCTCGTCATGTGCGCCCTTCATCGCCCCCGACCTGCCCGCCATCGTCTTGACGAAGGGCATCGAGGCGCAGACGGGGTTCACGATGGTCGAGCTTCTCGAAGACGTGCTCGGCAACCCATCGCGTATCGCCTGCCTCTCCGGCCCCAATCACGCCGAGGAAGTCTCGCGTGGCCTGCCGGCTGCCACGGTCGTCGCCTCATCCGACGAGACATGCTCCCTCTACTTCCAGGACCTCTTCAACACCTCGACGTTTCGCGTGTACACCACCTCCGATGTGACGGGTGTGGAGCTTTGCGCCGCCTCGAAGAACGTCATCGCCATCGCCAATGGCATGAGCGTCGCCATGCAGTTGGGCGATAACGCGTCGGCTTCCCTCATGACACGCGGCCTTGCCGAGGTAACGCGTCTCGTCGTCGCGCTCGGCGGAGATGCGCGCACCTGCCTGGGCCTTGCCGGCGTGGGCGACCTGATCGCGACCTGCTCGTCGGAGCATTCCCGCAACCGCGCGCTTGGCGCCTTCCTCGTCGAAGGAGGCACGCTTGCGGCCTTCGAGGAGAAGATGCAGATGGTCGCCGAGGGTGCCGTCGCATGCAGGACCGTGACCGAGCTCGCACGTATGCACGATGTCGAGATGCCCATAGCCGAGGCCGTGCGTCAGGTGCTCTGGGAAGGACGCGACCCACATGAGATAATCGAGACGCTTTTCGAGCGCCCCGTGAAGGCGGAACAGGAATGAAGGGATAGGTCCCATGTTCACGGATATCCAGATCGCCCCGTCCATATTGAGCGCCGATTTCGCGAATCTCGAACGCGACGTGCGCATGATTTCCGCGGCGGGCGCCGATTGGATACACGTCGACGTGATGGATGGCCACTTCGTCCCCAACCTCACCATCGGTCCCGCGCACGTCAAGATGCTCAAGCGCGTGACGGACGTGCCGCTCGACGTGCACCTGATGATCGACAATCCCGAGGTGCAGGTGCCCTGGTACATCGAGGCAGGCGCCGATTCCGTAACCGTTCATGTCGAGACCTGCGATGATGCCGCAGCCATGCTTCGCACGATTAGGGATGCCGGCGTGAAGGCGGGTATCACGCTCAATCCCGAGACGGACGCATCCGCGCTCGAAGGCCTGCTCGGGCTCGTCGACATGGTGCTCGTGATGAGCGTGCATCCCGGTTTTGGCGGTCAGTCCTTCATCGAGAGCTCGCCAGCCAAGATCGCCACGATCGTCGACATGTGCAAGGCCGAAGCTGCCGCTCCGCTCATCGAGGTCGATGGCGGCATTGGCGTTGCGACGGCACCACTCGTCAGTGCCGTCGGCGCCGACGTGCTCGTGGCGGGAAGCGCCATCTTCTGTGCCGATGACCCGGCAGCTGCCCTGAAAGACATCCGCGATGCCTGCTGCTAGCGTCCATCGCGTCTATCTCGACTACGCCGCGACCGCTCCCTTCGACGAGCGCCTGTATCCCGCGCTGCAAGATGCCAGCTGGGCCAATGCCAACGCGCTCTACGCCGAGGGACGCGAAGCCGCCACGCAACTGCGCGATGCCCGTGCCCGTATCGCACGTGCCCTGGGTGCGCATGCTCCTTCCGAGATCATCTTCACCTCCGGTGGCTCCGAGGCCGATAACATGGCCATCAAGGGACTGGCAAGACCCGTGGCAGGGGCTGCGTACACGCATGTCATCGTCTCTGCCATTGAGCACCATGCGGTGCTCAATGCCGCCGATGCACTCAAGGCAGACGGCTTCAAGGTCGACAGGCTCATGCCGGGCCCTGATGGCATCATCGCCCCCGAAGCGCTCGAACGCCAGCTTGTCGTAATCGAAGATGCAGGGGATGCCTGCCGCCTCGTCTGCGTGCAAGCGGTCAATAACGAGCTTGGCACGATTCAGCCCATCGAAGAGCTCACGCGCATCGCGCACGAGCATGGCGCCCTATTCACATGCGATGCCGTGCAGGCACTTGGCAAGATCGTCCTTGATCTCGAGGCAAGTGGCGTTGACGCCTGCGCGTTTTCCGCTCACAAAATCGGTGCGCCCAAGGGCATCGGGGCGCTCTACCTGCGACGCGGTACGCGTATCGCGGCACTCATTCACGGGGGCGGCCAGGAGGCCGGCCTGCGCAGCGGCACCTCCAACGTGCCCGGTGCCTGTGCCTTCGCCCAGGCGGTTGAATACGCCATCGCCGAGCGCGAGCAGACCTGGAGCCATGTATTAGCGCTACGCACGCGCCTGCTCGATGCCATATCCCGGGTGGGCTCTGCGCACGATTTGCGCGCGACGCTCAAGGGTGATACGGATGTCGTTCCGCACATTCTTTCCTTGCACGCGAAGGGCCTCGAAGGCGAGACGGTCGTTCTGCGCTGCGACAATGCCGGTTTCGCGATCTCGTCCGGATCGGCATGCTCAACGTCCTCACTTGATCCGAGCCACGTGCTCGCAGCCATCGGGCTTTCCCGCGATGATGCCCTCGGTGGCATTCGCCTGTCCTTCGGCAGGAACACGAGCGTCGAGGACATCGATCGCTTCATCGAGATACTTCCGGAGGTGCTGCGATGAACGAACGCATAGACTGCCACTCGCATTCGGCTTACTCCGGCCATGGTTCGGGTTCTATCGCCGACATGGTTCGTCGTGCCGAGGAGCTCGGGCTCTCGACCTTCGCTCAGACCGAGCACCTCGTCCTTCCCGAAGGCATGGACCCTGACTTCGAGACCTCCATGTCGCCGCAGACGATGGAGTGCTATCTTGCCGAACTGCACGAGCAACGCGAGCGGCTGCGCGAGAGGGGGAGCGCCCTCGAGCTCGTGATCGGCATCGAGGCAGATTGGCTACCCGGACGCACCGATGAGCTCGTCGAGCTCTGCAAGCCCTTCGAATGCGTGCTCGGCTCGGTGCACTTCATAGACAGCCGCCCCATCGATGACTCACGCGACCTGAGCGTGTGGGATGATTACGGCGTCGACGGGTTGTGGCGTGCATATTTCGACTCCTGGCTCGACATGGCGGCACATCCCGGCCCCATCATGTGCTTTGCGCATCCCGATCTGCCGAAGAAGTACGGCTGGTATCCGGGTTTCGACGCGAGGGAGTACAATTACGAGATGGCACAGGCGGCAGCGCGTTCGGGCCGTATGGTCGAGGTGAACACCGCCGGCCTGCGCAAGGAGACGCACGAGATGTATCCCGCGCTCGAAATGCTCCGCTCCTTTCGCGATGCGGGCGTCGAGTGCACGATCGGCAGCGACGCGCATGCGCCGAAGGACGTCGCGGCAAACTTCGACGATGCCGTCGAGCTCATGCGCCAGGCAGGGTATAGGAAACTCACCGTGCCGACGCCCGATGGCGATCGGCGCCATATCGTGATCGAAGACTAGAACGGGGAGAGGCTATGACGGCTCCGCAGACGATAGGCGAACTCGAGAACGGGCTCTTCGCGGCCTTTCCGCGCGAAGATGCGGAAAGCTGGGACCAGCCGGGCCTGGCCGTGGGCAATCGCGATCGTATCGTAGGCAAGATCGCCGTCGCGCTCGACATGAGCGTCGCGAACGTCATCGCGGCATCCGATGCGGGGTGCGACGTACTCGTGACGCATCATCCCGCCTTCATCAAGGAAGGCCCCGCAGAGTTCGGTCCCGAGTCACAGCCGAGCGCACCTGGTCCCGGTCGCATGGTCTACGAGGCAATCGCGCGAGGTGTGGCGACGATTGCCATGCACACCAATGCCGATCGCGCGATAGCGACGCGCGAGCGCTTCGCGGACATCATGGGCTGCTCGTGCCTGGGAAACTGCGAAGCCGTGCTCGACGGACAACGTGAGCTGCAGGACAAGGGCTTCGGTGCGCTGCTCATTCCGGATTGGGACGAGAACCCGACGCTCGGTGTCGTCGCCGAGCTTGCCGCACGCAACTTCGATTGCCGTCCACGCGTGTGGGGCGATCTGGGGCGTCCGATCGACCGCATCGCCTTCCTCAACGGCTCTTGGGGCGACCCGGACCTCTACGAGCGCTGCATCGCCGCCGGCGTGGACTGCATCATCGTCGGCGAGGCGCGCTATCATATGTGCGTTGACGCGCAGCCGTACCTCTCGATCGTCGAGCTCGGTCATGATTGCTCCGAGCTTCCGATTGTCGATGTGCTCATCGACGCCCTGCTCGCATGTGGTGTCGTGCGTGACGATATCGTCGACCTGCGTGATTCGCATTGCAATTGGTGGACGGCCTGAGAGGGAGCATGACCATGTCCGATAGCAAGGTACTTCTCGACCTGCAAGACTGCGACACGCAGATCATGCGCTCCAAGCGCGAGCTCGACGAGCTGCCCGAGCTCAAGTCAATCATGGACTGTCGGGCCAAGCGCAAGGAAATCAAGGGCAAGCAAGACCAGGTCGTGGAGTTGCTTGACGAGGTCGAGGGCAAGATCGCCAAGCTCCAGGCCGAGGAGGAGCGCGTCATCGCAAAGATCAAAGCGTTGCAGGAGAAACTCGACTCGAATTCCGATTACCGTGCCACCGCCTCCATCACCCGCGATATGGAAGGCCAGGTCAAACGCCAGAAGAGCATCGCTGTCGAGCAAGACGAGCTGCTCGAGCGCCAGATCAAGGTCGACAAGCTCGCCGAGCAAGTCGCCGAGGCGCTTTCCAAGGTCGACCATGCCGAGGCACACCATACCGAGCACTTCAAGCAGAAGGGCGGTGCCATCAAGGCACGTATCTCCGAGCTCGAGGCAAAGCGCGCATCTCTCATCGCGCAGCTCGACCCGGCGACAGCGCAACGTTACGAGGCACTACGTGCCGAGAAGAACGGCGTTGCCGTCTCCCGGCTCGAAGGCGACCATTGCACGGCATGCCGCTCGACCATCCTCGATGGCATGCTCGCCAAGCTGCGCAAGGGCGACGAGCTTGCCGAATGTCCCAATTGCCATCGCATGATGATCGTGACGCAAGGGGAGGAGGATGCCTCGTGATCTTGCTGGGCGTAACGGGCTGCATCGCGGCCTACAAGTCATGCGAGATACTGAGGCTGCTCCAGAAGGCGGGTCAAGACGTCAAGGTCGTCATGACCGAGCACGCCACCGAGTTCGTCGGCCCCACCACCTTCCGCGCTCTCTCGGGCCACGAGGTCGCCGTCGAGCTCTTCGACGAGCCGGGTGACCCCATCCATCATATCTCGCTTGCCAAGGAGCCTGACCTTTTTCTCATCGCGCCTGCCACGGCGAACGTCATCGCCAAGATCGCCCAAGGCATGGCCGATGACCTGCTCACCACCACGGCGCTCGCGACCAAGGCCCCGCTCGTCATCGCGCCTGCCATGAACGTCGAGATGTGGCGCGACGAGGCAACGCGCGCGAACGTCGCTATGCTCGAGGCGCGCGGTTGCACGATCGTGTACCCCGGCGATGGATACCTTGCCTGCGGCGATGTGGGTGCGGGGCGTCTGGCCAGCCCGGACATCATCGCCGATGCGACACTCGACGTGCTTGCACGTACGCGTGACATGGAGGGCATGCGCGTGCTCGTGACGGCAGGCCCTACGCAAGAGCCACTCGATCCCGTGCGCTACCTCTCCAATGGCAGCAGCGGGAAATCTGGTTATGCCCTCGCCGCCGAGGCGCGCAATCGCGGAGCCCAGGTCACGCTCGTGT
>CABSKV010000084.1 GCA_902478425.1 uncultured Coriobacteriia bacterium | reverse complement strand
GAACCGAAGTTGCCGTGGCCGTCGATAAGCGGGACGCGCATGGAGAAGTCCTGCGCGAGACGCACGAGCGTGTCGTAGATGGCGGCGTCGCCGTGCGGGTGATACTTACCCATGCAGTCACCGACGGGGCGTGCCGACTTGACGTGCGGCTTGTTCGGCGTGATGCCGCTCTCGTTCATCGCATAGAGGATGCGGCGATGGACGGGCTTGAGGCCATCGCGCACGTCGGGCAGCGCGCGGGCAACGATGACGGACATCGAGTACTCGAGGAACGAGGTGCGCATCTCGCGCGCGAAGTCGGTCTCGGAGACCTTGCCGACGTTGATGTCGAGCGTGCCGATGCCGTGGTTGATCTTGGCCTCGAGACTTTCCTCGACGGTCTCGCCGTTCTCCTCGACGTCTTCGACCGTGGCCTCCACGACCTCGGTGAACTCGTCGTCGCCCATGAGGGATTCCTGGTTATCGTTGTTGAAGGTATCGTCTGCCATTGTTCATCCCTCCTTAGATATCGAGGAAGCGCTCGTCGATGTCGGCCGCATGCTCGGTGATGAAGTTGCGGCGGCATTCGACGTCGTTTCCCATGAGTTCGTTGACGACGCGGTCAACCTCGGTCATATCGGAAATCTCGACCTGGCGCAGCGTGCGGCGCTCGGGGTCCATCGTGGTCTCCCAGAGTTGCTCGGGGTCCATCTCGCCCAGGCCCTTGTAGCGCTGCACGTCGTACTTCTCGGGGTTGTCTAGATTGTTCATGCACTCCTTGAGCGCCTCGTCGTTGTAGAGGTACTGGATGACCTTGCCCGTACGCGAGTTCTTCTTCTTGAGGCCGTAGAGCGGCGGGCACGCGATGTAGATGTAGCCGCGCTTGATGAGCTCGGGCATGAAGCGGAAGAAGAAGGTGAGTAGGAGGATGGCGATGTGCGCGCCGTCGACGTCGGCATCGGTCATGATGATGATGCGATGGTAGCGCGCCTTGTCGGCATCGAAGCTCTCGCCGTATCCCGTGCCGATGGCCGTGATGAGCGAGTTGATGGTGTCGGACGACAGGGCACGGTGCTCCTGCACGCGCTCGACGTTGAGGATCTTGCCGCGCAGGGGCAGGATGGCCTGGTAGCTGCGCTCGCGCGCCTGCTTGGCCGAGCCGCCTGCGGAGTCACCCTCGACGATGTAGAGCTCGGTGAGCGCTGGGTCGCGCACGGAGCAATCGGCGAGCTTGCCGGGAAGTCCGGCACCTTCGAGAGCGCCCTTGCGGCGCGTGAGGTCGCGGGCCTTGCGGGCGGCGGCGCGGGCCTTGCCAGCCTGGATGGCCTTCTGGACGATGAGCTTGGCCGGTTTGGGGTTCTCGTCGAGATATTCGGCCAGACCCTTGTTGACGGCGCCGATGACCAGGCCGCGCACCTCGGGGTTGCCGAGCTTGGCCTTGGTCTGGCCCTCGAACTGCGGCTCGTGCAGGCGCACGGAAATGACGGCGGAAAGGCCCTCGCGGCAGTCCTCGCCGGAGAGGTTCTCGTCCTTTTCCTTGAGCAGGTTCTTCTTGCGCGCGTACTCGTTGATGGTCTTGGTCAGCGCGGTGCGGAAGCCCTCGAGATGCGTGCCACCATCGGTCGTGTCGATGTTGTTGGCAAATGAGCGCACGTTCTCGGAGTAGGTCTCGGTCCACTGCATCGAGATCTCGACCTCGCCGGCCTCGCTTTCGGCCTCGAAGTACACGGGTTTTTCGTTGATGATGGCCTTGCCCTCGTTCATGTACCCGACGAAGTCGATAATGCCACCCTTGTACTGGAAGACCTCGGTTTGCGGCTCCTCGCCGCGGTCGTCGCAGAAGACGATCTTGAGGCCCTTGTTGAGGAAGGCCGTCTGGCGGAAGTGGATGCGCAGCGTCTCGTAGTCGAACTCGACGGTCTGGAAAATCTCAGGGTCGGGCCAGAAGGTGATGGTCGTGCCGGTCTTCTCGGTCTTGCCGACCTCGATGATCTTCTGAACGGTCTTGCCGCGCGAAAACTCCATCTCCCAGATGGCGCCATCGCGCTTGACCTGCGCGATGACCTTGGAAGACAGGGCGTTGACGACGGAAACGCCGACGCCATGCAGGCCGCCGGACACCTTGTAGCCGCTGCCGCCGAACTTGCCGCCGGCGTTGAGGATGGTGAGGACGACTTCGAGCGTCGACATGTTCTTGCGCTTGGGATGCTCCTCGACGGGAATGCCGCGGCCGTCGTCGACGACGGTGCACGAGCCATCCTTGTTGAGAGTCACGTCGATCTGGGTGCAGAATCCTGCAAGCGCCTCATCGACGGAATTATCGACGACCTCGTAGACGAGGTGGTGCAGGCCCTTGGGACCCGTCGAACCGATGTACATGCCAGGGCGCTTGCGGACGTGTTCCAAACCCTCGAGGATCTGGATGTCCTGTGCGCCATAGCTGGTTTCCTGCTCAGCCATCATTCTCCTAACACTCAGGAAGCGCACCATACGGCACGCTTCCACCATTGCATCGAATGCTTGGCACATTCTAGTGCATTTATCGGGCGATTTGAGCTTAAAACACAATATTTTGTGTTTTAAGGCGTTTTTGGCTCTATGTGTGGGGGTACCACCACTTGAATGCTTACGAGGGCTTAAATCGCCTCATTTTCACGATAATGAGACAAACGCTCAGTCTCGTTGTCTCATTTTCACGCGCCGAGGCGCTCGATACCCTTCTGCCATTCGAGGTTGGCCTTGGCGGCGGCGTAGGCGATATCGCGCAGCTGGTCGTTCTCGATGTGCGCGACGGCCTCCTCGAGGTTCGCGATCTCGTCGTCGTCGAGCTCGACGGGTTGGGCCTTGCGGTACCCCTCCTCCTCGGCCTCGAGAAGCTGAAGGGTCGTGAGCCTGCGCTCGCGGGCAATGTATTGCTCCTTTGAGACCTTGAAGGTGAGCTTTTCGACCTGCTCGGCCTTGCGCATGACGTTTGCGTCGGCATCCTTGTTGAGCTCGATGTTGAGGTTGAGGCGCAGCAGCTCGGATTGCATGTTGAGTTCGGTCGCCCAAATCGAACTGTCGACGTAGATGATGACTTCGCTTGCGGCGGTGTTGGGAACGATGAAGACGGCGGTGACATGCTCGGCGATGCGCTTGTCGACGGACAGGTTCCAGGCGCGTTTCACGCGCGCCGTCGCGGAGAGATCCGGATTATCGCGTTGAAGGGAGCTCACGACTCCCCGTATCTCGGCTCCGATATCGTAGCCCGTCATCACACACCCCCGTGCCATGTTCATTATTCGTTCAGGTGCACTCCCATACTATACCGCAATCATACGGACGGAGTTGGGCAAGACAGGGGCCGCCGGGCCAGACAAAAGTCGCCGGGGCAGAACTGTCTGGTTTGCTATATGGGACAGCTGTACTCGTAGCGCGTGCCCTCGATAGGCACGCGCACGACCGTGGCGTGTTCGAGGACGTCGGCAGAGAAGTAGTCGAGGTTCGTCGTGGTGATGAAGGTCTGGGCGTTCTTCTCGATGAACGCCGTGAGGGCGTCGCGGTGCTTCTCGTCGAGTTCGGACATGACGTCATCGAGGAGGAGGACCGGCTCGGTTCCCATGATGTCGTTGACGAGCTCGACGGAGGCAAGTTTCATGACAAGCACGATGGTGCGTTGCTGCCCCTGGGAAGCGAAGGTGCGTGCATTCTTCTCGTTGATGAAGAACGCCATCTCGTCCTTATGGGGGCCGATGAGAGAAGTGCTACGGCGCAGCTCCGCATCGGCAAGGGTGCGTGATTGCTCGAGGAGCTTTGTCTGAAGCTCCTCGAGGGTCGCCCGGGACGAATCCTGCCCCTCTTCGTATTGCACCTTATCCCCCACTTGGCGACCATCCGCGTCAATACGCTCCCATGACGGGATATAGCGAGCGCTGAGACGCTCGCCTGGGACGACATCGGCATAGATGGAGCTCATGCGGTCGAAGAGGCGGTCGAAGAGGCGCCAGCGTGCAAGACAGAGACGTGCCCCGTGCACGGCGAGGCTCTCATCCCACGAATCGAAGAGCGATCCCTCGTGTATGCCTTCCTTGATAAGGAGGTTTCGCTGCTTGAGCGTCTGCTGGTAATCCGTCTTGAGAGACGAGTAGTTCTTCGAAAGCTGCACGGCAAGTGCGTCGATGGCATCGCGTCGGCGTCCGGAGGATGCCTTGATGAGCTGCAGGTCATCGGGAATGAACAGAACACATGGCAAGAGCCCCCGCGTGGAGGATGGTGACTTCTTCTTTCCGTTGCTCTCGTAGGCGCGCTCGTTGTCGATGACCGTCATGCGCTGCTCGATGTGACGCTTTTCCTCCTCGAGGCGAATGAGGGCATACCCCTGATCGCAACCCCATGAGACAATCTCCGACCACGAGGGCTTCCTGAAGGACGTGCCGGCGGTCAGCAGTTGGATCGACTCGATGATGTTGGTCTTGCCGACGGCGTTCGGGCCGACGATGACGACGAGATTGCCGAGGTCATCGAGGGATAGACGATCATATCCTCGGAGGTTGTCGAGAACTATGCTTCTTATCTTGAGCGCCATCGAGCTCTTTTGCGCCGTTTGCTAGTTGAGGCGAACGGGCATGGCCAGGTACAGGAAGTCGTCCTTGTCGACGTTCTTCAGAATGCCGGGCTTGAGCGAGGATTGCAGCTCGATGAGCACATCGCCCTTGATCATGTTGAGACCGTCGAGAATGTACTGGTGGTTGAAGGCAATCTCCATGCTCGGCCCGTCGACCTCGGCAGAGACGACCTCGGATGCACCACCGACATCTGCGGTGTTAGCCGAGATGGTGACATTCTGGCTCTCGGCCGAGAACTGGAACCTGATGGGTGTGTGCGATTGCGCGAGAATCGCGACGCGCTTGATCGAGGTGATGAGCGCCTGGGTGTCCATCTGGATGGAGACCTCGTGATCGGCGGGGATGAGCTGCTTGTAGTTGGGATAGGTGCCCTCGATCTTGCGGCTCACGAAGATCGTCTCTCCGAAGGTGATGATGACCTGGTTCTCGGAGAAGCCGATGGAGATCGAGTCGCTCGAGAGCGCGAGACGGCACACCTCGTCGAAGGTCTTGCCGGGAATGATGGCGGAGAAGTCGTTGACGTCGGAGTTGGGAACGGGAATCTCGGCGACGGCGAGGCGGTAGGAATCGGTCGCGGCAAGTGTCACGACCCCATCCTTGACGGCAAAGAAGATGCCGGTGAGGATGATGCGGGACTCGTCACGCGAGACGGCCTTGCCCACGCAGCGCACCGCGTCGGCAAGCTCGGAGGGCGACAAGACGATGGTAGTCGAGGGGTCGACCTGAGGGAAGTAGGGGAAGTCCGCGGGATTGAGCGAGGAAAGCGTGAACGAAGACTCCAGGCAGGTGATGTGTGTCTGCTCGTCTTGTGCATTGACCTCGATGGATGCATCCGGAAGGCTCTTGACGATGTCGGCGAGAAGCTTGCCGGGGATGACGCAACGGCCCGGCTCCTCGATATTCGCGTTGGTGGCGTGCTTGATCGAGATTTCGAGATCGGTCGTCTGGAAGACGAGTTTGCCCTGGTCAGTCGTCTCGAGCAGGATACCCGAGAGGATGGGGAGCGTCGATCGTGAGGACATTCCCTTTGAGACGGTATTGATGGCGTTGAGAAGGTCGTCCTTCGAGATTCTGAATTTCACGTTTGCTCTCCCTATTATTAATAGTTCTTATTTATATCTATCTAGTAATCATAATAAAACAGGTGAATTAGTGGAAAACTTCTCTTCTACCAGTTCACGCCGCCTTTTTTGATTGACGTTCCTTGTCGAAAACA
>CABSKV010000083.1 GCA_902478425.1 uncultured Coriobacteriia bacterium | reverse complement strand
CCGGGGCACTTTTGTCTGGTTCCGAGGCATTTGTCCCATAACCAGACAAAAGTGCCCCGGCGACATTTGTCTGGTTCCTCACTCGCCGGCAAACTCGATGCCGGTCTCGGTGATGACGCCGGTGATGAGCTCGTGGGGCGTGATGTCGAAGGCGGGGTTGAAGACGTCGCATTCGGTCGGCGCGATGGGAAGCCACTGGTGCCCGTACGGCATGCAGCGCACCTCGTTGGCGTCGCGCTGCTCGATGACGACCTCGTCGCCCGTGACGAGCGACTTGTCGAAGGTCGAATGCGGCGCTGCCACGAAAAACGGCACACCGTGATAGCTTGCGACGATGGCAAGCGGGTACGTGCCGATCTTGTTCGCGACATCGCCATTGGCGCAGACGCGGTCGGCACCGACGATGACGGCGTCCACGAGCCCCTGGCCCATGATGGAGCCGGCCATGTTGTCGCTGATGAGCGTGTAGGGAACGCCCGCCTGCTCGAGCTCCCAGGCGGTAAGACGCGCGCCCTGCTCGACGGGGCGGGTCTCGTCGACCCAGACCTTCTCGATGTCGCCGTTCTCGAAGGCGTGGTAGATGATGGAGGTAGCCGTGCCCCATGCAGCCGTCGCGAGCGCGCCGGCGTTGCAGTGCGTCTCGATGCGCAGCGGACGCCCCAGGCGCTGGGCGAGCGTGGAGATGATCACGGCGCCGTTCTCGCCGATGAGCTTGCAGGAGTAGATCTCGTCCTCCATGAGCTGACAGGCGTGTTCCTCGAGGTCGTCGGTGATTTTGTCGACGCTATCGCCCTGGTAGGCCGCCATGCGCGCCGGTGCCACGAGCTCGTTGATCGCCCAGGCGAGGTTGACCGCCGTGGGGCGCACCGCGGCGATTTCGCGGCCGCGCTGCTCGAGCTTGCTTGCGAACACGGTGACAGAATCGACATCGCTCTTGGGATTGGCCTGGCGCTTTGCCTCGCGAATGACAGGCCACTCGTTCTTGGCCCATAGCACGAGGGCGAACGCGCCGGCAATGCCGATGGCCGGAGCGCCGCGCACGGCCAGCTCCTCGATTGCGTCGCAAACCTGCTTGGAGGTGAAGCAGTCGATGTATTCGATCGAATACGGTAGCAAACGCTGGTCGAGCACCGCCAGCCGAGCTGCCGCATCGTCAAGGTTTGCCGTGGTCAGCGCACTGGGGACCCATCCCTCGAGCGCTGGCTGCCATTTCAGGGAACGCGGAAGATTCTCTCCCACCATGCCTATCGCACCGCCTTCGCTTAAAAACACTTAGGCGGATGATACCACCAAGCGCCCGCATGCGGCGGGTTCACGCCGCACGAGACTTTGGCTATCATGTGCGGCATGGATAAGAAACCAAACGCAAAGGCCCTGCTGCCCATCGTCGTCTTCCTGGTGCTGTACCTCGGATGCGGCATCTACTTCGAGTACATCGCGCCCGCTGACGGACAGATGGGCTTCTACGTGGTGAGCGTCGTCGTGGCGTTCGTCATCGCGCTCATCGTCGCGTTGCTGCAGAATCGCTCGCTTTCCTTCGACGAGAAGATCCACGTCTGCGCGCGCGGCATCGGCGACGACAACATCGTCATCATGCTCTTCATCTTCCTGATGGCCGGCGCGTTTTCGGGTATCGCGAGCGCAGCGGGCGGTGCCGAGAGCACGGCCAACCTCTTCCTCGACATATTGCCGGCACAAGTCGCGATTCCCGGCCTCTTCGTCATCGCCTGCGTCATCTCGCTGGCGATGGGCACGAGCGTGGGCACCATCACCGTGCTGACGCCAATCGCGGTCACGGTCGCGACGAGCGCGGGCTTCAACCTGCCGCTATGCGTGGGCACCGTCGTGGGCGGAGCGATGTTCGGCGACAACCTCTCGTTCATCTCGGACACGACGATCGCGGCGACGCGCACGCAGGGCGTTGCGATGAAGGACAAGTTCTTCAACAACTTCCGCATCGCGCTACCGGCGGCGATCATCACGCTCGTCATCCTCATCGTGATGGCGTTCATGGCCGGCACGCCGACGCTCGATGACTTCGACTACAACATCTGGCAGGCGATTCCGTACTTCGCCGTGCTCATCGCCGCACTTTGCGGCATCAACGTCTTCGTGGTGCTCGGCGGTGGCATCGTTCTCTTCGCCATCGTGGGCGTCGCGACCGGCACGCTCGATTTCGCGACCGCGTTCTCGGCGATGGGGACGGGCACGAGCGGCATGTTCGAGACGATGATCGTCACGGTGCTCGTGGCATCGATCAGCGCACTCATGCGCGAGTACGGTGGATTCGCATCGATTCTGGCCTTCATCGACCGACACTTCAAGGGCAGGCGTGGCGGCGAGCTCGGCTGTGGCCTACTCACGCTACTGCTCGACATCGCGTGTGCGAACAACACGGTCGCCATTGTCGTGTCCGGCCCTATCGCCAAGCACATCGGCGAGAAGTACGGCATCGAGCCCGTGCGCGTGGCGAGCCTCATCGACATCTTCAGCTGCATCGGGCAGGGTCTCATCCCCTACGGCGCGCAGCTGCTCATCGCAGCGAGCCTCGCGGGCATCGCGAGCGTCGAGATCATGCCGTTCTTGTTCTACCAGTTCCTGCTGCTCATCTGCGTGCTCATCAGCATCATCGTCGGCCGCAAATGAGACAAACCGTCAGTCTCGCTGTCTCATTTTCTTGCGGTACCAGCTGATAATGAGACAAGGCGTCAGTCTCGCTGTCTCATTTTCATGCTCGGGCAACTATGTTTCTTCCGATTCCTGTAAGTCGTTCGATTTGGCGAATGGTAAAGCCAACGTCCTTTAGCGACCTGATGCATGCGTTTCTCTGCGGTTTGCTAAGCGACTTTATGCTGCTTAAGGGAGTATGGCCTGTTGTTTCTTGGGCAGCAGCGATGAGATCATCTTCACTCGATATATGAAAGCGGTCTCGCAGCCTATCAACATCAAGGCAGTGCACACTTCCATCAAGGTCTTCGTGAAACCTTGCAAACTCTTGCCTGCCTCCAATTATGGAGAGGACGGGAAGCGTTTTGCAGAGCGCCTCCTTGTTTACGTATTCGTTGTAGCTTGACCAACGATATTTCGAGGTGGCACATATACCGCCCTTCTCTGGGTTATGGTGGATATATCGAATAACAGTGAGCAGATACGCTTCGGTACCGACTGCCTCGCTGCGAAACCTAGCTTGGAAAAGATGCCCAACTCGATCAGTCCTCTTGTTGAACCAATGGGCGTATTCGCCACAAAGGCGCTGCATGCATTTCGATACGCGCTCCATCTCTCCGTGGATGAGCAGGTGAAAGTGGTTTCCCATCAGGCACCAGGCGTATAGATCGCAAGCGGTTTTCTCGATAGCATCTGAAAGTATGCACAGAAAAACCCTTCTATCCTCGTCATCTTCGTATATGAGCTGCCTCCCTGTTCCTCGCGCGATGACATGGTAAATATTGCTTTTGCTTAACGTTCTCCGATTCGACATAAGAACTCCTTTCCTAAAATGAGACAACGAGACTGAGCATTTGTCTCATTACTTACAGGTACAGTCATAAAATGAGACAGCGAGTGCGAGCATTTGTCTCATCGGCAATAACTGTCATCCCCATCACCACACGCGGCAGCAGGTGACGACGCGGACCTCTTGTGCGCCGCCGTCAAGCAGCACGCGCGTTGCGGCCGAAGCCGTCGCCCCGGTCGTGAAGACGTCGTCGATGAGGATGAGCCGCTGCGGCAAAGGTGCCGCCCGCATACCCTCCGCCAGCGCGAATGACCCGCTGCGATTCGCCAATCGCTCGCCACGCCCCAGGTCGCGCTGGTCGAGCGCACCCTTCTTGCTCGCAAGCGCGCGCACGAGCGGCAGCCCGAGGCGCCTCGCGCACAGTTTCGCCACGCGCTCCATGTGATCGAAGTCGCGTCGCAGCAGCGCCTCGGGCGATGCCGGCACGTACACGAGCGCATCTGCCCACTGCGACCAATCACCTAGCGGCTCGCTGACCTGCGAAATGAGACAGCGAGTGCGAGCATCTGTCTCATTTTGCCGGCCGCGGATCGCGGAGCAGATGAACGACGCTATCACCGCATCAAGCCGCAGCTCGTCGCCGTCCTTGTACGTGCGGATAATCTTCTTCGCCCCGCCTTCGAAGGAGAGCGCCGAGCGCGCACGCGTGAACGGGAACGCCTCCTCGGGGTGCAGCAGCGCCGCCTCGCTGCCGGGCATGGGGCACTCGGTGCACAGCGCACGCCCGTAAGGCGCACCGCAACGCGGGCACGCAAGGACAAGATCTATGTAGGGAAGATGTGTTGCGCAGTTCGCGCAGAGGACGTCGCCCGGCTCGTCGCACACGACACAGCGCGTGGGACTAATCGTTTCCAAAATGGAGGTAGCCAGAACCTTATATATATGGTTAAAATCGAGCAACTGAGGCCTTCCGGCCCCGCCCGTCTGTCTCCGCGGGTAATTGTAAGCCATAGCTGTCTATAAGTACGCAGCAAAAACGAGTGAGTGATGGACAACATGGAACTGATCATTACCGAGAAGAACATCGCAGCACAGCAGATCTCGCGTCTCCTTGCCCAAGGCGGCAAGCCCGTTGACGACAAGGTCTACAACACGCCCGTGTATCGCTTCAATCGCGATGGCCACGAATGCGTCGCCATCGGTCTCAAGGGCCATATCCTCGGCCTCGACTTTCCGCAGGAGCTCATCTACAAGAAGAAGAACGGATGGGTCGGCCTCGAGGAAGACGGCGAGGTCATCGATGCGTCGGATGTCCCCAAGTCGCTTCCCACGCCGCCGTGGAAGTCGAAGCGCCGCCCCTACATCCCCGAGGGCATCAACCTCAAGGGCTGGAAGATTCCGTCGCTGCCCTACCTGACCTACGCGCCTATCGTCAAGCTTCCGGCCGAGAAGGACATCATCCGCTCGCTCAAGAACCTCGCGAAGAAGGCCGACGACATCGTCATCGCCACCGACTTCGACCGCGAAGGCGAGCTCATCGGCCTCGACGCCATCTCCGTGGTGCGCGAGGTGAACGAGACCGCTCCCATCACGCGCGCCCGCTACTCCGCATTCGTGAAGAAGGAGATCGAGGACGCGTTCTCGCCGGCCAAGCTGCAGACGCTCGACTACGACCTCGCGCATGCGGGCGAGACGCGCCAGTACATCGACCTCATCTGGGGTGCCGTGCTCACGCGCTACCTCACCTGCGTGAAGTACAGCGGCATCGGCAACACGCGCTCCGCCGGCCGCGTCCAGACCCCGACGCTTGCCCTCGTGGTCGAGCGCGAGAAGGAGCGCGACGCCTTCGTGCCCGAGGATTACTGGGTCATCACCGGTAACGCCGCGCCCAAGGGCGAGCATGACGATGCCTTCGTCGCCACGCACGCCACCGCGCGCTTCAAGGACAAGGACGAGGCAGACGGCGTCATGGCCCGCATCTCCAACGCGAGCGCGGCGACGGTTGGCGCCATCGAGAAGAAGCGCCGCAAGTCCAACCCGCCGGCGCCGTTCAACACCACCTCGCTCATGGCGGCGGCAAGCTCCATCGGCATCAAGCCGGCGCGCACCATGCGCATCGCCGAGTCGCTCTACATGAACGGCTACACCTCGTATCCCCGCGTCGACAACACGGTCTACCCCAACAACCTCGACCTGCGCGAAGTCCTCAACACCCTCGCGAAGGTCCCCGACTTCCGCGAAGGCGCCGAGGCGCTGCTCGCCAAGAACAAGCTCACGGCCACGCGCGGCAAGCAGGAGACGACCGACCATCCGCCCATCTATCCCACGGGTGCGGCCGATCCCGACAAGCTGCGTCCCGAGGAGTGGAAGCTCTACAGCCTCAT
>CABSKV010000082.1 GCA_902478425.1 uncultured Coriobacteriia bacterium | reverse complement strand
CGCCGGTCTCGTCATCGCCGGCGTCTCGATTTCCAGGCCCTTCCTCGCGCTCAAGAACTTCGTCTCGCGCAAGAAGGAGGACCGTGCGCAGACGCGCTACCAGCGCACCATCTACACGGCCGGCCAGCCGCAATACGCCGATGCGGATGCAGATGACGAGGACTTTTCCGACGAGGACAAATCGCCCTTTGCGCGCTTCAAGCAGAAGTTCGGGCACGACGCATCCGAGCAGGGTGACGAGTACGACGAGATCTCGTCCGACCCGCTCTCCACCGTCGCCTTCGACGGCGATGATTCCGACATAACCGTCGTCTTCGACGACGATCCCAATCGCACCGTCGCGCTCGACGAGCATGCGCGTCCCAAGCCGCACAAGCGCAAGAAGAAGGACCTGGCGCATGCGCAAGACGAGACGACCGATCCTGACGTGACCGTTCCCGTCCTCAAGAAGACCCAGGTGATTCCCGACGGCTCGACGCCATCGGCGCTCGAGGGCTTCACCTTGCCCGACCCCCGCATACTCGGCGTCACCAAGGCCAAGCGCTCCAACATGACAGGCGAGCTGCGCCAGACCGCCAACATCTTGCAGCAGACGCTCGAGGAGTTCAGCCTCCCTGCCAAGGTGGTGGGGTGGCTTGCCGGCCCCACCGTCACGATGTTCAAGGTCGAGCTTCCAAGTGGCGTGCGCCTGGCAAAGCTCACCAACCTCGCCGACGATATCGCGCTTGCGCTCGCGGCCTCGGCCGTGCGCATCGCGCAGATTCCCGGCACTTCGCTCGTGGGCGTCGAGATTCCCAACAAGGTGCGCTCGAGCGTGTTGCTGGGTGACATCCTGCCCAATTGCAAGCCCGGTCCGCTGCAGGTCGCCATCGGCGAGGACGTCGACGGCGAGAAGATCTGCGTCGACCTCGCCAAGATGCCGCATCTGCTCATCGCCGGCACGACGGGTTCGGGCAAGTCCGTGTGCCTCAACGCCATGATCATGACCATACTCATGCGCGCCACGCCCGCCGAGGTGCGCATGATACTCATCGACCCCAAGCGCGTCGAGATGTCGCTGTACAACGGCATCCCGCATCTCTTCGTCCCGCCGGTCACCGAGCCCAAGGAAGCGGCAAGCGCCCTCAAGTGGGCCGTCGCCGAGATGGAACGCAGGCTCAAGGTGTTCGAGGGCGTGGGTGCCAAGAACATCGGCTTCTACAACCAGATGATCCAAAAGGGCGAGCTCACCGATGAGGATGGCAACCACCCCGACGAGATGCCCTTCATCGTCATCGTCGTCGACGAGCTCTCCGACCTCATGATGGTCGCGGGCAAGGACGTCGAGGATTCCATCGTGCGCATAGCCCAGCTCGCGCGCGCGGCTGGCATCCACCTCATCATCGCCACGCAGCGTCCGTCGAGTAACGTCGTCACCGGCATGATCAAGGCAAACATCACCAACCGTATCGGCTTGCTCGTGGCCACCAAAGTCGATTCGCGCGTCATCCTCGACCAATCGGGCGCCGAGAAGCTCGTCGGCAACGGCGACATGCTCTTCTCCAAACCGGAATGGGGCAAGCCCAAGCGTATCCAGGGCTGCTTCGTGAGCGAGGAGGAAATCGCCTCGACCGTCGAGCATCTCAAGGCGCAAGGCGAGCCCGATTACCACCGCGAGATACTCCAGCAGCAGATCGCGACGGGTTCGAGTTCTTCTACGGGCATGCCATCGACGGGCGACGATGCGGACGATCCGCTCATCTGGGAAGCCGCCGAGGCCGTCGTTGCCGCCGGGCTAGGCTCCACTTCCATGCTTCAGCGCCGTTTGAAGGTCGGATACGCGCGTGCAGGGCGTATCATGGACATGCTCGAAACCAAGGGCGTCGTCGGGCCGCAGGAAGGCTCGCGCGCCCGTGACGTTCTCATCGACAATGTGGAGGATCTCGAGGCATTGAGGGCCTTTGAGGAACAGGACCAGGAGGCAGCTCGGTGAAGTCCGAATCTCGCATAGGACCGGCGCTCATGAGCCGTCGCATCGAGCTCGGAATCTCGCTCGAGCAAGCTGCCCGTGACACCAACATCCGCGCGCGCATGCTCGAAGCGCTCGAGTCGGGCGATTACTCCCAGTACCCTCCGCGCGGGCATGCCATCGGCATGCTCAGCTCGTACGCGCGCTATCTCGACCTTGACTCCGCCGCCATCGTCGAGGTCTTCGACAGCGAGTACGAGGCATTCAGCTCGAGCAGGGAAATCGAGAAGAGCGCGAGCAATACGCGTCGCGGCGTCGGTCGCTTCGGCGAGCGCGTCGTCGGCGAGAAATCCCGTCCCACCAATCGCGAGTCGTCGCGCGGCACGCGTTCGTCGCGCAGGCGTGGCGATGCCAAGGCTGAGGAGCCGTCCAAGCTGAGCCGCAACCTGAAGGACGAGGCGCTCGCCAAGGACGACGAGCGCTACCGCAGTGGCAGCGTGCGCGTCGTCGGCACGCGCCATACCGGGTCGTTTCGATCGGCACGCCCCTCGCGCGGGGATACGGGAAGCTTCGAACCCACCACGCGTCCGGCGCCGACGGCACGCAGCCACTCGGGGACCACGAGGCGCAACGCGGCCTCGACGCGCAGAAACTCCACGGTAGACGAGTTCACCGCACGCCCGACCGAGGACCTTTCGCGTAGCGGCGAGGAAAAGGCACCCAACTTCTTCGGCATCGACGTCGACACGGGCCAGGCGGCCGTGTCCCGCAGCACGCGTCGTCGTTCGACGACGCGTGGCGAGCGTCCCGATAGGGGAGATAGCGCCCAGTCAAACGATGACAGCATCATCGGCAGGATACGCCGTGTCATCTCGTCGATCTTCGCCGAGCGTCGCACGCGCCTCATCGCCATCGCGGTCATCACGATCGTCATCGCCATCGTCATTGCCGCATCCGTCCTCATCAGCACCGCCGGGCGTGGCAACAGCGGCATCATCCCCGTACAGGGGGGCGCCACCAACGACACGACGACGTCTGACGGCGAGAACGCCGCGCACAAGACCATCACGACCGCGAACGGCAACCCGGTCATCATCAAGATCGAGGTCGCCAAGGGCGAGACCTCGCTCGTCGAGGTGAACTACGATGGCGCCAACGCCTACAAGGGCACCGCGATCGGCGGCCAGGTCCTGCCCACCTTCCCCGTCACGGAGTCTTTCAGCGCGACCTTCAGCAACCCGGCTGCCGTCACCGTTACCGAAAACGACAACCCCATAGAGATCGCCGAGAACGACGACGGGTCGGGCAGTCTCTACATCAGCATCCAATCAGCCCCCAAATAGGCGCGACGCGAAAGGAAGAGCATGGCCAAGGACAATAGCTTCGACATCGTCTCCGAAACCGACATGCAGGAGGTCGAGAACGCCTTCAACAATACGGAGAAGGGTCTCAAGCAGCGCTACGACCTCAAGGACTCCGGTTCGAAAATCGATTTCGACAAGGGCGCGAAGACCATCACCGTGCTCGCCCCGAGCGACTTCGTGAGCGGCCAGGTCATCGACGTGCTCAATACGAACCTCATCAAGCGCAAGGTCGACCTCAAGGCCGTGAACTGGGGCACGCCCCAGGACGCATCCGGTGGCATGATCCGCACCGTGGGCGTCATCCAACAGGGCATCGAGCAAGACGTCGCCAAGCGCATCTCGAAGGACATCAAGGCCCAGAAGTTCAAGGTCAAGGTGCAGATCGAGAGCGACAAGCTACGCGTGAGCGGCCCCAAGCGCGACGACTTGCAGGAGGTCATCACCTTCCTGCGCGAGCAGGACTACGGCATCCCGCTGCAGTTCACCAATTACCGCTAGGGCGTGCAACACGTGGATCTTAACCCCCGTATCGCGTTCGTCACGCTCGGCTGCGCCAAGAACGAGGTCGACACCGACAAGATGCAGGCGCGTCTCGTCGCCGCCGGCTTCTCGATAGTCGACGATGCGGCGGATGCCGATCTCGTCATCGTCAACACCTGCGCGTTTCTCGCAAGCGCCGTCGAGGAGAGCCTCGAGGTCATCTTCGATCTGGTGGGCCGCGAAAACGCCCGTGGCGAGAATCTCAAGGTGCTCGTCGCCGGCTGCATGCCCTCGCGCTATGGCACCGACTTGGCCGACGAGCTCGTCGAGGCGGCGGGCTTTCTCGCGGCAGGCGAGGAGGAGCGCGTCGTCGAGGAGGTCAGTCGTTTGCTCGGTGTCGAGAGCTGCTTCATGGGCGGTGGCCCGAAGCTCTTGCGCCATGCGCATCCGAGTAGCGCGTACGTCAAGATCTCGGACGGCTGCGATCGCTTCTGCTCGTACTGCATGATCCCGCATATTCGCGGGCGCTACCACAGCTACACGCTCGAGCAGATCGACGACGAGGTCGACGAGCTCGTCTGCAACGGCGTGCGCGAAATCGTCCTCATCGGTCAGGATACCGGCATCTGGGGGCATGACCTTGACGAGCCGGCCACGACAGCCGGGCTCGTGAGCACGCTCGCGCGCCGCTATCCCGATACCTGGTTCAGGCTGCTCTATGTGCAGCCCGAGGGCATTACCGACGAGCTCCTCGATGTGATGGCAACGCATTCCAACGTATGCTCGTACTTGGATATGCCGTTGCAACATGTCAATGCGGAAGTGCTCGCGCGCATGAACCGCAGCGGTGACGCGACAGGCATGCTCGAGCTCATCGAGCACGTGCGCGAGTGCGTGCCGGGCATCATGATACGCACGACGCTCATGGCGGGCTTTCCCGGCGAGACCGAGGAGCAGTTCGAGGAGCTGCTCGACTTCGTGGACGAGGCGCAGTTCGATTACGCCGGCGTCTTCGCGTTCTCGCCCGAGGAGGGGAGTGCCGCCTACGGCTTCGACGGCTTGCTCGACGTCGAGGAGCGCATGGGGCGCGCCCAGCGTCTGCTCGATGCCTGCGAGGCAATCGGCACCGCACGCATCGCCGAGCATGCGGGCACGTGCGCAACGGTGCTCGTCGAGGGCTACGAGCAGACGGATGTGGGGCTCGAGGCGCTTTGCCGCACGCAAGGCCAGGCTCCCGAGGTCGACGGTCAGGTGCACGTTCCCATCGAAGATGCCGACGAGCTCGCGATTGGCCAGTTCGCTCAGGTCGAGCTCACGGGGAGCTTCTTCTACGAGATCGAGGGTGAGGTCGCAGGCCATGACCGATGATTCCACGCGCATCTGGACGCCAGCCAACATCGTCACGCTCACGCGCATCCTGCTCATCCCCATCTTTGTCGCGGCATTGCTCTCGCCGTGGCCAAACTGGCTTCCCGAGCCCGAGTTCTGGGCGATGTGGCAGCCTTGGATCGCCGCGGCCGTCTTCATCATCATCTCGGCGACTGATGCCATCGACGGGCATCTGGCACGCAGCCGAGACGAGATTACCGACTTGGGCAAGTTCCTCGACCCGCTCGCGGACAAGATCCTCGTCTGCGCCGCCCTGCTCGCGCTCGTCGAGCTCCAGACCTTCCCGTCATGGGTTGCGCTCATCATCATCGCCCGCGAGTTCATCGTGTCGGGTTTGCGCATGGTCGCCGCAGCGCAGGGCAAGGTCATTGCCGCGAGCATGTTCGGCAAGTTCAAGACCGTCCTGCAGATCTGCGCCATATTGCTCTTCACCGTCAAGGATTCGCTCCAGATTTCGTTCATGGGCGATGGCTTCGCGATGTGCTTCACGATCTTCTCGTGGATCGTGCTGCTTGGCGCCGTCATCATGACGATCGTCTCGATGGTCGATTACTTCTACAAGTCCCGTGAGGTGCTTGGCTTTGGCAAGCGAACCGATCGATAGCATTGACGCGGAAAATCGCCGTCTTGCGACTGACGTGCTTTCGCGCGCGCGTGAGCTCGGCGTCACGCTCGGATGTGCCGAGT
>CABSKV010000081.1 GCA_902478425.1 uncultured Coriobacteriia bacterium | reverse complement strand
CGCTTCTGGATCGTCACCGGCCTATGTGCGGGCGTTGGCTTTGCCGTCTACTTCATCAGCTCGATGTGAGGGACGTGATCGTCATGCATTCCGTTCTCGTACTCGGTCTCGGCAAAAGCGGCATCGCTGCCGCTCGACATGCGCTTGACGTGGGTGACGAGCTCACCGTGTATGCGGGCGTATCCAACGAGAACACGATGGCCGCGGCTCGCGAGTTCGAGCAGGCCGGTGTGCCCGTCATGTTCGATGTAGAGGAAGTCGAGGGTCACTTCGACACCTGCGTCATCTCGCCGGGCATTCCCGAGAGCGGCGCGTTCTACGCGAGTGCCAAAAGGGCGAGCGACGAGATCATCAGCGAGCCGGAGTACGCGTGGCGCATGTCGCCGCAGGCTTGGGTTGCCGTGACGGGAACGAACGGCAAGACCACCACCACGTCGCTCGTGACGCATCTGCTCAACGCCTGTGACCAGCCTTCCCATGCGTGCGGAAACATCGGCGCGACCTGCGTCGAGGCCGTGGAGCATAGGCTCGATGACGAGATGCTCGTTGTCGAGATGTCCTCCTACCAGTTGGCCTCCACCATCGACTTTGCTCCGCAGGTTGCCATTTTGCTCAACATCACGCCCGACCACATCTCCTGGCATGGCAGCTTCGATGCCTATGCCCAGGCGAAGTTCAAGGTCTTCTCGAACATGTCCGCCGGGTCGACGGCTGTCATCACCGATGCCGTTCTCGAAGCCTATCCCGAGCTACGTGCGCTTCTGCACGAGCGCGGTGTCAAGCTCGTATCCGTCGGCTCCGAGCATGAGGACTCCTGTGCCTTCGAGGATGCGTACGGCACGCTCGTCATCAAGGACGGGGAGGGGAAGTGCATCGAGCTCGCGCAGACAAGCGAGCTTGCGATCCAAGGCGCCCATAACGCCGAAAACGCCCTCTGCGCCGCGAGTGCCGCGCTCGCGTGCGGATGCGAACCCGCGTACATCCGCGAGGGGCTCCTGAGCTTCAGACCGCTCGAGCACCGCCTCGAGCCCTGCGGATGCATTGACGGCGTCGATTTCTTCAACGACTCCAAGGCGACGAACGTCGATGCGACGCTCAAGGCTCTCACCGCGTTTCCCGATCGCAAGGTCGTGCTCTTGCTCGGCGGCCGCGACAAGGGCACCGCGCTCGACGAGCTCGTCGCGGCATGCACGCGGACGTGCAGCGCCGTCATCGCGTACGGCGAGGCCGGCCAGCGCTTCTACGGCGCCTTTGCCGCAAGCCCCGTCGAGCGCTACCTGGAGTCCGGCATGGCCGGTGCCCTCGAGCGCGCATGCGCGATTGCCAAGCCGGGCGAGGCGGTCGTGCTCTCGCCGGCGTGTGCCTCCTTCGACGAGTTCGATTCGTTCGAGCATCGTGGCGACGTCTTCAAGGAATGCGTTGCGTTAAGGATGCGAGCGTAGGTGTCATGGCACGCAGACAGGCGACATCGAAGCAGAAGCCACAGGCAGGCTCGTCACGTCTGCTCGCAGAGCCGGCTGCCATCATGGGGCCGCGCCTGCTCTTCATCCTGAGCGTCGTCGCGCTGTGCATACTCGGCTTGGTCATGGTGTATTCGGCCTCGTCGATCACGGCATATAACGAATTCGGCGATGCGGCGTATTACGTCAAGCGCCAGGCGGTGTTTCTCGCCATCGGCCTTGTGCTCTGCGTCGTCTGCTCGCGCATACCGTATTCGGTCTGGAGCCTGCCGGCGGTGTTCATCACCTTCTGGGCGATATCCGTGGCCATGCTCTCGCTCACGGCATTCGGCATGGGCATCACCGCGCTCGGTGCCGAGCGCTCCATCGTCATTGCCGGCTTCAACTTGCAGCCGGCGGAGTTCGCGAAGATCACCGTGCTCATAGCCGTCGCCTCAATCGTGCAGATGCGCATGAACGGCGCGATTGACGGGCGACGTTTCATCGTCATCATCCTCGTGGCGACCATCGTCCCCCTCATCCTCATCTATCGTCAGCCCGACCTGGGCACGGCCATCATCCTGGCCGTCGGCCTCATCGCGCTTGCGTTGCTCGCCGGCATCTCGTGGAAGATCGTCGGCCTCATACTCGGCGTCGTCATCGCCTACATCGTCATCGCCTGCATCACGCAGCCCTACCACCTCGATCGCATCACCTCCATGCTCGACCCCTGGGTCGACCCTCAAGGTGATGGGTATCAGGCGATCCAGTCGCTCTATGCCTTCGGCAGCGGCGGCGTCTTCGGCACAGGGCTCGGCCTGTCGCGCCAGAAGTACCTCTACCTGCCCTATGCGCACACCGACTTCATCTACGCCATCGTCGGCGAGGAGCTCGGACTTATCGGCGCGGTTGCCGTGGTCGTGCTCTTCGGCCTCTTCGTCTTTGCCGGCATGCGCATATGCCGCAATGCACCGGACATGCTCGGTTGCATGCTCGCGGGTTCCTTCACGGTCATGATCGGCTTTCAGGCCTGCGTGAACATGGCGTGCGTTACGGGTATAGCACCCGTAACCGGAAAGGCGCTGCCGCTCATCAGCTATGGCGGCTCGTCGATGCTCGCCACGATGATTATGATCGGCATCGTCTTGTCCGTGTCGTTTCGCTCGAAGGTGGGCATGAGTTACGAGCGCAAGCGTGACAACTTCGTGGTCATCGACGGCAAGGGCGACGTGCACGCCGATACGCCGCCGCGCCGCTCCACGCGCGATAACGTCATCTCGATACATGATTCCAGAAGGAAGAGGGGTGCGTCCTCGTCGCAAGATCGCCCGTCATCGATGCGCAGGGAGCCGTCGCGCCCGGCACGCGCGGCGGGCCAGGGTGCCTCGTATGCTCCCAGGGCATCGGGACAAGACGGGTACGCGAGTCTGAGGAGCAAGCGCGACTCGGGACGCAGGCACTAGTATCGCTTGCCCGGTCTTTGGGCCCGTCCTCCACATGGGGTACACTGCTCGAAACGTCTGAAAGGGGCACGCCGTGTATTACGTCATCGCCGCCGGCGGTACCGCCGGCCACATCAATCCGGCACTTGCGGTTGCCGATGAGCTTCGTCGACGTGGCCATGAGATTCTCTTCGTGGGTACTCCCAATCACATCGAGTCGCGGCTCGCCACGCAAGCGGGCTTCGAGTTCATGGGCTTTGCGGTGAGTGGCTTTGACAAGGCGCACCCTCTCACGCTCGTGAGCTCGGGAGCAAAGCTGCTCAAGGCCACGCGCGCCGCCAAGAAGCTCTTCAAGTCCAAGCACCCCGACGCCGTCGTCACCTTCGGCGCCTACGTCTCCATTCCGGTGGGTAGGGCCGCCTTCGAGATGGGGATTCCGCTCATCATCCACGAGCAGAACTCCGTACCGGGCATGGCCAACGCCTATCTCGCGAAGCACGCGACGGCAATCGCGCTCACCTACGCGGAAAGCGCCCAGGGGCTCGAGGGGGCCTGCGAACCGGTCGTCCTCGGAAACCCCGTGCGTGCGTCGTTCGAGACGTGCACGCGCGATCAGGCACGTGCATCCCTAGGCATTCCCGATGATGCGCTCATCTTGCTCGTCATGGGCGGAAGCCTCGGCGCCCAGCACGTGAACAAGGCGATTTGCGACATGAAGGAGCGCCTGCTTGCCATTGACGGGCTGCACGTCATCCAGTCGACGGGCGAGAGCGATTACGAGAACGTCCTCGCGCAGCTCGACCTCGGTGACGAGGAGCAGAAGCGCTGGCGCGTTTCGCCTTACATCGATTCGATGAACGAGGCCCTCGTCGCAAGTGACCTGGTCGTGAGCAGGTCCGGTGCCTCGTCTGTCGCCGAAATCATGACGGTCGGCGTGCCCTCGGTGCTCATCCCGTACCCGTATGCGCGCGGGGATCACCAGACGCTCAACGCGCAATCGTGCGTGGCTGTCGGAGCAGCATGTCTGGTTGCCGATGCGGATGTCGAGAGCGCGGGCTTTTCTGATTTGCTCATCGAACTTCTCGGCGATAAGGCGAGACGTGATACCATGACGCAAGCTTGCAAGAAGCTTTCCGGCTCGGACGCGCGCATGCGTCTGGCCGATATGGTCGAGAAATGCGCACGGGGAAACGATGGTAGCTAAATCGAAGAAGATACACTTCATTGGCGTTGGCGGTGTCGGCATGTCGGGCATCGCGCTCGTGGCCAATTCGCGTGGCATGCAGGTCAGCGGCTCGGACATGAAGGAGTCGCGCGCCACCAAGCGCCTCGTCGATGCGGGCATCGAGGTCATGATCGGCCACGATGCGGCAAATCTCGCCAGCGACCTCGACGCGGTCGTCATCTCGAGCGCCATCCCCGAGAGAAACCCCGAGCTTGCCGAGGCCCGCAAGCGTGGCATTCCCGTCTGGCATCGCTCCCAGGCGCTCGCGTCGCTCGGCGAGGGCAAGAAGACGCTTGCCTGCGCCGGTACGCACGGAAAGACGACGACATCCTCGATGCTGGCGACTACCATCGATCGCATGGGGCTTGATCCGAGCTTCGTCATCGGCGGTACGGTCGATGGCTACGATACCAACGCCAAGAGCGGTACGGGCGAATACTACATCGTCGAGGCCGACGAGTCCGACGGCTCGTTCGTGCACCTCTCGCCCTACGTCGCGCTCGTCACCAACATCGAGCCCGACCATCTCGACCACTACGGTAGTCTCGAGGCCATCTACGACGCCTTCGCGGACTTCCTCTCGCTTCTGCCCGACGAGGGTGCTGCCGTCGTTTGCGCGGATAATCCCCGCCTTGCGCAAATTGCGAGCGAAGTCGGCAAGCGCACCGTCGTCTACGGCGAGAAGGGCAGCGAGGGCTGCGACGTGTGCTTCGAGGTCACGGGTAGAAGCGGTCTTGGCTACGCCTTTACCGTGAGCTTTCCCGATGGCACGAGCGTGCAGACCGAAATCACCAAGAATCCGGGCCGTCACAACGTCCTCAACGCGACGGGCGTGCTCGGCGTGGTCTGGGCCTGCGGGCTCGACGTCGAGCAGGCGGCACGTGCACTTGCGACCTTTTCCGGCGTGCGCAGGCGCTTCGACCTCATCGGCGAGGAAGCCGGCGTGACCGTCGTCGATGACTACGCACACCACCCCACGGAGATCCAGGCGACCATCAGGGCGGCATCCAAGCTCGATTTCGAGCATGTCTACGTGCTGTTCCAACCGCACCGCTACTCGCGCACCGAGTCGCTCGCGCGTGAATTCGGCCCGGCGTTCGACGAGGCTGATTCCGTCATCGTCATGGACGTGTACCCGGCTGGCGAGACGCCCATTCCGGGTGTCAACGGCAAGACGGTCATCGACTCCATCTTGCGGCACAACCCACGCCAGCAAGTCGCGTGGCTGCCGCATCGCCCCGAGATCATTCCCTTCCTGCAGCACAAGCTCGCGGCAGGCGATCTCATCATCACGATGGGCGCGGGCGACGTGACGATGATGGCTCCGCTCATCACGCAAGCTCTGGCCGGGGAATAGGAACGCTCTTTGAGCATTTTCGACGCATACGTTCGACTGGAAGGCACGCTCAGCGGCTCTGCCAAATGCGATGAGCCGATGTCACGCCACACGAGCTACCGTATAGGTGGCCCGGCCGCGCTCTTCGTCGAGTGCGCTTCGGTCGCCGATCTCGCGCTGACGCTCGAGGTGCTCGCCGAGGAGGGGGTCGCATGGACCATCGTCGGCAAGGGCAGCAACTTGCTCGTGAGCGATGCCGGCTACGATGGCGCGGTGATCGTGCTCGCGAGCGAGTTCGCGCGCGTCGACTTCGGCGGTCTTGACGAAGACGAGATTGCCGCTCTGCCTGCGGCCCAGAAGCTGCATGTCACGGCCGGCGCGGCTGTCCCGCTCGCGCGTCTCGTCCAGCAGGCCTATAGCCTGGGGCTTTCGGGGCTCGAGGACATGGCGGGCATTCC
>CABSKV010000080.1 GCA_902478425.1 uncultured Coriobacteriia bacterium | reverse complement strand
ACTCGCCGATTGGTTCGAGCGCGGCGCGATCGAGGCGGGTAACAAGGTCACGCGCATCGAGGTCGGCAACGCGAATATTTCCGGTTGCAAAGCGTGCGAGTACTGCTTCTCGCATGATGGCGAGTGCGTCAACAAGGACGACATGCAGAAGTTCTACCCGCTGCTGCACGAGACCGACGTCATCGTCTATGCCACGCCCATGTACTTCTACAACTTTCCCGCGCAGCTGCGCGCCTTCCAGGACCGCATGTTCTGCGGCATCGCCAACCCCTTCGGCATCACGGCCACGGCGCTGCTGCTGTGCTTCGAGGACAAGGACGAGACGACCTGCGAGCCGGTCGTCAACAGCTATCGCGTGGCGGCCAATTACTGCAAGCAGGAAAACCTCGGCGAGGTCATCATCAACAACGTGTACGAGAAGGGTGCCATCGAGGGCAACCCTGGCTTGCAAAAGGCGTACGAGCTCGGGCTGAGCATCAAGTAGCCAAGGAGGCGCGATGAGCGAGGAGTCCGCATCGATCCTGGTCGTGGCCAATCCGGCTGCCGGCAACGGAACGGGCACGCAGGCAGCACGTCGTGCCGTCGGCGAGCTTGAAGCTGCCATTGCCGCTGGAAGGACGGGGAGCTTTCTCGCCGGAGCGCAGGTCAATGCCGCGTTCTTGAGTTCGGCGGATCAGGCACGTTCTCTCATCGAGGATTCGGTCGAGCACCGCGCCGTCATCGCCGTGGGTGGGGACGGACTCGCGCACCTGGCCGTGAACGCCCTCATGTCGATAGAGCCCGAGCAGCGCCCGGCATTTGCCGTGGTGCCCGCAGGTACGGGAAACGACTACGCCCGCGCGCTCGGGGTGCCGCTCGACATCAAGCATGCCGTGCATGCCATCTTGAAGGCCGACCCGCATCCCGTTGACGTGGGGCTTTGCAGCGGTGAGTACTTCGCCGAGACGCTTTCCTTCGGGTTGGACGCCGCCATCGCACTCGATACGGTGGAGCGGCGCGAGAAGACGGGCCGCTCGGATGCGGGCGTGTACTTCTCGAGTGGCATCGACCAGCTCACGCACAACCTGGTCTCGCGTAGCTATCACGGCAACTTCGACGGCACGCACGTCGAGGGCAAGAGCGTGACCTTCGCCGTGCAGGTGGGGCCGTACTACGGCGGCGGCTTCAAGATCTGCCCCGAGGCCAAGCTCGACGACGGTTTGCTCGACATTTGCATCTCGCATCCGCCGGTGAGCATTCCGCGCGCGATCTACATCTTCATGCGCGCGAAGAACGGCAAGCACGTGCACATGAAGCCCATGGAGTTCGCGATGGCCCGCCATGCGCTCATCGAGTTTGCAGAGGAGCCGCCTTGCCAGATCGACGGCGAGCCCATGCACGCCACGCGCTTCGACATCACCTGCGTGCACCAGGCACTGCGCGTGCTGGCCTAGAGCAGCGTGGCGCTGAGCAGCACCGGATTGTGGTCGGTGAAGGTGAAACCACAGTCGATGGTCTGCAACGTGTCGATGCTCACGTTGTCCGAGACGATGAAGCCGTCAATCATGTAGAACTGGAATGGCTCGGTGCCGTCATAGGGACGGTCGAGCGAACGGCAGGTGGGCGTCGAGGCGTCCATCGCCGCCGTGAAGCCATTTCCCAGCGAGCTCACGTCGATGTAGCCGCACTGCCAGTACTCGTCGCCGAGCAACGGATAGGCGGATGTATCGACGTTCGAGAAGCTCTGGTTGAAGTCGCCGCCGGCGATGACGTAGTTGCCCTTCGCGCGCTCCTCTTGCAGCAGCCGCGCGAGCTGGGCCGTCTGCGCGGCCTTGCCTTCGCCATCATCGTAGGCCTCGAGGTGCAAGTTCACGAGCACGAGCTCGGCACTGCCACCTTCTATGGGCACACGCTCGACAAGCAGGCAGCGTTTGAGGTTGCCGAGGCGTACGGGCCAGGAGAAGGGGCAGGGGAGCTGCACGCGCTCGGCGTCTGTCGCCTGCATGCGCGAGAGCGTCATGATGCCGCTTTCGACGGCGCCGATAGGCGGCAGGGGATAGGGGACGTAGGCCACGTCGTAGTTGAGGGCGTAGGCCGATGAGTACTCGGGCGAGAACGCCGTGGCGAGGCGGGCACGCTCGTTGATGCCATAGGTGCGTTCGGAATCCTGGTCGACCTCCTGCAGGAAGATGAAGTCGGGATTAAGCTCAGCGAGCTGGTCTTCGATGCCGACGAGGTTTTCCATGACGCCAGCGTGCGAGATGGTACGCACGCCGTCGCCGCCATCCATGAAGAAGTCAGCTTGCTCGGACAGGCCACCGTAACCGATGTTCCAGGTCACGACGTTGAAGCTCTCACCGGCTGCGAGGCTGTCGCTCGTCGTGCCGTAGACCTCGACTTTCTGCGTGGCAGGCGGGTTGTACTCGGTGGCGGTGAGAAAGCCGATGAGCGCGGCAACGAAGACGACGAGTATCGCAACGATGATGCCGATGACCTTCCCCGTCTTGTGGGTGATGGATGCTGCCATGAGAACTCCCGTCTCTTACGCGCTTTGGGTGTGCGCTCATTTTATACTGTGCGAATGAAAAATGAGACAAACGCTCAGTCTCGCTGTCTCATTTCCGAGGTCAGGGTAGGTGAGGGTAATCCATGAGCGTTCAGACCACGCTGTGCTACATCGACAATGGCGATGCGTATCTCATGCTGCATCGTGTGAAGAAGGAACACGACGTCAACAAGGGCAAGTGGATTGGCATCGGCGGCAAGTTCGAGCCCGATGAAAGCCCCGTCGAGTGCATGATGCGCGAGGTGAGCGAGGAAACGGGTCTCGTGCCGCGCATGTGGTGCTACCGAGGCATCGTCACCTTCGTGTCTGCGCGCTGGGTTACGGAGTACATGCACCTCTTCACGATCACGGAGTGGACTGGCGAGGTACGGAGCTGTAACGAGGGCATATTAGAATGGGTGCCCAAAGACGAGCTGCTCGCCTTGCCGCATTGGAAAGGCGACGAGATATTCCTCAGTCTCATATCTGCTCCGGAGACCCCTTTCTTCTCGCTCAAGCTCGTCTACGACGAAGACGACACGCTGGTCGACGCGCAGCTTGATGGCTCGCCTGTCGACTTGAAAGATTGGAACTGGACATGAACGTCATACAGATGAAACGCGATCATGTGGTTCGCGCCACCGCCACCGATGGAACGATCCGCGCCTTTGCCGTGTACTCGCGCGGGCTGGTCGAGGAGGCGCGCCGCATGCACGGCTTGTCGCGCACCGCTACGGCTGCCCTGGGCCGCACGCTCACCGCCGCCGTCATGATGGGTACGATGATGAAGGGCGACAAGGACGCGCTCTCCATCGTCTTCAACGGCGATGGTTCGCTGGGGAACATCACCGCGACGGCCAAATCGGATGGTAGCGTCAAGGGATACGTGGGCAACCCGGAGGCATCGCTGCCGTCGAAGGTGGGCGAGAAGCTTCGCGTGGGCGAGGTCGTGGGCAAGGGCACGCTGCGCATCATCTACGACCTGGCGATGCGCGAGCCGTATAGCGGCGTCGTCGAGATCCAGTCCGGCGAGATCGCCGATGACATCGCGTATTACCTCACGTCGAGCGATCAGATTCCCTCGGCAGTTTCGCTCGGCGTGCTGCTCAACGAGGACAGCACCGTGCGCGAGGCCGGCGGCTTCATCGTCCAGCTCATGGACGGAGCGACCGACGAGACGGCTGCGTTGCTCGAGGAGCGCGTCGCGGCTCTGCCCTCGATGACGACGATGCTCACGGAGGGCGAGACGCCCGAGAGCATACTCGAGCGCCTGCTCGGCGACATGGACTTGCAAGTCCTCGAGGACAAGTCCGTGGAGTTTCGCTGCGACTGCACGCGCGAGCGCACGCTCAAGCTATTGTCGCTCGTGAGCGCCGACGAGCTGCAGAGCATGGTCGACGAAGGCGAGGATGTCGAGATGGTCTGCGCGTTCTGCAACAGCAAGTACCAGTACAGCCCCGAGGAGATTGCGGCTCTGATCGAAGGGTAAGGGGTGCTCCTTATTCCCCGAACAGCGGGGTGGAGAAGTAGCGCTCGCCGGTATCGGTGAGGACGGTGAGGACGCAGGCATCCGGGCCGAGCTCGTAGCCGAGCATGAGGGCCGCGACGACGTTCGTGCCGCTCGAAATGCCGCAGAGCAGGCCTTCCTCGCGCGCGAGGCGCTGCGCCATCGTGATGGCCTCGTCATCGCTTACCACGCAGGTCGCGTCGATGACGCTGCGGTCGAGGATGGCGGGAATGACGCCATCGCCGATGCCCATTTGCAAGTGCGTGCCGATGTTGCCGCCGGCCAGCATTGCGGCGTTTTCTGGTTCGGCCGCCCAGACGATGGTCTGGGGGTTGGCCAGCTTGAGCGCGCTGCCGATGCCCGTGATGGAGCCGCCGGTGCCAAAGCCGCAGGCAAAGCCATCGATGACGATGCCGGATTCTGCGGAGTCGTCGAGGATCTCGACCGCCGTTTGCGCACGCTGGATGGCGACGTTGTCGACATTTGAGAACTGGTCGGGCATGAAGGCGTTGGGGTCTGCCGCCGTCTGCTCGCGTGCGATCTTGGCGCAGGTCTCGATGGCCTTGCCGATATCGCCATCATCGTGCACGAGCTCGATCTGCGCACCGTAGGCCTCGCAGATCTTGCGGCGCTCGACCGAGACCGAATCGGGCATGATGATGCGCACGTCGTAGCCGCGCACCGCGCCTACGAGCGCAAGCCCGATTCCCTGATTGCCGCTTGTCGGCTCGATGATGGTGGTTTTGCCGGGGCTGATCTGGCCGCGTCGTTCGGCCTGAAGAATCATGTTGAACGCCGTGCGCGTCTTGATCGAACCGCCGACGTTGAGTGCTTCGAACTTCACGAGAATCTGCGCGCAGCCCTCGCCGGGGATGTTGCGCAACCGGATGAGGGGCGTGTGCCCCATCGCCTCGAGCACGTTGTCGTAAACCATGCGTTCCTCTTACGTCATGCCACCAGGCAGGCAGCCTGTCGTCCGAATTTCCTCGGAGATTATACGCGAACGCATCAGGGGCACCGTGGGGTTTCGCGTCCGTTTCCCAATCGTTTTTCTTCGGCCGCTGAAGAAAGAGCCGAGAGGCGCCGGGCGCCTTTGTCTCATTTCATGGCAGGAAAGGCCGTGATACCATATCTGGTTATCGCGCTGGGGAGAGCGCGCCGAACAAGTGAGGGATGAGATGGCCCAACGAGATAGGTTTTCAAGCAATATCGGCTTTCTGCTGGTGAGCGCCGGCTGCGCAATCGGATTGGGCAACGTATGGCGTTTCCCGTACATCACGGGCGAGTACGGTGGCGCGGCCTTCATCCTCATGTACATCTTCTTCCTCGTGGTCTTCGGTCTGCCCATGCTCTCGATGGAGTTCACGGTCGGCCGCGCGAGTCAGAAGTCCATCTCGCGCGCGTTTGACGTGCTCGAGCCAGAGGGCACCAAATGGCACTTCATGCGCTGGGTGGGATTCATCGGTAACTTCCTGCTCATGATGTTCTACACCTGCGTCGCGGGCTGGATGCTCAACTACTTCATCAAGATGTCGACGGGTACCTTCGAGGGCTTGGACGTCGCGCAGACCGGTGCCGTGTTCGATGCCATGCTCGCCAATCCCGGCGAGGTCGTGGGTTGGACCGTTACCGTGTGCGTCATCGGCATGCTCGTATGTGCGCTCGGCCTGAACAAGGGCGTCGAGCGCGTCACCAAGTACATGATGAGCGCCCTGCTCGTCATCCTCGTCGTCCTCATCATCCGCGCCGTCACCTTGCCCGGCGCCGAGGAGGGTCTGGCGTTCTACCTCATGCCGGACTTCTCGAAGATGTTCGCGAACGGGCCTGCGGGTTTCGGCGATGCCGTTTACGCCGCGATGGGACAGAGCTTCTTCACGTTGTCCATTGGCATCGGCTCCATGGAGATCTTCGGCAGCTATCTGGGCAAGGAGCGCCGTATCTTCGGGCAGGCGCTTTCCGTCGGCGTGCTCGATACCGTCATCGCGCTCATGGCCGGCCTCATCATCTTTCCCGTGTGCTTCGCCTTCGGCGTCGACCCGGGCAGCGGCCCTGGCCTCGTGTTCGTGACCTTGCCCAACGTCTTCGCGCAGATGTGGCTCGGCCAGCTGTGGGGCGCGCTGTTCTTTCTGTTCATGTCGTTCGCGGCACTTTCCACGGTTATCGCCGTGTTCGAGAACATCATCCGCATGTTCATGGATTACAAGGGATGGGATCGCCGCAAGACCGTCTACATC
>CABSKV010000079.1 GCA_902478425.1 uncultured Coriobacteriia bacterium | reverse complement strand
GCGCCTCGTCGGCGACGACCTCGTCGAGCATGTTCTCATAGGCCGCGAGCTCCCTGATGAAGTGCAGGATGACCGGCACGTCCGACCGCTCGGCGTGTCTGATGGTGACCCCTTGTCTCATGACATCCTCCAAAACCAGACAAAACGGCCCCGGCGACTTTTGTCTTATTTCCCACGCAGGAACTCGAAGACATCCGCGAGGAAGGTGGGATCTTCCGAATCCACGACAACCATCATCGTCTTCGAGCCTTCGTAGGGCAGCCTGCGCTGCGCATCCGGGAACAACGCGTCCAGACACTCGAAGGGCTTGAGCAGCAGCTCGTCGTCGTAGATCCCGCCGACGACCACGTCATCGAGGTAGACGATATACTCGCCCATCATCTTACGCGTCCTGATGCCGTCAACGCCCGCGAGCAATTCCAGCACGTAGTCGTGATACTCCTGCGATGAGGCCATGCGCCCTCCCCTTTCGTGCGAAATGAAACGATATCGCCAGTATACTTCCCCGCCATGCCAACGAGAAAACGATCGGTACATTTCTCATGACAGCACCGGATAGATGCGCCATACTGCTGGGCAGTCAATGACACGGAGGAAACGCCATGGGCATGCCCGAGATGAGACGCAAGCTGCAGCACATTCCGCACGACGAGTGCCTCGCGATGCTGCGCGACGGCCAATTTGGCACGCTCGCCGTGCACGGTGCCGACGGCTACCCGTACGCGGTGCCCATGAACTACGCACTTCTCGACAACGGCGAGGAGCTGCCGCTCATCTGCATGCACAGCGCGCAGCAGGGCCACAAAATCGATGCGATCACGCGCGACTCGAAGGTCAGCTTCACCGTCGTAGGCCAAAGTCGCATCGTTCCCGAGAAGATCACCGACTACTTCCAAAGCGTCATTGCCTTTGGCGAGGCATGGATAGAGGATGATCCGCAGATCAGGCTCGACGCCCTGCACGCACTCGGAGAGAAGTACTGCGCTGGCTTCGAGAGCCTTGTCGAAGACGACATCGCCAAAAGCGGACCACGCTGCTCGATCATCCTCGTGCGAATCGAGCAGATGACGGGCAAAGAGGGACGCGATCTAGCCAAGGCCCGCAGAGAATAGCCATGCGCGCCTTCATCGCCCTGGACATTCCACAGGCTCTGCGGGAGGACGTTGCCGCCCTGGCACGCCAGCTCAAGACGTCCGTAAGGGGCCGCTTCGTACCCCGTGAAAACTATCACGTGACGATCGCCTTTCTGGGTGACGTCATCGAACGCGAACTCGCCGATGCCATGCTCGCGCTTGACGAGGCGGCGAGCCGCTTTGCCCCCGTCGAGCTGGCACCCGATGAACTGGGCAAGTTCGGACGCGCGAACGATGCGACCCTGTGGCTCGGCTTCACGCAGGACCCGAAGCTCATGGAGCTTGCCGCCTTCGTACGCGAGGGTCTCGATGATGCTGGCGTGAATTATGATTCCAAGCCCTTCGTCCCGCACCTCACCATCGCCCGGCGTGCCGCACTTGACTCAGGCACGCTACCGGCCCTGCCCTTCCCCGCTCCGGCACATGCCGATGAGCTCACGCTCTTCAAGAGCACGCTGACAGGCAATGGCGCAATCTACGAGCCGGTCTACACGGTACGGCTTGGGGACTGAGGCGCGGCGCATCATGTGACGAGTGCTAGACTTGGGCTTGCAAGGACTCACTCCCGACGAGCAAGGCGAGCCATGGGCAAGACCGGCATCATCATCGTGAATACGGGCAGTCCCGCCGCACCGACGAGCGAGGCGGTGGCCGAATACCTGCGCGCGTTTCTCTCCGACCCGCGCATATGTCCCATGAACCCGCGTTTGTGGCGTCTCATCCTGAACCGCTTCATCATCCCCAAGCGTGCCCCGGTCTCGGCTGCCAAGTACGCATCGATATGGACCGACGAGGGCGCGCCGTTGGACGCGGGAATGAGATCGCTCGCGCAGAAGCTCGAGCAAGCATGCGCGCACGATGACGACATCGCTCTCATACGCCATGCCATGTGCTACTCGGCGCCCTTCGTCGAAGACGCCCTGGCCGATTGCAGGGAGCATGGCTGCAACGAGGTCACCGTCATCCCGCTGTATCCCCAAAGCGCCTTCTCGACGACCATGGCGGTAAAAGACAAGGTCGACCAGGCGATCGAGGATCTCGACTGGACGCCGGCGCTACGCTTCGTGGAGAACTACCACGACGAGCCGGCCTACATCGCCGCGATTGCGGATTCCGTTTCCCAGTCGGGATTCGATGCCGACGCGGGGGACCGTCTGCTCTTCGCGTTTCACTCGATTCCGATGACCGACATTCGCTCCGGCGACACGTACGACGAACAGACGCGGCAGACGGCACGAAACGTTGCCGATGCCCTGGGGCTTCCCGAAAACGTCTGGCGCGTGGGCTACCAATGCCGCTTTGACAAGAGCCGCACATGGCTGGGGCCTTTCACGAGGGAGGTCCTGGGTACGCTTGCCGATGCACGGCGCCTCTTCGTGATCGCACCCAACTTCTCCGTCGATTGCCTCGAGACGACCCATGACATCCAAGACGCGCTGCGTGACGCCTGGCTCGAAGCAAACGCAGACAAACCAGAAGACTCGTTCGTCTACGTGCCCTGCCTCAACGATTCGCCAGCCCAGGTTGACCTGATCAGGCAGGTCGCCCTACACGCGCTTTCTACGCCTTGCGTGCCTGCTTGAAGCGTTCGATGTCCTCGCGATACTCCGCGAGCGTCGAGTGAGGCTCCTCGATGTAGAACGGCAAGTCAGCCAGGCGCGGATTGTTGGTCATGGCCGCCAGGGCGTCAAAGCCGATCGTGCCCTCGCCGATACGGGCGTGACGGTCAACGTGCGATCCGCATGCCTCCTTGCTGTCGTTGAGATGCACGGCGCATAGCTTGTCTAGGCCGACTACGTGGTCGAACTCGTCAAGCACGCCGTCGAGGTCACCTACGATGTCGTAGCCCGCACCCCAGAGCGCGGCGGCGTCGATGAGCACGCCCACGTGATCCTTGAGGTCGACCTGCTCGATGACCTGCGCGACTTCCTCGAAGCTACTGCATAGCTGATGCCCCTCGCCCGCAAGCATGCAGATGAGCAGCTTGCCCTGCTGGCTGGGATGCACGGTGGCGTTGATGGCGGCGGCGAACTTGGCAAGCCCCTGCATCTTTGGCTCGTCGAGCGCACTGCCGGGACGCACGAGGTAGTTCTGGCCGGGAATCTCGTCGAGACGCGCCATGTCCTCGGACATGACCGCCAGGGCGAAGTCACGCTGCTCGACCTTGCTCGAGGCGGGCTCGATGTCATAGGGCGCGTAGGCGAGCGGGCCCACGATGCCGTGATCTTTCGCGTACTCGCGATATGCCTTCACGTCCGCCTCGTCGATGGGCTTGACGCTGCTGCCGCGCGGATTGCGCGAGAAGTACTGGAAGGTGTTCGCGCCCAGGCCATCTGCCTCCATCGCCATGGAGAGATAGCCCTCGCGCTTCGATAGGTGCGCTCCGATAACAAACATGACAATCATCCTCTCGATCGTTGGGTGCCGTCCAACGTGGCGCGGCACGTGTCTACTGCAGATAAAGCTCCCTGAGTCGTTCGCGCTCGCGCTCCCCCACGCCGAGGACCGCCGCGAGGTAGGCATCCATGCCGCCGCATTCCTGCGCGACGGCGTCAAGCGCTGCATCGAGATAATCCGGGCTGGCGTAGAAGATCGCATCGACGTCCAGGTCGACATGTTCGAGCAGCCCGTGCCCAGCAAGCGCATCGAGGATCTCCTCGGCGCGCCCGCGCACGAACAGGTTGGTCGCGAGATAGTCCGCGCGGATGTGGGGCATCGGGACGCCGAGCGCGTACTCGACGAGAACGCTCGCGAGTCCCGCGCGATCCTTGCCCTCGGTGCAGTGCCATAGCGTCGCACCGTCCTCGGCCGCCAGAAGTATCTCGAAGAACTCCCGGTAGGCCCGCTTGCCATCCTCGCCGAGCAGGCAAGTGACGTACAGATCGCGGATGGTCTCGTGGGCGTTGCCGCTGAAGCGCTTGAGTGCCGCGATATCGCCTGCGACGCCGCCTTCGTGCGTGATGCCGACGGCGGCCTCGGAAAAGACCGGCAGCTCGGCAAAGTCAATCCCCTGCATGCGGCTCTGCGGATCGGGAGCGCCCTCGCGTTCCTTTGCCGTGCGTAAATCTACGACGCGCATAAGCCCGTGCCCATCGCGCAATAGCTCGATGTCCTCGTCAGTTGCCTTGTGCAGCTCGCCCGAGCGAATGAGCCTGCCCGAGGCGATGACCCTGCCATCTGTCGTCGTAAGCCCGCCCAGGTCACGCGTGTTGCGCGCGCCGTGCAGGCCTATGTGCCCGAAATCCGCGAATCCGGGAATCTCCTGAGGCAACTCGGGACCTCTCTGAGCCTTCTCCTTCGTGTCGCTCATATCAGGTACCTCCAAAAAATGAGACAACGAGACTGAGCGTTTGTCTCACTCTTGCATTTGCTTCTCAAGCCATCCCTTGAGGATGACCGCGTGGTTGATCTTGGGGTCGTGTGCCGCGTACAGCAGCGTGATGGTGCCGCCCGCCTTGGCCGCGTCCTTCTTGAGCTGCTGCGCGCACGCATGGGCCGCGTCGCTTGCGTTGAGCTCGCCAAGGTAGCGCTCCTTGAAGGCGTCGAAGTTCTCGGCCTTGTGCCCGAATGCCTTGCGCGCCGCCGTCGACGGCGTGAGCTCCTTGGCCCAGTAGTCATATGGCAAGTCGGCCTTGCGTATGCCACGCGGCCAAAGTTTGTCGACGAGCACGCGGTAGCCGTCGCTTTTCTCGGGTTTCTCGTACACGCGCTTGATTCGTATATCCATGACGTGCCTGCCCTTCCGCACGATGCATCGGCCACATCGCCCCAATTGCACGAAAAAGGCCGCTTTTGTGCACTAATGAATTGCCAAGTGTATTGACTTATATAGTTTAACTCAGAATAATATGCGTAAGACCAAAAAGTGCCAAAAATCGACCGTTCACCAAAAAGCACATTGACTTGGGAAGGCGAAAGAAGAAGGAGGCGGCCCGAGCTACACGCATGACCGTAAGTGGGAGTTGTGAGAGAGGAGCTGGAATGGGAATGAAAAGCCCTGAGCTTTCGAGACGAAGCTTCGTCAAGGCCGGTGGCGCGCTCGCCGTACTTGCCGCAGCAGGTGGTGCCGCTTCCACGGCGCAAGACCTGTTCGACAACGTCGAGCCAGCGCATGCCGCAGCCGAAGACAAGATCGTCTGGAGCCAATGCAACGTCAACTGTGGTGGAAGATGCGTCTTCCAGTGGCATGTGAAGGACGGCAAGATCGCCTACATGCTCACCGATGACACGGGAAACGACGACTTCCAGGCGCGCGCCTGTCTGCGCGGCCGCGCGATGCGCCAGTGGGTCAACCACCCCGATCGCCTGCAATACCCGATGAGGCGCACTGGCCCGCGTGGCACGGGCCAGTTCGAGCGCATCAGCTGGGACGAGGCCATCGACACCATCGTCGACAAGCTCAAGTACACGATCGAAACCTATGGCAACGACTCGATCTACATCAACTACGCCACCGGCATGTACTCGGCGACGGGTCGCACGACCGAGCGCCTCATGAACTGCCTCGGTGGCTACCTGCCCATGTACGGTGACTACTCCACCGGCATGCACCAGTACGTGATGCCCTTCATGTACGGCCTGGACGTCTCGCCCTACGAGAACGTGAGCGCCTCGTCGGTCGACCAGGCCGGCAAGGCGGATCTCGTCTTGATGTTCGGCAACTCGCCGGCGGACAACCGCATGGGTGGCGCCAACGTGGTCTGGGACTACGCACGCGTGCGCGAGGAGGGCCCCGAGATCATCCACATCGATTACCGTTATAACGAGACAGCCGCCGGTCATCCCGAGGAATGGCTTCCCATCCGCACGGGCACGGACGCCGCGCTCGTCGCCGGCGTGGCCCACGAGCTCATCGAAAAGGGCTGGGTCGACCTCGACTTCCTGCACAAGTACTGCCAGGGCTATGACGAGGAGACGATGCCGGCATCGGCCAAGGGCCAGAACAAGTCGTACTACGACTACGTGATGGGCACCGGTTACGACATGGTCGAGAAGACCCCCGAATGGGCCGCCGAGATCACGCTCGTCCCCGCCAAGACCATACGCGAGCTTGCCCGCAAGCTGCACGAGGCCAACAGCGTCTACGTCGTCCAGGGCTGGGGCCTGCAGCGCCACAGCAACGGCGAGTCCGCCACACGCGCCGTGTGCATGCTCGCGCTCATGACCGGCAACCTCGGTCGCGAGGGCACGAATTCCGGCATGCGCGAGGCCGAGCCGCCGGGAGCACCCGTCGGTTCCATCCCATCATCCGATGAC
>CABSKV010000078.1 GCA_902478425.1 uncultured Coriobacteriia bacterium | reverse complement strand
CCTGAAGGAAGTCGAGATGGAGCCGATGACCGAGGAGCACGCGCTCGTGCAGACCGATTTGCTCGGCCATGACTTCTTCGTATACTTCGACCAGGACGCGCATCAGATCCAGGTCATCTACCATCGCAAGAACGGCGGCTACGGCATCATCAAGCCGATCATCAACGCCTAGATCCGCATTGCGCATCATCGTCTTGAGCAAGGGGCCGGGTACTTCCGGCCCCTTGTTGTGTTCCCGCGTATCGCGCCGTACGTTTTGCACATTCCCGCACGTGCCGAAGTGCTAGTATGTGCAGATTATTAGTCGTAGCAGGACGAAAGGAACATCAAACCATGACACGCGTGTACAACTTCTCCGCCGGTCCGGCGGTTCTCCCCGAGGAGGTTCTAAAGCAGGCGGCAAGCGAGATGCTCGATTACGAGGGCACGGGCATGTCCGTCATGGAGATGAGCCATCGTTCGGCTGCCTTCACCAAGATCATCACCGAGGCCGAGCAAGACCTGCGCGAGCTGCTGGCCATTCCGGATAACTACAAGGTGCTCTTCTTGCAGGGTGGCGACTCGCTGCTCTTCGCGACGACGTTCATGAACCTCGCCACCAACGGCAAGGCCGATTACATCGTCACGGGCGGTTGGTCCAAGAAGGCGTACAAGGAGGCCCAGATTCTGGGTGACCCCAAGCTGCTGGTCAATGGCGAGGGGGACAACTTCTCGTGGATTCCCGACCTCTCCGACCTCGACATTCGCGATGATGCGTCCTTCGTCTACATCTGCGAGAACGAGACCGTCTACGGCAACCGCATCTACACGCTGCCCAACACCAAGGGCCATGTGCTCGTGTCCGACCAGAGCTCCATGTTCCTCTCCGAGCCGGTCGACGTGAGCAAGTACGGCCTCATCCACGCCGGCGTGCAGAAGAACTGCGGACCGGCGGGCGTGCAGATCGTCATCGTGCGCGAGGACCTCATCCCGGACGACCTTCCCGGCGTGCCCACGATGCTGCGCTTCAAGACGCATGTCGATAGCGGCAGCCTGTACAACACCCCGCCGAGCTACGGCATCTACGTGTGCGGGCTGGTCTTCAAGTGGATCAAGGAGCTGGGTGGTCTCGCGGTCATGAAGGAGCGCAACGAGGCCAAGGCCAAGCTTCTGTACGACTACCTCGACGCGAGCGACCTGTTCTCGAGCACGGTCAACCCCAAGGATCGCTCCATCATGAACGTGCCCTTCATCACGGGAGACGAGAACCTCGACAAGAAGTTCATCGCCGAGGCGACTGCCGCTGGTCTGGCAAACATCAAGGGTCACCGCAGCGTGGGCGGCATGCGCGCGAGCATCTACAACGCGATGCCCATCGAGGGCGTGCAGGCGCTCGTCGACTTCATGCGCGAGTTCGAGGCGAACAACAAATAGCACGCGCATTCGCAGATGAGCTTGCGAGGGGCATCCGCGTTGCGGGTGCCCCTTTTTGTGGGACGCGAATGTTCGCGAACACCTTAACAGCAGTTGTGAAGGGGATATGTAGGGAATGTGACGGCTTTTGAGCATGTTGCGGCCTTACGCTAAAGTATTTCCCCACATGCACGCGGAACGAAGCGTAAACGAGGTTAGCTTTTGCTACAACATGCACTCAATCGAGGCATCATCACGACGCTGGCGCTCTTCTTTGCACTGGCGATTGCCCTTGCGGGCGGTGGGTTCGTACAGATATCCCTCGCCGATGAGGAAGCAGATCAGCTCGAGGCGCAGGTCAAATCGAGTGCCGACGCCTATAACGATGCCATTACACGACAAGAGGAGCTCACGGCCGAGATAGCCGAGCTCGACGCTCGCATTGCCGAGCTCGAAGCCAAGCTTCCGGCGCAGCGCGAGCGCTCCGATGAGAGTGTTCGCGCCCTCTACAAGTACGAGTACGACTCGTCGAGCGTTCTCATGATGCTGCTCGAATCCACGAGTGTCACCGACATGCTCGCGATCGTCGACTCCTACAACTGGATTATCGAGTACAACACGGCTGAAATCCAAAGCGCCATCAAGATGGAGAACGAGCTCAAGAACGCGAAACAACAGCTCGAGACCAACAAGGCGGATGTGGACAAGGCCGCACAAGATGCCCTGAGCTCGCTGCAGCAAGCCCGCGAAGCCCGCGAGCGGGTGGCGGCACGCGCCGCGGCCGCCCAGGCTGCCGAACAGCAGGCAAACCAGTACATTCTCAATTCCTCCTCGGCTAGCGCGGAAGAGAAACAGGCGGCAAACGCGGCGAATAGCTCCGCATCATCTGCGAGCTCGTCCAACGTCGGGTGGTCATCCGACAAGTCCCAGTTCGTGAACCAGTGGGCACCGCGCATCAACTCGTACCTTGCGGGTTCTCCCATGGCCGGGATGGGTACGGCCTATGCGGCAGCTGCCTGGGATAGCGGAGTCGATCCCCGCTGGGCCCCGGCCATCTCGTACGTCGAGAGCAGCAAGGGCGCCGTATGCTATCGCTCCTATAACGCATGGGGCTACGGAGGCTACAGCTTCGGTTCATGGGAAGAGGGCATCAACAGGGTCGTCGGTGCGCTCGGTGGCTCGATGTACGGTGGCTATCTGACCCGCGAGGCCGCTGCTATCTACTGCCCTTCCAATGCCGATCACTGGTATAACAGCTGCGCCGCCCAAATGGCGCTGATCTAGCAAATGAGACAAACGCTCAGTCTCGCTGTCTCATTAGTTACAGGCGCAAGTAGAAAATGAGACAGCGAGACTGAGCACTTGTCTCATTCCTTCTTGTCCTATCATGTAGCGCATGGATATCGTGATCACATCCATCGTGCTCGTTCTCGTCGGTGTTGGCATCGGCGTGCTATCCGGCCTGCTCGGCATTGGCGGGGGCACCATCATGATTCCCGTCCTGCGCCTGGGATACGGTCTCGATGCCTTCATGGCCACGGCGACTTCGCTCTTCGCCATCATCCCCATCTCGCTGGCGGGTGCCATCGCGCATATCCGCTCGCGCACCTGCATCCCCAAGCTCGGCATCGTCCTCGGCATCGCGGGTGCCATTACCTCGTCTGCCGGCGTGTATCTGGGTTCGATATCGCCGGCCTGGCTCATCATGCTCGTGGCTGCGATCATCATCGCCTACTCGGCATTCACGATGCTGAGCAAGGCGATCCGCATGGGCAAGGGCGGGGCGACCAAAGAGGAGGCAGCTGACCCTCGCGCCTCGTGCTCGGCGGCCCCTGCGCTTATGCCCAAGAACGTCGCGCTCGGCGTGGTCATCGGCTTGATAGCGGGCTTTGCCTCGGGCTACGTGGGCGTGGGCGGCGGCTTCATCATGGTGCCGCTCATGACGGCATGGCTCGGCATCCCGATGAAGAACACGTCGGGCACCTCGCTCATCGCCATCATCATCCTGGCGATTCCGGGCGTCATCCAGCAGGCCATGCTCGGTCACATCGACTACCTCGCGGGCGTCATGCTGTGCGTGGGCGCCATCCCCGGTGCCGTTTTGGGTGCGCGGCTTGTTCCGCGTGTCCCCGAGCGCACGCTGCGCTTCATCTTCTCGGGCCTGCTCGCCGTGGCGGCCGTGATGCTCGTCGTCAACGAGTTCGCCCTGTTGTAAATGCGTATAATGCATGAATCAAAACCAGACAAAAGTGCTCCGGCGACTTTTGTCTTATTTGAGAGGGTAGCGGTGTCAAGATGACCAAGCAGGACGAAACGAAGATGACCGGAGCCCAATGCCTCATCAAGGCGCTCGAGGACACGGGCGTCGAGACCGTCTTCGGCTATCCCGGCGGGCATGCCCTCGACATCTACGACGCGCTCTACGATAGCGACAAGCTCAACCACGTGCTCGTGCGCCACGAGCAGGGCGCGGTGCACGCGGCCGATGGCTATGCGCGCGCGACCGGCAAGGTCGGCACCGTCATCGTCACGAGCGGCCCCGGCGCCACCAACACGGTCACGGGCATCGCGACGGCGTACATGGACTCCATCCCGCTCGTCGTCATCACCGGCCAGGTCCCTACCGACGCGCTGGGCAGCGACGCGTTCCAGGAGTCGGACATGACGGGCATCACGCTTCCCATCGTCAAGCACAGCTACCTCGTCAAGAACGCGGCCGACATCCCCGCGACCATCGCCCAGGCTTACCACATCGCATCGACCGGGCGTCCGGGTCCCGTGGTCATCGACATCCCGAGCAACCTCGCACGCGAGCTCGACGTTGCGTATAGCTATCCATCCGAGGTCAAGCTCCAATCGTACAAGCCCACGTACAAGGGCAACAGCAAGCAGGTGAAGCAGGCGGCGCGCGCAATCGAGAAGGCGAAGCGTCCCGTCATCTACGCGGGTGGCGGCGTCATCGCCTCGGGCGCGACGGCCGAGCTCACGCAGCTTGCCGAGTCGATGCAGATTCCCGTCGCGACGACGCTCACCGGCAAGGGAGGCTTTCCCGAGGACAGCCCGCTCAACCTGGGGATGCTGGGCATGTACGGGCTTCCGGCGGCAAACGAGGCGATGCACGAGAGCGACCTCGTGCTTGCCGTGGGCACGCGCTTCGCGAACCGCTCGACGGGTGACGCGCACGGGTTCGCACCGCATGCGCGCGTGATACACATCGACATCGACCCCGCCGAGATAGGCAAGAACCATCACGCCGACATCCCCATCGTGGGCGACGTGAAGACGGTGCTCGGCCCCCTCATCGAGGAGCTGCACAAGAACGATGCGCAACCGCAGACCTCCGCGTGGCTCGAGAGCATCGCGCAGTGGAAGCAGGAGAAGCCCCACCGCAACATGCGCGACGAGGGCATGATCCGTCCCGAACAGGTGATGATGGCCCTCGACGAGCTCACGAAGGACCGCGACACCATCCTCACCACCGACGTGGGCCAGCATCAGATGTGGGCAAGCCAGCTCTTCCACACCACGAGGCCGCGCACCTTCGTGTCGAGCGGCGGCGCGGGTACGATGGGCTTTGGCCTGCCAGCGGCGATGGGCGCCCAGCTCGGCCTTCCTAGCAGCCGCGTCATCTGCATCACGGGCGACGGCTCCATCCAGATGAACATCCAGGAGATGGCGACGATTCGCGAGAACGAGCTGCCGGTCAAGGTGCTGCTCCTCGACAACAACTGCCTCGGCATGGTGCGCCAGATGCAAGAGCAGTTCCACAACAGGCGATACAGCCAGACCCTGTTCAGCCGCAATCCCGATTTCGTCGCGCTCGCCCGCGCCTACGGGTGGAACGGGAGCAAGGTCGAGAGCCCGTCGGAGCTCGAGGCGGCGATGCAGCAGTGGCTTGCAAGCGAAGGGCCGGCGCTTCTGTGGATTCCCATAGCGAGCGACGAGGACGTGTATCCCAAGGACGCGTGCGATGGCTCGGCCAAGGGCGTGTCGGACCTGCGAGACGAGGAGTAGCCATGTCGCGCATTCTTTCCGTTTGGGTGGACAACAAGCCGGGCGTGCTCGCCCGTATCGCCGGCCTCATCGCGCGTCGCGGCTTCAACATCGAGTCCCTCGCCGTCAGCATCACCGAGGAGGACGTGCGCAGCCGCGTGACCATGGTGGTCGATGCCGACGAACACATCGTCGAGCAGGTGACCAAGCAGCTTCACAAGCTCATCAACGTGTACAAGGTGACCGACCTCACCGACAAGGACCACATCGAGCGCGAGCTCGTGCTCTTCAAGGTGAATGCCGCACCTGAGAAACGCGGCGAGATTATCGAGCTTGCGGGGCTCTTTGGCGCGCGCGTCGATGGCGGGGCGGCCGATTCGCTCATCATCGAGCTCACGGACACTGCCGAGAGACTCGAGGCGTTCGAGGCGCTTCTCGCCCCTTACGGCATCAAGGAAATGATCCGCACCGGCAGAATCGCCCTCACAAGCGACTAGTCTGACCGGGACAATGAGACAGCGAGACTGACGCCCTGTCTCATTTACGGCATGTACCTGCTAATAATGAGACAGCGAGACTGACGCTCTGTCTGACGCTCTGTCTCATTTAGTCCGCGACGCCGTCGGCATTGCGAATCATCTTGCGCTTGATCTTGCCGCCGATGGTCTTGGGCAGGTCGTCGACGTATTCCACGATGCGCGGGTACTTGTACGGCGCCGTCGTGTGCTTGACGTGGTCCTGCAGCTCCTTGGTGAGTTCGTCGCTCGGCTCGTAGCCCTTCGCGAGGATGATCGAGGCTTTGACGACCTTGCCGCGCACCGGGTCGGGGGCGGCGGTAACGGCGCACTCGACGACGGCGGGATGCGCGACGAGCGCGCTTTCGACCTCGAAGGGACCGATGCGATAGCCGGAGCATTTGATGACGTCGTCGTTGCGGCCGACGAAGAAGCAGTAGCCATCCGTGTCACGCCATGCCATGTCGTGCAGGTTGTAGTACTCGCCACCCACGGCCTCGGCCGTGCGCTCGGGGTCGTTGTAGTAGCCGACGAACAGGCCCGGCGGATAGGCTTCCTTGAGGCCCGTGACGCAGATGGCGCCCTCGCTACCATCGGCGACTTCGTAGCCGTCGTCATCGAGCAGCTTGATGTTGAGCAGCGGGCTCGGCTTGCCCATCGAGCCGGGACGCGGCTCGACCCACGGATAGGT
>CABSKV010000077.1 GCA_902478425.1 uncultured Coriobacteriia bacterium | reverse complement strand
TGCCGTCCTCGAATCCACCAAGGTCACGCTCGATGTCGAAGGTGAGCCCTTCACCGCCCGCGGCGACGTGCTCGTCGAGCCGGGCTATCGCAGCGTATACCCGTACGGCCTCAAGAAGGACGAGCAGATGCCACCCCTCACCGAGGGCCAGACGCTCGACTTCTGGGATGCCGATTGCGCCCACAAGCAGACCGAGCCGCCCGCGCGCTTCTCGTCGGGCAAGCTCGTCCAGGAGATGGAGGCCAAGGGCCTGGGCACGAAGGCCACGCGCCACGACATGATCGAGCGCCTCTACAGCCGCCACTACATCGTGAACGACCCAATCGAGCCCACACAGCTCGGCATCGCCATCATCGACGCGCTCGAGAAGTTCGCCAAGACCATCACCACGCCCGACATGACCGCCGAGCTCGAAGGCGAGATGACGCAGGTCGCCGATGGCAAGCGTCAGCGTGACGAGGTCGTGCTGCACTCGCGCGAGCTGCTCGGCGGCATCATCGACGCCCTCATCCCCGAGAAGGATGCGATCGCGGACATGATCTCCGATGCGGTCACGGCCGATAGCCGCGTGGGCGCCTGCCCCAAGTGCGGCGGCGACCTGTGCGTGAAGACCTCGGCCAAGACGCGCTCGAGCTTCGTCGGCTGCAACAACTGGCCGGATTGCGACGTCACCTACCCGCTGCCGCAGGGTCGCTACGAGGCGCTCGAGGAGCCGTGCCCGACCTGCGGTGGCCCGCAGATCAAGGTCACGCCGTTCAGGCAGAAGCCGTACAACCACTGCCTCGATCCCGAATGCGCCACCGACAAGATGGAGGAGATCGTCGTCGGCGAGTGCGCGGTCTGCAAGGAGGCCGGCCGCGAGGGCAACCTCATCGCGCAGAAGAACCCGCGTACGCTCAAGCGCTTCATCCGCTGCGAGAACTTCGAGCAGTGCGACGTGAGCTACCCACTGCCGCAGCGCGGTGACATCACCGCCACGGGCGAGGTCTGCGACGAGTGCGGCGCGCCCGAGGTCATCGTCTCGACGGCGCGCGGGCCGTGGCGCATCTGCGTGAACATGAACTGCCCCAAGCGCGAGAAGGAGAAGGCCGACAAGGCCAAGAAGCCGCGCGGCGGGGCCAAGAAGAAGACGACGGCCAAGAAGAAGACCGCCAAGAAGTAGACGGAGCACCACATCCGCATGGATAGCAAACCAGATAGCACCGAGGGCATCTTCCTCACGCTCGAAGGCGACGACGGCGTCGGCAAGTCGACGCAGGCAGACCTGCTCGCCAGCTGGGTCGAGCAGCAGGGCCTCACGGTACTGCGCGTGCACGAGCCGGGCGGGACGCGCCTGGGCGAGAAGATCCGCACGCTGCTCCTCGACAAGGACGATGACGCGATGACGCCGCTTGCCGAGCTCCTGCTCTTCGAGGCGGCGCGCGCCCAGGTGATGGACGAGGTCATCGAACCCGCGCTCGCACGCGGAGAGGTCGTCGTCTGCGACCGTTTCACCGACTCCACGCTCGCGTACCAGGGCTACGGTCGCGAGCTCGGTGCCAGTCTCGTGCGCTCCACGAACGACCTGGCCTGCGGGGGTCGCTACCCCGACCGCACGCTGCTGCTCGTGCTCGATGACGATGTTGCGCGCGGCCGCGTCGAGAATCGCTCTGCCGACGGCGCGGGCGATCGCATGGAGTCCGCCGGCGATGCCTTCCGCGCGCGTCTGCGTGGCGGCTTCGACGAGATTGCCGCGTCAGAGCCCGAGCGCGTGCACGCCATCGACGCCAACGGCAGCGTCGAGCAGGTGCACGAGCGCATCTGCACCGACCTCGCCGATTTGCTCAGCACGGCAGGGGCCGGGGCGGAGAACCAGACAAAACTGCCCCGGCGGCATTTGTCTTGTTCGGCGGATTCTGGGGCGGAGGAGCGCTCATGAGCGAGCTCTTTGCCGATATCGTCGGCCAAGACCAGGTGACGTCGTACCTGCAGCACGTGCACGACACGGGCGGTGCCACGCACGCCTACCTCATCGCCGGTGGCGACGACAGGCTGGGGGCCGATATCGCGCTGCGCTTTGCCGCCGGCCTCATCGCACATGGCGATGCGCAGGTGCAAGACGAGGCCCTGCGCCGTGTCCATCCCGACTTGCACATCTACACGCCGGGTGGTGCGGACGGCTATCTCGTCGAGCAGATCCGCGAACTCACGCACGATGCCGAGCTTGCCCCCATCCGCGCGACGAGCAAGGTCTACATCATCCAGGATGCCCACCGTCTGGCGGGAGCGCCGGCAAACGCCTTCCTCAAGACGCTCGAGGAGCCACCGCACGATGTCACCTGCATCCTCGTGGCCAACAGCGAATCCGCCGTGCTCGAGACGCTGCGTAGCCGTTGCGAAGTGCTCGTGCTCAACGCCGCCTCGGGCATCCGCGCCGGAAACGCGCAGGCCTTCGACATGCTCTACGCACTCGCGCGCAACTGCGACAACCGCACGTTGCTCGGCAACTCCAAGCGCTTCGTCGAGCTCGCACGCGAGAAAGCCGAGGCGATGGGCGATGATGACCTCGACGCCGAGGCCTACATCGAGAAGTACGACGATTACCTCTCGCAAGGCGCCAAGAAGCAGATCGAGCTTGCGGGCAAACGCGAGGCGACGGCGCACGAGCGCGCGGCGCTCTTCGACTTCTGCGCGCTCACGCGTGCGTGGCTGCGCGACTGCCTCATCACGCGCGAGGGTAGCTCCGAGCTGCTCGCGTATCCCGAATGCGCCGCGCAGACCGCATACGTCGCGCAGGCGACGAGCAGCGCCGGCCTGCTGAGCGCACTTGACGCCGCCAAGGGGGCTGCTGCGCGCATCTCGTATAATGTGACACCACAACTTGCGATTGACGCAATGTTCTTAGAAATCAGGGAGGCTTTATGCCACTAGTAGCGTCCGTTCGACTTCGCTACGCGTCCCAGGACTATTGGTTCGACCCCGCCGGCCTCGATGTCAAGGCGGGCGACCACGTGCTGGTCGAGACAAGCAAGGGCAAGGAGATCGGCCTGTGCACCCACGATGTCGTCGAAGTCGACGAATCCGAGGTCACCAAGCCGCTCAAGCCCGTCATCCGCATCGCGACCGAGGAAGACCTCGCCAAAAGCGACGAGATCGCCGCACATGACCAGGAGGCACTCGCCGTCTTCCATGACCTCGTCGAGAAGAACCACCTCGACATGAGCCCGTCGGCGGTCGAGTTCTCGTTCGACGAGTCCCATGCGACCTTCTACTTCACCTCGGAGGAGCGCGTCGACTTTCGCGGTCTCGTGCGCGATCTGGCATCCGAGTTCCACACGCGCGTCGACATGCGCCAGATCGGTCCGCGTGACGAGGCCCGCATGCTCGGTGGCCTGGGCCACTGCGGCGAGGAGCTGTGCTGCGCGCGTCTGGGCGGCGAGTTCCAGCCGGTGAGCATCCGCATGGCCAAGGAGCAGGACCTTCCGCTCAATCCCACGAAGATCTCCGGCCTGTGCGGCAGGCTCATGTGCTGCCTGCGCTACGAATACGAGGCGTACAAGGACTTCAAGGGCCGCGCGCCCAAGAAGAATGCCCTCATCGACACGCCCGCGGGCATGGGCAAGGTCGTCGAGTTCGACACGCCACGCGAGACCGTGCGCCTGCGCATGGAGGACGGCTCGAGCCTGACGCTTCCCGTCTCGGCGCTCGACACGGGTGGCAAGGTGCCGCGCGAGGGCGAGCGCATACGCCCCTGCCACATCTCGCAGGAGAACTTCGACAAGATCATGGAGGAGCTGAGCAACGACAGCAATCTCGCGATGATGGGCGAGAAGCTTTTCTCCGATGACCCCAACCTCGCCGACGCCACGGCCGAAGGCGGCTCCCTCGAGCGCGTGCATCGTCGCAAGCGCAGCTCGTCGGGCTCCTCCTCGCACGGCTCGTCGTCGGGCGATTCCGGCCGCAAGCCGCGCAAGCGGGGGTCCTCCTCGTCACCTGCGCCCAAGCCGCGCGACGAGCGCAAGCGCCGCCGCTCCGTATCGGCAACCGACGGCACCGAGATCAAGCATGACGATTCCGCACGCAAGGATGCGTCGGACCCCAAGGACGGCCAGTCTTCGGGCAACGGCAACCGCTCGCGCAACCGCCGTAGGCGCTCGAACGGCAAGCCGCGCCAAAACGGCCAGGGCACGCAGCCCAAGGACAGCTCGCAGAACAAGGGCCAGGGCTCTTCGCGTCCACGTCCCGGTCAGCATTCCTCGACCATCAGCGGAGATGCGTCCCAGGGCGGCGGTTCGAACGGCTCGGGCAACAAGCCGCGTCGTCGCAGGCGTCGTGGCGGTGGAGGCAACGGCTCGGGCAAGTCGGGCGAGGGCAAGGCCAGCGAGTAATTCGCACAAGGCAGGAGAAGCACATGGCGCGCAACATGACGTTGTTGACCGATCTCTACGAGATCACGATGGCCCAGGGCTATTGGTCGCAAGGCAAGCTCGATACCGAGGCGTGCTTCTACTCGTTCTATCGCGATAACCCCTTCGGCGGCGGCTACGGCGTCTTTTGCGGCGCCAACCAGATCGCCGAGCTCATCGACGGCTTCGGCTTCACCGATGACGACATCGAATACCTCGCGTCACTGTCCACGGCGGCTGGCACGCCGCTGTTCAACCCGGACTTTCTCGCCTGGCTGCGCACGCTCGAGCTTTCGGTCGACATCAGCGCCGTTCCAGAGGGCGCACCCGTCTTTCCGCGCGAGCCGCTCGTACGCGTGATGGGCCCGCTGCTGCAGTGCCAGCTCCTCGAGCCCGCCATCCTCAACGGGGTCAACTTCCAGACGCTCATCGCGACCAAGGCCGCGCGCATCTGCCAGGCTGCCGAGGGACGGCCCGTCTCCGAGTTCGGGTTGCGCCGCGCCCAGGGCCCCGATGGTGCGATGTCATCGTCGCGCGCCGCCTACGTGGGCGGATGTGCCTCGGTTGCCAACGTGCTCGCGGGCAAGTGCTTCGACATCCCGGTTGGCGGCACCCATGCGCATTCGTGGGTCATGTCGTTTCCGGACGAGCTCACCGCCTTCAGGGCGTACGCGGCCGAGATGCCCGACAACTGCACGCTGCTCGTGGATACCTACGACGTCAGGCAGGGCGTGGCGAACGCCATCATCGTCGCGCGCGAGCTCGAGCGCAAGGGCCACAAGTTGCAAGCCATACGCATCGACTCGGGCGACTTGGCGTGGCTTTCCAAGATGGCACGCAGCATGCTCGACAAGGCGGGATTCTTCGATGTGGGCATCGTGCTCTCCAATGACCTCGACGAATACACCATCATGTCGCTCAACGAGCAGAAGGCCCAGTACACGGCCCTCGGCGTCGGCACGCACCTGGCCGCAGCCTATGGCCAGCCCGCGCTCGGCGGCGTCTACAAGCTCTCGGCCATTCGCGAGCCGGGCGATAGCGCATGGGTTCCGCGCCTCAAGATTTCCGAGCAGCTCTACAAGCGCACCATTCCCGGCGTGCTCGACGTGCGCCGCTACTATGACGACGAGGGCCGTCTTGCCGGCGACCTCATCTTCGACGTGAACGACGGCGTGCCCGAGACGGCGATCATCGTCGACCCGCTGGACGCGACACGCCGCAAGAGGATGGAGGGGCGCTTCGAGACGCTGCTCAAGCCCATCGTCAAGGACGGCAAGGTCATCGCCACCGATTTGACCGCCCGCAGTGCACGGGCACGCCGCGCGGAGCAGCTCACGCTGCTGGACGATTCGATCAAGCGCTTCATGAATCCGCACGAGTACCCATGCGGCATCGAGCGCACGCTCTTCAAGAAGCGCGATGACATCGTTATCGCGACGGGCAGGAACAGCTCGCTGTATGATTAGAACACGGCGCGCGCACGTGCGTCCGTAGATGATAAGGAGACATCCGATGACAGATGACAAGATCAAGTGCCGATTGGTTCTCGATTCGTGCTGCGACCTTCCGGTCGAGATCATCGACAACGCCAAGGTCGACCTCCTCGAGTTTCCGTTCAACATGAATGATGGCGAGCACTTCGACGACATGTGGAAGAGCATGACCGCCAAGGAATTCTACGACCGCATGCGCAAGGGCGAGGTTTCGGGCACGGCGCAGGTTCCCGTCTCCGAGATCACCGAGCGCTTCGAGGCCTACGCCAAGGATGGCACGCCGACGGTGTACCTCGGCTTCAGCTCCGCGCTTTCGGGCACCTTCGGCCTCGTCGAGCAGGTCGTCGATGACATCAGGGAGCAATATCCCGATTTCGAGATATACGTGATCGACACCAAGCTCGCGTCGATCGCCGAGGGCCTGCTCGCCTACGAGGCCATCAACCAGCGCAATCGCGGCCTGACCGCCAAGCAGCTCGCGGCATGGGCCGAGGAGGCGCGTTGGTTCGTGAACTGCCTGTTCACGGTCGACGAGCTCGAATACCTGCGCCGCGGCGGCCGTATCCCGGCGGCGGCAGCCACCATCGGCACCAAGCTCAACATCAAGCCGCTGCTCGCGTTCGACCTCGACGGGGCCCTCGCGCTCACGGGCGTCGCCCGCGGCCGCAAGAAGTCCCTCAAGTCGCTGGTCAAGTGCTATGACGACAACCATGCCGAGGGTCATGGCTCGAACGGCGTCGTGCTCACGGCTT
>CABSKV010000076.1 GCA_902478425.1 uncultured Coriobacteriia bacterium | reverse complement strand
GGATCTGCTCGACGCACGCTCGAAGCGCCAGCCGCTTTCCGCCCACAGTTGCGGAAGCGTGTTCAAGAACCCTTCGGGCAAATCCGCCGGCGAGCTCATACGCTCCTGCGGTCTTGCCGGCGCTTCGTGTGGCGATGCGCACATTTCGACCCTGCATTCGAACTTCATCGTGAACGACGGATCGGCACGTGCCGATGACGTTCTCGCGCTCATGCGCCTTGCGCGTGACCGCGTGAAGGAGAGTTATGGCATCAGCCTCTCGCCCGAGGTCAAGTTCCTCGGATTCCCGTTCTAGGCGGGGGAGAAAGCAGAATACGGGCACGAATTCGCGGGCGAGGCGCTCGTCTGTCAAGGCGCGCCAAAACAAGAACTCCGCTCGCCTCCAGCGCACGAACAAGGCCCGGCAGGCATCCGAGAACGCCCAGAGGCAGGCGCGCGAGTCGAGAAGGCAAGTCGCGGAGCAAGGCAGGCGCGCGGGTGACATTCGCGCCGAGCAGCGCGCCAAACGCCAGCGCTGGCAGTACCTGCGCTACATCGCCCGCATTGCCATCGTCATCGCCGTCATACTGCTCGTCATTTTCGGAGGCATCTTCATCTACCGCTCCGATCTCTTCCACGTCAACAACGTGCAGGTCAACGGATCCGAGCATCTCACGAGCCAGGAAATCACGAGCATCGCGGCCGTCTCGGATGACTCGACGCTGCTGCGCCTGGACTCCAAGGGCATCAAGGAGCGCCTCGAGGACAACGCCTGGGTGCAGGAAGCGTCCATACACCGCGTCTTCCCCGACACCATCGTGATCGATATCAAGGAGCGCGAGCCGGGCGCCGTCGCCAAGATCAACGACAAGTCGAACTGGGTCATCTCGACCGATGGTGCCTGGCTTTCCGCCGCCACCACCGATGATTGGGAAAACGCGATGAAGATCATCGACGTCTCGCCGTCGATGCCGGCACCCATCTCCGGCAGCATCTGCACGGATGGTGGCATCAACAACGCGCTCGACATCCTCAATTCCATTAGCGACGACCTGCGCTCGCGCATCGTGAGCATCTCGGCCGAGTCCTCCATCAAGACCTCGCTCAACCTCGAGGACGGCGTGACGGTCGCCTTTGGCGACTCGAGCGACATCGAGGTCAAGGAGGCGGTCATCAACTCGCTTCTCAACGAGTACGAAGGCAAGATCTCCTACATCAACGTGCGCGTTCCCACGCGCCCCACCTATCGCATGCTCGACGACGAATAGGCAGACGCCTGACGCCATGCGCGACTTGCGCTCTTTGCCGCTCGCCCTCATTCGCCATATCCGCCTTGCCTTGCCATGGAGAATGATGGACACATTGCAGCAAAAGGGCTCTGATGGAGTAAGTAATTCAAGTCTGCAAATTTGACTAGGATACTCAGGGAAAAACGTGCAAAATTCACCTAAAAAATGATGGATATCGTGGCGTTATCTAACTCGAAGTGTATACTTGTCTGGACTGATTTCTCTACCATTTGACAGACTAAACGTCGCATAAAGAGGAATCTCGACCAATGACGAGGATTCCTTAAACGTAGGAAGGACTGACATGCCCGAGTACACAGGATCTGACCATCTCGCAGTGATCAAGGTGGTCGGCGTTGGCGGCGGCGGCACGAATGCCGTCAATCGCATGGTCGAGGCCGGCGTCAAGGGTGTCGAGTTCATCGCCATCAATACCGACAGGCAGGCCCTGCTCATGTCCGATGCAGACCGCACGGTCCACATCGGCGAGGAGCTTACCCGTGGCCTCGGTGCTGGTGCCAACCCCGAGATCGGCGCGCAGGCGGCCGAGGAGTCTCGTGCCGATATCCGTGATGCGCTCGCTGGCGCGGACATGGTCTTCGTGACTGCCGGCGAGGGTGGCGGAACGGGCACGGGTGCCGCTCCCGTCGTGGCAGAGATCGCCATGGAGGAGATTGGCGCGCTTACCGTCGGTGTCGTCACCAAGCCCTTCGGCTTCGAGGGTCGCAAGCGCATGAACCAGGCAGAGGAGGGCGTCGCCCTGCTCGCCCAGAAGGTCGACACGCTCATCGTCGTCCCCAACGATCGCCTGCTCCAGGTCATCGAGAAGCGCACCTCCATGCTCGACGCGTTCCGCATCGCCGATGACATCCTGCGTCAGGGCACGCAGGGCATCACGGACCTCATCACGATCCCCGGCCTCATCAACCTCGACTTCGCAGACGTCCGCGCCATCATGAAGGATGCCGGCTCGGCCATGATGGGCATCGGCATCGCCTCGGGCGAGAACCGTGCGGCAGACGCTGCCAAGGAGGCCATCTCCTCCAAGCTGCTCGAGTCCTCCATCGTGGGCGCCGATCGCATCCTCTACTCCATCACGGGTGGCAGCGACATGAGCCTGCAGGAGATCGACGAGGCATCGCAGATCATCAACTCCGCAGCCGACGAGGATGCGAACATCATCTTTGGTACCGTCATCGACGAGTCGATGGGCGATCAGATTCGCGTCACCGTTATCGCCACGGGCTTCGATGGCACCGAGCAGCAGGCGAGCATGGACCTCGGCGGCAAGTCGAGCGTGAGCCAGGCCTTCGCCTCGATGCCCGAGGATAGCCTCACGCCCGCCTTCGACGATGATATCCCCGACTTCCTCAAGCGTAGCCGCTACTAATGTCTGTCGGGGTTGCCACGTCCCATACGCAACCAGATGAGATTCTCCGCCTGCCCCTTCCACGGCTGGCGGAGAATTCTTTTTGCACGGGCGATTCCACCATACGGGTTCTCACCGACGAGGCGCTCTTCGAGGCATGTGGCACGCGCATAGCCTTCACCACGCGTGATGGGGGAGTGAGCGAGGGGCCGTACGAGGGACTGAATCTCTCGTATGCAGTCGGCGATGACGACGCTGCGGTCGATGTAAACAGGGTGCTGCTCGGCACGTCTCTCGGCGCTCAAAACTATATGCATCGTCTGGTTTCTCCGCTCCAGATCCATGGTAGCGAGGTGCTAGAAATTAGACATTATGCCGAGGCACAGCGGGATGCTGCCGAGGGCGCCGATGGCATCGTGTGCACGCAGGCAGATGTCCCGGTATTGCTCTGCTTCGCCGATTGCGTTCCGGTGATACTCGTTGCCCCTGATGGCTCCTTTGCCGTCATACACTCCGGATGGCGTGGCTCCATTGCCTCGATTGCCGGTATCGGCTTGCGAAAACTACAAAAAGCAACTGGCTGCCCAAATTATGCAATAAATTGCTATATTGGTCCTCACATCGGCTCTTGTTGCTATAAAGTCGCTGATGAGCTCATTAGGCAATTTATTGCTGAGTTTGACGAATCATGCGATGCAGACGAGGGGCATCTCGATATTGACGCAGCTGTCACCGCCGCGCTTCTGCGCGCGGGCGCCGTGCCGGAAAGAATAGCGCACGCAAATCTCTGTACCGCGTGCCATCATGACGAGTACTATTCATATAGAGCCGATGCCGGCGTGACGGGTCGGCACGCAGCGTTCGCCATTCGGAAAGAGGAAGCATGAGCCTGGAACAGCGTTGGAACGATACCCGCGAGGATGTCGCTCGTATATGTAATGAGTGTGGCAGGGATCCCCAAGACGTGAAGATCATTGCCGTGAGCAAGACGGTCGAACCACCTGTCGTGGGCGAGGCGATTGCATGTGGCGTGACGGACTTCGGCGAGAATCGCGATAAGCCCTTCAACGAGAAGGTCGCCCTCTATCCCGATGCGCGTTGGCACTTCATCGGGACGCTCCAGTCAAACAAGGCGCGTCATGTCGTCGGCAAGGCGTTCCTCATCCATTCGCTCGACCGCCCTTCGCTCCTCGAGGCAATCGAGAGGGCTGCGGGCAATATCGATTGCATCCAAGATGTCCTCGTAGAGGTCTCGGTTTCGGGTGAGAAGAGCAAGGGCGGAATTCGCCCAGACGAACTTCCCGCCTTCATCGAGCGAATCGCGCAATGCGAGCATGTCGCATGCAAGGGCCTCATGACGATGGCGCCTCAAGGCGATATCGACCTTGCCAGAAAAACATTCGACGGCTTGCAAAACTTAAGCCAGATGATGTCAAAATATTACGATGAGCGTGATAGTATTTCCATGAGCGAACTATCGATGGGCATGTCCGAAGACTACCCCGCGGCAATCGAAGAAGGCGCCACGATGATTCGCATTGGTAGAAGGATTTTTGACGATAACTTCACGGCACTCTAGCGTCGTCACGTACCTAGGTGCCTGTTTCATATGAGCGAGGCACTAACTATGAGTCTTTTGGGCGGTATGAAGGACCGGCTCGGATTTGGCGGAAAACCGGAGTGGGCTGACGACGAAGCCGAGTACTACGAAGATGATGTCATGTACGACGACGATTACGATGATTACGACGATTCGGGCATAGACGATAGGCACGGCACCAGCCGTCGCAACGAGGTCATCTCGTTCGATTCCTACAATCCCAACAATTTCGAGCATGTGACGCTGTCGTCTGACCGCAAGCCGCGTGTCGCCTCCTACGATAGTCTCGATACCTCCGCTCGTTCGCGTGGGTATTCGTCGCGCTCGTCATCGAGCTCCTACGGCAGGAACATCGGCACCTCCGCCTCGAGGCGCGATTCGTCGCGTTCGGTGGGCGAGCCCACCTGGTCTGCCCCGCAAGATCCGTCGTTTCTCGATTCGCCGGCTCCGGCACGCCAGAGCCGCGATCCGTACGCCTCGCTTGGCTCTGACTTCCTCAAGATCAAGGGCGATCCCGCCGGGCGTCTCGAAATCGTCTGCCCCAAGGCATACGCCGACATCGAGAAGGTCGCCAACGCCGCCAAGGCAGGCAAGATCGTCATCCTCAACGTCGTCGACACCAAGGCATCGCTTGCCAAGCGCATCCTCGACTTCTCGTTCGGTGTCGCAAGTGCCCTCAATCTCAACGTCGGCAAGGCTGCGGAGCGCGTCTTCGTGATTTCGAAGAGCTCCGAGCCCCTGAGCGACGAAGACCGCGAGTATCTCATCGCGCAAGATGTCCTGAAGGTAGAAGACGACAACGCACGTTAGGGCAAGATGAAAAACACCATAGCAACGCAACTCGAAACGGTGCTCATCGTAGGCGGCGGCCGCATGGGCCAGGCTATCGCCCAGGGCATCCTGCGCATCGACGGCTTTTCTCCGGATGCGCTCACCATCGCCAATCCCGGTAGCGAGAAGCGCGAGCGAATCGAGCATGCGCTCGGTGTGCATACGGTGCCAGATGCCGCATCTGGCATGCCCGCGCGCTGCGTCATCCTCGCGGTCAAGCCCAATAGGATTCCCGAGGCATGCGCATCGCTCGTCGATGCGGGCATCGATGCCTCGACGCTCGTCATCTCCATTGCCGCGGGCATTTCGACGGCCAAGCTCGCGGACATGCTCGGTGCAGGCGTTCCCATTGTGCGCGTCATGCCCAACACGCCGCTCGTATGCGGATGCGGCATGTCGGCGGTGAGCGCCGGTGCTGCGGCAAGCGATCAGGACTGCGAGCTCGTGCGCTCGCTTTTCGGGTCGATGGGAAGCGCCATCATCGTTGACGAGTCCGAGCAAGACATCGTCTGCGCCGTGAGCGGATCGGGCCCGGCCTACTTCGAGCTCTTCGCCGAGGTTATCGCCCAAAGCGCGACGGAGCTCGGCATGCGCTACGAAGACGCGCTCGAGCTCGTCATGCAGACCATGCTCGGCACCTCGCGTCTCATCCTCGAGACAAGGCAGAGTCTGCCCGATGCCATCGATGCGGTGAGCAGTCCCGGTGGCACTACCGTCGCCGCCCTCGATGCCATGCGCAAGGCCGGCGTGCAAGATGCGATCAAAGATGGCGTCGTGGCCGCCACTCGTCGTTCAAAGGAGCTGGGTGCATGATTTCCTCGACCCTCGTCTTTCTCCGTTCACTTTTGCTGGGCATTTGCGATCTTTACGTTGCCATCATCCTCATCTACATCCTCATGAGTTGGCTGCCCAACCATCAGACCGGGTGGGTTGGGGACATCTATCGTGCGCTCGGTCGCATTTGCGACCCCTTCCTCAATATCTTTAGGCGTATAATTCCGCCAATAGGCGGAATGCTTGACATAAGCCCGATTTTCGCGATTATCGTCGTGCAGCTGGTGGGCCGGCTCATCGCCGCGCTCCTGTAGGAAAGGAAGATCAAACATGGCCATTACGATGCAGGATATCCAGGAAGTGGGTTTTGAGCACGCACTGCGCGGATACGACGTCGGACAGGTTGACGTCTTCCTCGAGCGCGTCGCCAACGAGGTCGACGCGATGAACAAGCAGATTGCCGACCTGGAATCCCAGCTCAAGGAAGCCCAGGACGAGCTCGGCAAGACGCGCGGAGAGCTTGCCGAGGCAAGCGCCGCATCGCTTGCGGTTCCCAACGAGCTCGAGCAGGCGAACCTCGTCGAGCGCGAGCTGCGCAGCGAGCTCGAGATCGTGCAGGACCGCCTCGCCGCCGCGAACAAGCGCGCCGACGACGCCGAATCCAAGATCGAGTCCATGCAAGGCCAGCTCGAGGAGAAGAAGAGCCTCGATAACGCCATCGCCGAGGCGTTCATCGCCGCCCAGCGCAGCGCGGCGCAAATCAAGGAGGACGCGCGCATCGAGGGCGATCGCCTCT
>CABSKV010000075.1 GCA_902478425.1 uncultured Coriobacteriia bacterium | reverse complement strand
TTCCTACTCGGCGGTGGGCTCGACGTAGAACATGACGGTGCCGAACTCGACGGGCTCGGCGTTGCCGATGCAGACCTCGCGCACGACGCACATCTCCTCGGCGGTGATCTCGTTCATGAGCTTCATGGCCTCGACGATGCACAGCGTATCGCCCGCACCGACGGTTGCGCCCTCGGTCACGAAGGGATCGGCATCGGGCGAAGGGGCGGCGTAGAAGGTGCCGACCATCGGGGCGGTGACGGGCTTCCAGCTCGCCGGACGCGACGAGGCAGGAGCGGGAGCGGCCTCACCGGATGCTGCAGGCGCGGGAGCTGCCTGGGGCTGGATGGGTGCCGGGGCAAAGGCTGCGGCAGGTTGCATGTTGGGAGTGCGGATGGTGACCTTGGCACCGGCCTCCTCGACGGTGATCTCTCCGACTCCGGACTCCTCGACGAGCTTTACGAGGTCACGAATCTGTGCGATGTCCACGTAGTCCTCCTCCTTGGTGATGCTGACGGCGTTGTTCATCAGGAAATTGGTGTTCTCGATCTTGCGTTGCCTCTCGAGGAACTGGCGCGCCTCGTTGGGGAACATGGCGTACATGAGGACGTCTTCCTCGCTCTTCGCCAAGTCTCCGAGCTCTTCGGCCAGCTCGTCGTAGGTGGTGGTGACAAGCGATCCCGGCGCGACATCTGGCGCGAGCGGCTGCTCGTCGCCGAGCACGGCCTTCTGGATGGCCGGGTCGATCTTGCCCGGCGCCTTGCCGTAGTAACCGGCGATGTAGTCCTTCATCTCCTTGGAGATGACCGACCAGCGCTTGCCGGTGAGCACGTTGAAGACCGATTGCGTACCGACGATCTGCGACATGGGCGTGACGAGCGGCGGATAACCGACCTCGGCGCGCACGCGGGGGATCTCCTTGAGCACCTCGTCCATGCGATTGGATGCCTTCTGGATCTCGAGCTGGCTCACGAGGTTGGACATCATGCCGCCGGGCACCTGATGGCTATAGACGCGCATGTGGGAAAGCGTGGAAATGCCGCGCTTGAAGCCCTTCTTGATGCGCATCTCCTCCCAGTAATCGGCAATCTCGAAGAGAAGGTCGAGGTCAAGGCCGGTATCGTACTCGGACTCCTTGAGCGCGGCGACGATCATCTCGACAGCCGGCTGCGAGTTGCCGAAGGCCAGCGGCGCAGATGCGGTGTCGACGATGGACGCGCCGGCCTCGGCCGCCTTGATGTAGTTGGCGGGCGCCATGCCGCCAACGTAGTGGCAGTGCACGTGAACCGGCAGGCCGACCTCCTGGTTGAGGGCCTTGACCAGACGCTCCGTGCGATACGGCGTGAGCATGCCCGCCATGTCCTTGATGCAGATGGACTTGGCGCCGAGCGCCTTGAGCTCGGAGGCGTAGTCGATGTAGGAGTCGAGGGTGTGCACCGGGCTCATGGTGTAGCTGATGGCACCCTCGAAGTGGGCGCCGCACTCGTTGAGTGCCTCGGCGCTATCGATGACGTTGCGGATGTCGTTGAGCGCGTCAAAGACGCGGAAGATGTCGATGCCGTTGCGATGGGCGGCCTTGATGAAGCGATTGACGATATCGCGCGAATAATGATGGTAGCCGATGAGGTTCTGTCCGCGGGTAAGCATCTGCAAGGGCGTGTTGGGGCAGTGCTGCTTGATGACGCGCAGACGATCCCAGGGGTTCTCGTCGAGGAAGCGCAGGCAGGTGTCGAAGGTCGCGCCACCCCACATCTCGATCGACCAATAGCCGACCTGATCGAGCTTTGGCAGGATGGGGAGCATGTCGCCCGTCTCCATGCGCGTCGCCCATAACGACTGGTGCGCGTCGCGCAGCGTCGTGTCCATGATGTGCAAGGGCTTCACGTATCGCCTCCTTTTCTCAAGTTGCACGGGCTCTTACAAGCCCGGAGATTAGCTATAGAGCCTTTGATTATATACGAAGCGCCGACGATTGTGCGTACGGGCCACGACGCAATCGCCCACGTGCGTTGCACGTGCCATCGAAGCAGGTGAGGCAACTGCATGGAATCGCGAAACCCGGGGATGGCGCGACCCAGCAGAAAACGGGACAAATACGCAAGGTGTTTGTCCCGTCTTTAAGGAGGGCGATGTCGGATTGATCGCTATTTGGTTATGCGCGCGAAGATGATGCCCACCACCGTGGCGACAACGCCAAAGAGCGCCATCGCCGTGTAGATGGCGATGCTCGCGCCGGCCGTGGCCGTGGACACGGCCTGCTGGAAGGCCGAGCCACCGGCGATGTCGGTATTGACGATGGCGAGGTTGCGCGGAAAGCGCTTCGCGCCGTAGCGCTCGCGCGCGAAACCGGCAGCGATGGGTGGCACGCTGCCGTACGAGAAGACGAGCACGAGGCAGCCCGCGATGTAGAGCAAGCCGATGCCCATCGCAAAGGAAAGCGCTAGCGCCGCGCAGGCGACGACCGTGACGATAGCCGACAAGATCATGGCGAAGCGCAGGTTGGTCTTGTCGTAGATGACGCCCATCGCAAGGCGCGACAGGCCGTTGACGATAGAGATGATGCCCACGAGCGTGGTGGCGAAGGTCGCGTTCACGTCCAGGGCGATGGCACCCTGCTTGGAGGTGCCGATCATGGCAAGGCCGGCGCCGATGACGATGATCGCCCAGATGTAGTAGCTGTAGAACGCCGGGTCGGTGAAAAGCCCACGCTTGTCCGCCGCGGTCTCGGCCGCGACTTCCGCCTTCGTCTCTATGCCGAGTATCTCGGTGATGTTCTCCGGCGCGCTCTTGATGAGCAGGGCCAAAAGCACCATGAACACGGCGCCGATGGCCGCGATGGCGAAGAGCGCCGAGGTGAGGCCCGCACCCTCGATGATGGCGTTTGCGACGGTGCCCAGAATGAGGGAACCCAGGCCGAAGCCCATCATCATGACGCCGGACGCGTAGCCCGTCTTATCCGGGAACCACAGCGTGACCGATGCGATGATGACGTTGTAGCCGAGGCCCGTTCCGCCACCCGTCAAGACGCCATAGCATATGTACAGGGCCCAGATGCCCTTCGGGGCGAGCAGTGCCGTTCCCGCAAAGCCGCACGCGAGCATGGCGGCCGAAAGCAGGATGGCGCCCTTGACGCCGAAGCGCTTGAGCACCGGCACGCCGATGAGTCCGCCTACGCAAAACGAGATCATGCAGATGGTGAAGGTGAGCTTCACCGCCTCCATCTCCCAGCCGTACATGGTGGCAAGCGGCGTCGCGAAGAGCGACCACGCGTAGACCAAGCCCAGCACCAGCAGGGACACGGCAGATACGTATAGGTAGATGTTTCTCTTGCGCTTGATAGTCTGAACGTCCATGAGCTCCCCCTCATCGTTGTTCGATTCAGACTTATAGTAATTGCAATACGCGGCTTTTGTTCGTGCATCTTTCTATTACACTGTTAGGTCATAACCTGATACGAAGGATGAACCATGTACTCACGGCAACTCGAATCGTTCGTCGAGACCGCCCGGGCGGGCAGTTTCACCAAGGCCGCACGGGCGCTCTACATTGCGCCCTCGTCGCTCATCCAGCAAATCGACCTCCTGGAGCGCCGCCTTGACCTGCAACTCTTCAACAGGACGCCACGCGGTGTCACGCTCACCGAAGCCGGAAAGTCACTTCTTTCCGATGCGACGGACCTCATGCGCCTCTCGAGGGAGGCCGTCGCCCGGGCGCAGCGCATACAGAAGGGCGAGAACTCCATACGCGTCGCCACCTCGTTGCTCATGAGCTGTCGGCTCTTGCCGCGCATATGGTCCAAGCTCATCGAGGAGTCGCCCGGCACGCGCGTCGACATCGTCTCGCTCGAAAGCATCGGCGCGGCTCCCGGCAACTACCTGTACGGTCTCGGAAACGCCTACGACGTCATGGAGGGCCTGTACATGTCCGAGCTCTACCGGGATCGATGCCTGTTCTTCGAGCTCGAGAGGGTGTCGCTTTGCCTTGCCGTTGCCGCGACATCCCCGTTGGCCTCGATGCCACACGTCACGCCCGACATGCTGCACGATCTCGACCTCGTGATGATGCGGAAGGGGATCTCGGCGGAATACGACGCGGCACGAGCGTATCTCCAGGCACTGGGCGCGCGGCGTATCTCGGACGTGCCGCATTACACGACGGAGCTCTTCGCCGACTGCGAACTCAACGACCGCGCGATAATCACCACCGAGCTCTGGACGGACATCCATCCACAGCTTGCCATCATTCCGCTCGAGAAGTCCTACAGCATGCCCTACGGGCTGATCTTCGCCAAGCAACCGAGCACACAGGCACGAAGCCTGCTCGACTTCGTCAGCAAGCTCGCCACGCAGGAGCGAGAAGACACAGCCTCGTTGCCCGGTTAGCCCAGGCGCTTGGCGAGGGCCTCGCCCACGAGGGGCGGGACGATGCCCTCCGTGCTGCCGTGCAGCGATGCGAGCTCCTTGGCAATCGACGAGGAGACGTACATGTAGTCGGGCGAGGACATGACGAAGAGGGTCTCGAGCTCGGGGGCGAGGCGATAGTTGAGCATCGCCATCTGGAACTCGTACTCGAAATCGGTCGTCGCGCGCAGGCCCTTGACGATGGCGGTGACGCCGATGGAGGTCGCGAAATCGACGAGCAGGTTCTCGAAGGAGACGACCTCAACGTTATCGAACTCGGCCGTGACCGCACGCGCGAGCTCGACGCGCTCGTCGAGGGTGAAGAGCGTGCCGCCGCGCTTGTTGGTCGATGCGGCGACGCCGACGACGACCTCGTCGGACATGCGGCTCGCACGGCGTATGACATCCAGATGGCCATACGTGATGGGGTCGAAGGTGCCGGGAACCAGTGACTTGCGCATGTCTATTCCTCGTGATCGTGGTACTTCAGGTAGGTCACGCCGATTTTGCCATACTTCTTCTGGCCGTCGAGCGCAAAGCGCCCATCTGCTTCAAACTCATCGGCCACCGCCTGCTTGTCTTGCAGCGCATGCTCGTAGACGATGACGCAGCCGTCGAGAAGCCCGTCGTGATTCGAGAGCTCGAGCAGAAGGCCGTGCACGTGCGCGGCGTCCTCGGCATACGGCGGGTCGAGCAGCACGAGCCCGAAGCGCGCGGACGGGGGATGGTTGGCGATATCGAAGCTGTCACCGGCGATGACACGAGCACGCGGAGCCTTGAGGCCGAGCGTGCCGAGGTTGCGTTCGAGAACGTCGCGAGCCGCGCGGTCGCGTTCGATGAAGGTGCAGCTACGGGCGCCGCGCGAGAGTGCCTCGATGCCCAGGGCACCGCTTCCCGCGAACGCGTCGAGCGCGTCGATGCCGGCGAGCTCGGGCAGACGCGAGTAGACGGAGGAGAAGATGGACTCGCGCACCCGATCGGTCGTGGGACGCGTCGTCTTCTCGCTCGGGCTCTCGATTATGCGGCTCTTGAATTCGCCTGCGACAATGCGCATGTCATGCTCCCCTACTTGCCGTCTCGTCCAGATTCGCGAACACGCGCTCGATGTCGGCGGCAAGCGCCGTATGCTCGGGCGCATGCAGCTCGGGGTCATTCGCGAGAATCTCGAGCGCGTCTTCATGCGCGCAGGCGATGAGCTTCGCGTCATCGATGACGTTGACGAGCTTGAGCGTCTCGGCGCCATGCTGCCTGCTTCCGAGCACGTCGCCCTCATGGCGCGTGCGCAGGTCGGCCTCGGCGAGCTCGAAGCCATCAGTCGTGCTCACGAACGCGTCCATGCGCGCCTGCGTCTCGGTGTCGTCCTTGCCGGGATCTGCCACGAGAAACACCGTGCCCGGATGCTCGCCGCGTCCCACGCGGCCACGTAGCTGGTGCAGCTGCGAGAGGCCGAAGCGCTCGGCATCCTCGATGAGCATCATCGTCGCGTTGGGAACGTCAACGCCCACCTCGACGACCGTCGTGGCGACGAGCACGTCGATATCGCCCGCGTTGAAAACCTCCATGACCTGCTGCTTCTCGGCAGCGCTCATGCGGCCGGTGAGCAGGCCCACCCGGTAGCCGGTGAAGACCTCGCGCTGCAGGCGGGCGGCCTCCTCCTCGGCGGCCTTGGGATCGGAGATGTCGCTGCCACTTGCGAGCGAGGAAAACAGCGAGCCGTCCTCGGCACGCTCCGCCCTGCGCTCGCGCGAGAGCCCCACGAGCGGGCAGATGACGTATGCCTGGCGGCCCTGGGCAAGCGCCTGCTTCATCGCCTCGTAGGCCCTGCCGCGCGCATCGCGCGAGACGAGCTCGGTGTGCGTGGGCATCACGTTGCCGGGGCGCGTGCGGATATAGCTCGTGTCCAGGTCACCGTACAGCGTGAGCGCGAGCGTGCGCGGGATGGGCGTGGCCGTCATGACGAGCAGGTCGCAGCCCGGCCCCTTCATGCGCAGGGCCGCGCGCTGGTTGACGCCGAAGCGATGCTGCTCGTCGATGACGACGAGCGATAGGTGCGCGAAGCTCACCGTGGGCTCGATGAGCGCGTGCGTGCCGAAGAACACCTGCAGGCTTCCATCGGCAGCTGCCGCGAGCAGACGCTCGCGCTCCTCGGGCGCCGTCGAGCCCGTAAGCGTGCCCCAGCTGATGTTTGCCGCGTCGAAGAGCGGGCCGAGCTTGCTCGCGTACTGGCGGGCGAGCACCTCGGTCGGCGCCATCATGGCCGCCTGGCAGCCGCTATCGGCGGCAAGGGCCAGGG